>CAYGHG010000069.1:0-13455 GCA_964349515.1 uncultured Spirochaetia bacterium
GTTTTACATCAAAATATCAATTTTTAAATACAAGAAGCGCAACCGAAGTAGAATTTGAAATTAGAGATGAATACGGTGTATTCATAAGAAATGAAACCTTGACGATATTTGAAAATTGTAAAAGGCAAACTATTGAGCTTCAGTTGACTTCCAGGATTATGTTTAATATGACGGATTTGTATGACTTGTTTATTGGTGTTGGAATAAAAACAGTTTCCCCGATTTCTGAGCATATAGACAATCTAAATAGGTATTTGTTCCTTAAGTCGTTTGGACTCTCTTTTGTATTTGAACTAGGCTCTGATTTTGTCATGTTAGATCATAGATTTACAACAGGAGTTTCTTTTTCTTTGTATCAACCCAAAACATTTGGTTCTACGGCTTCAAATACTTATCTGACTTCGCTCGAGTATTATGTTGGGTACATATTCTGATTAAAAGATTGAAAGACGGTGTTAAAAGATGGTGTCAGGCCCTGACCTGACACCTGATGTTTCGGGGCGGGTGGAAAAGAAGATGCGGTGTCAGACCTTTAGATGAGAGTTGAGAGTCGGTGAATGGAAGAATCCAACATTAATATTGTGTAAGTTTTCAAGTAAAGGTCTGAAATGTATCACTCTGGTGTTAAGGAGGCGCATGTAAGAAGACCGTTTTTAGTTATGGGATTTATACTTATGTTTTTTTCCGCCGCTTTGGCACAGACTATCTATGTAAAGTATTTTGGATATGTAAGTCTTGACAAGTATAAAACCTATAGTGTTGATTCTTCTTTCATAAACGAAATATGGTATAACCGCTCGGATAAGATTATGATTTTGCTGTTAAATCAAACATACTATGCATACTGCGGCATTAATAGCGCAGTCATAAAAGAATTTTCTAATGCGCCTTCAAAAGGTAAGTTTTACAACATATACATAAAGGGCCGGGGCAGATATTCATGCGAGGATTTAAAACCTACTCCTATCCCGGAAACAAAATCCAAAAAAGCAACAAACAAAACAAAAAAAGGCGTCAAGCCTTGACCTTAAGACTGTGCCGGAGACTGCTTAAATACTTTTCACAGCCTTAGCCTTTTGAGATTAAAAGAATTGAAAATACATCCCGGGATTGGATGGGACTGAGGATAAGGAATAGGGGTTGGGGAATAAGGAAATAATAAAAACTTTATGTATCAAGGGCGGATGGGGTTGATAGGGAGATAATAATTGAAAATATCTGCTGGGATTGGTAAGATTCTGTGTATAAACAAAATAACCAAACATTGGGGTTGCGGAATGAGAGACTGGGGATTACAGAAGATAGATAGAGAGCGGGAATATAGAAAAGACCAATCAATAAATAACCTCCCAAAAACCGTTCCGGGGTTGTGCCTAACGGCTCGTAAAAACCCCTCTATATCCCCGGACGGTTTTATTTCTTTAGTTTCTCAGGTGTCAGGTCAGGGGCTGACACCGGGGTTTTCCAATGACCAATGGGGAATTTTCCACCTCTACCATACAAGCCGGCGGGCAGGCGGGTTCCTGGTGGAAGCGTTGACAGTATCGACATATATTTTACTATTTAAAGGCGGTATTTATGGAAAGAAATAAAAGGAAAACAAAGGCTAAAAGTAAGCAGATAGTCACTGATGGCGGCAAAAGCGGGATAATAGTTTATAAATCAGATGACGGTAATGTAAATCTCGATGTGAGGCTTGAAAATGAGACGGTGTGGCTGACACAGCAGATGATGGCTGAATTATTTCAGACTACTGTTCCTAATATCAGCTTGCACATGAAAAACATATATAATGAAGGGGAATTATTGCGTGAGTCAACTGTTAAGGAATCCTTAACAGTTCAAAATGAGGGCGGCAGGGAAATTAAGAGGAATCTTGAATTCTATAATCTGGATATGATCATATCGGTTGGTTACCGCATAAAGAGCCTGATTGCCACACATTTCCGCATTTGGGCAACCCGGCGGTTGAAAGAATATATGATCAAGGGATTTGTTATGGATGATGAGCGGCTTAAAAATCCGCCCGTCAAGGGCTCAGCCGTCCCGGACTATTTTGACGAGATGCTTGCAAGAATACGTGACATTCGGGCGAGCGAGCGCAGGGTATACCTGCGCGTCAGGGAAATATTCGCCATGGCGGCGGATTATAATCCGTCTGATGAGCGGGTAAACAAATTTTACAGTGTAATACAAAACAAGCTGCATTTTGCCGCCACGGGCATGACAGCCGCGGAGATAATCAAAACAAGGGCGGATTCCGGAAAGCCAAATATGGGGCTGACTAACTGGAAAGAGGGCGAAGTCAGGAGGACCGACGTCGCCACAGCCAAGAATTATCTTAAAGAGGATGAGATAGAAAGCCTGAACCGCATAGTGGTAATGTGGCTTGATTTTGCCGAGGACCAGGCAAAGATGAGAAAACAGGTGTTCCTGAGGGACTGGGAGAAAAAATTGGATGAATTCCTCGTCTTTAACAGCAGGAAAGTTCTGGCAAATGAGGGCTCTGTCAGTAAGGAGCGGGCAGAGGAACATGCGCACGAGGAGTATGCCTTATTTGAACAGCGCAGGAGGGAAGCAAAGGAAGCAGAGGGGATGATAGACGAAATAAAACAGTTGGAACAGGCATCGCGAAGGTTAGAGACGAAGAAAAAGGATAAAAAATGAAATTACACTTTGATCCAAATCAAAGCTATCAGATTGAAGCTGTTAAAAGATCGTGTCAGGCCCTGACTTGACACCTGATAAAAAGACGGCGCCGGAGTAAATACAGAGAACGGCAGATGGAAACAGGACAGGGCAAGACAAAGACGAGGCGGGTTTGAAACCCGCCTCTACGATTTTTTTAACGGCATTTGGAAAGCAGGGGCAAAGACGAGCGGCAGCTGAAGCCGGCCGCTCTACGGGGAGGATGAAGATTTAGGGTTGAGGAAGAAGGGTGGCTGCCGCAACATACAAGATAAGACCAAACAAGAGCAGGCGGGTTAGAAACCCGCCTTTACGATTTTTTGGACGGCATTTGTAAAAAAAGACAGGCATTGCCTTGATTTTCGGCTAAAACCAGACTTGACATTTAATGTCATTATTTGTATATTGTATTTACTATGATAAACAGAACATTCTGGGTTGAAAAAGTTCAGGAACTCCTGAAAAAGAGAAGCGTCCTGTGGCTGCGCGGGGTACGGCGCGCGGGAAAGACCATGCTGTGCAAAAGCATGCCGGGGATTGAATATTTCGACTGTGAAATGCCTGAAATCAGGAAGATGGCTGAAAATGAATCGTTTTTAAAAGACAATGCCGGTAAGTTGATCGCGCTCGATGAGATACACAGGTTATCAAATCCGGCACAACTGCTGAAATTAGCATCTGATCATTACCCCGGGACAAAGGTCATAGCAACCGGGTCGTCGTCTCTGGAGGCCATGAAAAAATTCAGCGATACCCTGACAGGCAGAAAATATACCCTGCATCTTACGCCGGCAATATGGCGCGACACAGAGGAGTTCGGGCATGTACCGATGAAAACGAGGCTTTTGCACGGCGGCCTGCCGCCGTTTCTGCTGAGCCCGCAGCTTGACAGGCCTGCATATAATGAATGGCTTGATTCATACTGGTCAAAGGACATACTGGAACTTTTCAGGCTGGAAAAAAGGGAAGCCTTCATGAAGATGTTTGAGCTCGTGATGTCGCAAAGCGGCGGGATGTTTGACGCCGTTAAATTCGGTCGCGCCTGTGAGATTTCAAGGCACACCGTGAAAAACTACATATCCGTGATGGAGGCAACCGGCGTTGTAAGCGTACTACGCCCGTTTTCCGGGGATTCCGGAAGCGAAATAGTATCAATGCCGAAAATTTACGGTTTTGACAGCGGGTTCGTGGCTTTTACCAGGGGCTGGGATTCCCTGAGGAGTGATGATTACGGGGTAATGTGGGAACACATGGTTTTAAACGAGATGACCGCGGTACTGCAGGATAAAAGAATAAATTACTGGCGGGACACACGGTGCCATGAAGTGGATTTTGTCATTTCAGCCGGAAGAGGCAGGGCACACGCCGTTGAGTGCAAATGGCAGTCGTCCGGCTTTGATGCGGGAAATCTGAAGATTTTCAGGGGACACCATCCCGAAGGCTTGAATTTTATAGTGTCACATAATACAGAAAAACCTTACAATATGATTTTACACGGCATGAAAATACGGCATATCGGGCTTGCACATATTGCCGATGAATTATCCGGGGTTTGAAAAAAAGATGGTGTCTGAGACTGCTTTAATACTTTACAACATAGAACCGGGCCGCATGGCGCAGTCCCGTATGTAGTTTACGGGAGCGTGGTGCCTCTGCAAAAACAAAGGATAGGGAAGAGGGTTGAGGAAGAAGGGCGGCTGTCGCAACATACAAGATAAGACAAAACAAGAGCAGGCGGGTTTCCCCTCCGCTTTGCTGCGAGGACTTCGTGAAACCCGCCTCTACAATTTTTTTGACGGCGGTTGTGAAAACGGGGGCAAAGACGAACGGCAGCTGAAGCCGGCCGCTCTACTTACCTATGCCGATGGGAATACAGAAAAAGACAGGATACCAGCCGGCATCCTGCAATTGACCCATTACACCCCTTTTGTTATAATACCCCCACAAACCAGGAGGGAAAAAACGGAAATACCAAATTATAGAATCAGCCGCCGGGCTTGTTTTTAAACATATGATGAAAGGACTACTGTATGTCTGAAAAAAGTGGTTTTCCTGCAAAGACGGAATTCCTGCTCTATACCACAGAAGACGGCAAAATAAAGGTTCAGACCCGCATGCAGGATGAGACTGTATGGCTGACCTTGAATCAGATGGCGGAGCTTTTTCAGTTGGACAAGTCCGGCATAAGCAGGCATTTGGATAATATTTATGAAACAGGAGAGTTAAAGCAGACGGCAACTGTTGCAAATTTTGCAACAGTTCAAAAAGAGGGGGGGCGTGAGGTAAAGCGCAGCCTGGAATACTACAATCTTGACGCTATAATTTCCGTCGGATACAGGGTAAACACTATAAGAGGCACGCAGTTTCGTATCTGGGCCACGCAAAGGCTCAAGGAATTCATAATAAAAGGCTTTACCATGGATGATGAGCGGCTGAAACTGGCCGGCGGGGGCGGGTATTTTGATGAACTGCTCAGGCGTATAAGGGATATACGCTCATCTGAAAAACTTTTCTGGCGTAAAGTTCTGGACATATACGCGACCAGTATTGATTATGACCCAAACACTGATGTTTCTAAAAAATTCTTTGCCGCTATACAGAACAAAATGCACTGGGCTGCTCATGGGCAGACTGCCGCAGAGGTTATTTACGGCAGGGCAGATTCCTCAAAGCCTAATATGGGTATGACAAACTGGGTTGGCGGCAGCGTCAGCAGGACTGAATCGGAAATAGCCAAGAATTATCTCAAAGAAGATGAGCTGGACATGTTAAATAGGATAGTCACTCTGTATCTTGAATTTGCTGAAATACAGGCTGTTAACCGCAGGCCCATGTATATGAAGGGCTGGATAGACAAACTGGACGAGTTCTTAAAAATTTCAGGCAGGAACATACTTACCCATGCAGGCGCAATAAGCCATGATAAAGCCCTGCAAAAAGCTCATGAGGAATACGAAAAATACAAGGTAACACAGTTAAGAGCTCCGTCAAACGCAGAGCAGGATTTTCTGGAAGCTGAAAAGAAGATAAAACAAATCGGGAAACCGGAAAATACAAGACAGATTAAAAAGCCCGGGAAAAAGAAAAAAAAATAAGGACGGTGCCGGAGACTGCTTTAATACTTTACAGCCAAGACCGGGCCGCACAGCGCAGTCCCGTATGTAATTTACGTGGCCCCTGCAGAAACGAAGGTTAAGGAGTTAGGGTTGGGGAAGAAGGGCGGCTGCCGTAACATACAAGATAAGACAAAACAAGAGCAGGCGGGTTTCCCCTCCGCTTTGCTGCGAGGACTTCGTGAAACCCGCCTCTACGATTTTTTTGATCCGCATTTGGAGGACAGGACAATACAAAAAACAAAAACAAGAGCAGGCGGGTTATCCCCTCCGCTTTGCTGCGAGGACTTCGAAAACCAGCCTCTACGATTTTTTTGACGGCATTTGGAAAGACAGGGATAAAGACGATGGAAAGAGACAGACAAAAGAAAACGGGGGAAGGGGCGAGGACGATAAGGCGCGGTGTTTGTTTTGGGTTTTTTCCGTAATAACAGATTTATGGAACTTAAACGGTTGTTTTCTGTCAAATATTATGAATTATAATAGTGTCGATAAGGGTTTTGTTATAATGCCTTGAGCCAAGGCACGGTGCCGGTTTTTTTGTGTAACCGGCAATAAAACTTGAAAAAATAGCGGGGGGAGGGTAATATAGAATCTAATCTAAAATATACGGGCGCGGATAAAAAAAAGGAGACGGTTATGAAAAAAACATTATCATTTTTAATTGCAGCAGTATTTGTATTTGCAGTATTATCTTCGTGCACTGAGAGTAACAGTCCTACAACCCCCGAAGCGATAAACACGCCGAACGCAACGCAGACAACAGTGGCGGGACTTTCATATAATTCGCTTGTATCAGTTCCCGGCGGGACGTTTACCCAGACAGATACTTTGGGAAATAGTTTCAGCCACACAATATCCGCTTTTAAAATGGGGCAGTATGAAGTGACTTATGAGTTATGGTACACGGTGTATCAATGGGCAATTGTTAATGGATATACATTTGCGAACGCCGGCAAAGAAGGTAAAAATGGAACACCCGGAGCTGCGCCGGCCGCTGCGAAATACGAGCCTGTGACGACGATAAACTGGAGGGATACTATAGTATGGTGCAACGCATACAGCCTGATGACCGGGCTTACGCCTGTGTATTACTCTGACTCCGGATTTACAACGCCGATAAAGAATTCCACTGACGGCGCGTACGGAAGCAGTATAAATACAACCCCCGGCAGTTTTGACAATCCCTATGTAAACTGGAACGCAAACGGATACAGGCTGCCGACAGAGGGCGAGTGGCAGTACGCGGCAAGTTATATAGACGGGTCAGACTGGGCATCGCGTGATTTTGCAAGCGGCGCCGGGGCGGATTATACGGATGTGGCTGCATGCACGACTGTGGCGTGGTACGACATGAGTTCGGGAGATGTTACGCACGATGTCGGCGGTAAAACAGAGAACAGCCTTGATATTTATGATATGTCAGGAAATGTGTGGGAGCGGTGCTGGGATTGGCACGGGGATTATCCGCCCGAAACATCGAATTATAGAGGGCCTGCGAGCGGCTCCTCCCGTGTGATACGGGGCGGCAGCTACGACGACACCGCGAGCAGCCTGCGGGTGGGCGTCCGGTTCATCAGCGCTACGTATAACGAGTACAGCAGCGTCGGCTTACGTTTTGCGAGGAACAATTAACATTTTAGATTTTTTCCTTTTTACATTTTGCAATGTGTTTTTTAAAAGATCGTGTTAAAAGATCGTGTCAGGCCCTGACCTGACACCTGATAAAAAGACGGCGCCGGAGTTAAAAGATCGTGTCAGGCCCTGACTTGACACCTGATAAAAAGACGGCGCCGGAGTAAATACAGAGAACGGCAGATGGAAACAGGACAGGGCAAGACAAAGACGAGGCGGGTTTGAAATCCGCCTCTACGATTTTTTTAACGGCATTTGGAGAGCAGGGGCAAAGACGAGCGGCAGGCAAAGGACTATAACTTGACAAAATATGCCTTTGGGATAAGGAAGAGCCGGTGTCAGACCTTTAGATGAGAGTTGAGAATAAGTAAATTAAACAAACGGTTACGGAGACTGCTTTAGTACTTTACGGACAATAGGACATTTCTACTTTGCATTGACAATGAAAAAATATTTTGTTGACAAAAACCCGTAAAAAATATATAGTTAATACGATTTCAAAGCCGCAAAGTTACTTCTGAAAATCCCTTGAAAATTTGCAGAAGTTTTGTGTCTAAATAAAAATCCGGAAAACCGTTAATTACACGGGAGGTTTAACTTAATGAACATTACAGATTTAAAGCTCAAGAAGATGTCAGAACTGCAGAAAATCGGAAAAGAACTGAATCTCGAGAACATCACCACGATGAAGAAACAGGACCTTATCTTTAAAATCCTCGAATCCCAGACAAAACAGAACGGCCTTGTATTTGGAGAGGGCGTGCTGGAAATACTTCCTGACGGATTCGGATTTCTGCGTTCGCCCAACTACAACTATCTGCCCGGCCCTGACGATATTTATGTCTCGCCTTCGCAGATACGCAAATTCGACCTTCGCACCGGCGACACTGTCGCGGGGCAGGTAAGGCCTCCGAAAGAAGGGGAGAAATATTTCGCCCTTTTAAAGGTTGAGACCATCAACAGCGAAGACCCTGCAAAGATAAGAGACAAGGTGTTTTTTGACAACCTGACCCCTCTTTATCCCTTTGAAATGATACGCCTCGAAAACAAAGACAAAGATGTCGGCATGAGGATAATGGATTTATTAATACCTCTCGGCAAGGGGCAGAGGGGGCTGATCGTGGCTCCTCCGAGAACCGGCAAAACCATGCTTTTGCAGAAAATTGCTAATTCTATCTCAGAAAACCATCCTGAAGTGTACCTCATAGTCCTGCTGATAGATGAAAGGCCGGAAGAGGTAACCGATATGGAGCGCACTGTAAAGGGCGAGGTTATCAGCTCCACCTTTGACGAGCCGCCTACCAGGCACATACAGGTAGCCGAAATGGTAATTGAAAAAGCAAAGAGGCTCGTAGAACACGGCAAACACGTCGTAATCCTGCTCGACTCCATCACAAGGCTCGCAAGGGCATATAACGCGGTTGCGCCGAGCTCAGGCAAAGTGCTCTCGGGCGGTATTGACTCAAACGCGCTTCAGAAACCCAAAAGGTTCTTTGGAGCGGCAAGGGCCATAGAAGAGGGCGGCTCGCTGACCATCATGGCGACAGCGCTTATAGAAACCGGCAGCAAGATGGACGAGGTCATATTTGAAGAGTTCAAAGGCACAGGCAACAGCGAAATAGTGCTCTCGCGCGAACTCGCTGACAAGAGGCTCTTCCCGGCTGTTGATATCAGCAAGTCAGGCACCAGGAAAGAGGAGCTTCTGCTCGGCAAAGCGGAGCTTGCAAAGATATGGATACTCAGAAAGGCGCTTTTAAGCAAGATGAAACCTGTGGACATAGTGGAATTCTTAACAGAAGAGATGAACAAGAGAAAAAATAACAAGGCGTTCATTGACGCCATGGAAATGTAACGGAGGTTACAATGCAGAAAGGTATTCACCCGGATTACAAAAAAGCAGTGGTATCATGCGCCTGCGGCAGCTCGTTTGAAACCCGCTCCACGATAGGGGACCTCAAAACTGATGTCTGCTCAAACTGCCACCCGTTCTACACCGGCATCCAGAAATTCATGGACACCGACGGAAGGGTGGAGAAGTTTAAAAAACGCGCTGACAAAGCCAAAGCAAAAGCAAAAAAAGAAGAGTAGCGGGCCCGCCCTTTTAAAAGGGAGCCCCGATTCCAGCTATACCATAAAAAAGCCGGATGCGGATTACTCCGTATCCGGTTTTTTTATTAAATCAAAGGAGTATGTGATGGCTAAAAAAATGGCAAAACCCGAGCTTATGCCCCATGCGGGCGGGCAGGCTGTAATAGAGGGAGTGCTCATGCGCTCCAAGCGTTTCTACGCTGTTGCGGTAAGAAACGCAAAAGGCAGGATTCTTATAAAAAAAGGGAGCGTAAAATCGCTTGCTGAAAAGTTCCCGTTTTTGAAATGGCCCGTCTTAAGAGGTTTTTTAGGGCTTGTGGAATCAATGATACTCGGCTACAGCGGGCTTGATTACTCCGCCAGGATATATGAGGAATCCGACCCGAAAGTAAAAAAGAAGAAACCAAAGACCAAAGCAGAAGCCCTCAAGATGAAAAAGAATGAGGATTTGATAATGGCCGCCACTTTTATATTTTCGCTTGTAATTGCCGTGGCCGTATTCATCTATCTGCCCGTGCAGATTACGAAACTAATGCAAAAGGTAATGCCGGTACTCGGTGAAAACGGCACTGCTTTTAACAGCATGGTCGTGGCGTGGAAATTTGTATTTTTCTTCCTCTATGTGTGGGGGATTTCATTTATGGAAGATGTAAAACGGTTGTTTATGTACCACGGTGCGGAGCACAGGGCAATATACGCCTACGAAGAGGGAAAACCCCTGACGATTAAAAACATGTCGGGGTACATGACAATGCACCCTCGCTGCGGCACTGCTTTTATGTTCATAACCATCTTAGTCAGCGTCGTGATATTCGTGATATTCCTGCCGCCGCAGCTCGGAATCCTGAAAAGGGTGCTTCTGGAACTGCCGCTCATACCTCTAATCGCCGGGATTTCCTACGAAATCCTCAAACTTTCCGATAAGTACAAGTCCAACTTTTTTATGCGCCTGTTTATAATGCCGGGGCTGGCTTTTCAGAGAATAACGACCAAAGTACCGGACGCAAAACAGATGGAAGTCGCGGCAACAGCCCTCAAAACAGTGGTGGAAATGGAAAAAAAGGCGGCAAAGAAGAAAAAATGATCATAGATAAAGCCCTCAAACTCAGGGATGAGTTTCTAAAAACAGAAAGCGAGATGTCAAACGCCGGGCTCATAGCCGACAGGCAGGCTTTTCAGGCAAAGGCAAAAAGATACTCAGAACTCAAACCCCTGATGGAAAAAATATCCGAGTACGAAAAAACAAAATCAGCACTTTTGGGGGCCGAGGAGATGCTTGCCTCGGAAAAAGACCCTGATATGCTTGAGCTGGCCCGTGTGGAAAAAGAGGAATCAGCCGCAAAGCTTGAAGCGCTGGAAAAAGAAATAGGCTTTATGATGATAGAGCGCGACCCCAATGACTCAAAAAACGTCATTATGGAAATACGCGCAGGCACGGGAGGCGACGAGGCGGGATTGTTTGCGGGGGAGCTTTATAAAATGTACCTGAAATATATAGAGGACAACGGCTTCAAATGCGAAGTGGCTGAATCAAGCCCTACAGAACTCGGCGGTTTTAAGGAAATAATATTTATGATAACCGGCAGGGACGCATATGCAAGGTTCAAGTTTGAGAGCGGCACCCACCGCGTACAGCGCGTTCCCAAAACAGAAACAAGCGGCAGGGTGCATACATCTGCTGTTACCGTGGCGGTGCTGCCCGAGCAGGAAGAACAGGATTTCAGCCTGGACCCTGATGACCTGAAAATAGAGGTCTGCAGGGCCTCCGGTGCGGGCGGACAGCACGTAAACAAGACCGAATCGGCTGTAAGGATAGTCCACCTGCCCACAGGGCTTGAAGTCTACTGCCAGGACGGCAGGTCCCAGATAAAAAACAAACAAAAGGGAATGACCATCCTCGCGGCAAGGGTAAAGGACAAGCTCGAAGGTGATGAAAAAGCAAAACTGGACAGCGACAGAAAGTCGCAGATAGGTTCCGGCGACAGGAGCGAGAAGATAAGGACATATAACTTCCCGCAAAACCGTGTAACCGACCACAGAATCGGGCTTACCATTTACAATCTGGCAGAATTCATGGAAGGGGATATCGGCGAGATGCTCGGAGCCCTCGCCAGGGAGCAGGAACGCAAAAAAATGGAGTCCGAAACATGAAGGTCTCCATAGTAATGCCGGTTTTTAACAACCTTGAACTGACGAAACTGTGCGTGGACAGCATAGAAAAGAACACCGCAGCCGCTGACTATGAGTTTGTCGTCGTTGACAACTGCTCCACAGACGGAACACGCGGGTACATCGAATCAAAGGGTTTCAAATACATACGCAACAGCGAAAACCTCGGGGTCGCAAAAGCCTGGAACATAGGAGTCAAAGCTTCCACAGGCGAATATGTGTGCATAATCAATAACGACATACTCGCAGGCGCAGGCTGGCTTGCCGCTCTTGTTGATTTCTATGAAAAACAGCCCGGCTCCGGTATCGTAAGCCCCGGCACCCGCTGGGGCAGGCTTGACTATGATTTTGAGCCTTACGCAGTCTCATACATGAAAAAAATGAACGGCGTGAAAGCCGAAGGCTTCGCAGACTGGTGCATGCTCATAAAAAGAGACCGCTTTGAGAAAGCAGGTTACTTTTGCGAGGACTACAAAATAGGCACAAACGAGGATACTGATTTTCATAATGCCCTGAAAAAAGCGGGGTTTACAAGCTATGTGACCGGGGCCTCTTTCATACACCACTTTGGCAGCAAAACTCTCAAGGTAATGAGAAAAAAAGTCGCCGGTTTTGAGCAGGAAAACAATAAAATTTATTTTGCGAAATGGGGCATTAAACCCGATACCTACCTGCAGAGAAAGAAAAAGAGCTTCATCAAATTTCTGAATAACTCCTTTTTGAAAATCACGCGCGGCCATACCCTCAACGAAAAGAGGCACCGCACGGCAATGGAAGACTAAGGGCCGCCGCGATGAAAGCCTATGAAGCCTTAAACAGCGGCAGAAACCTGATTTTAAAACGCGCCGGCAGCAGGAGCTCTGCCTATAGCGAGGCTGTGTGGCTCCTCTCATACTGCATGAACATCCCCGCGTCAGCTTTATTCATGAATCTCCGCGAACCACTGCCGGATACCGTATCAAAAATATTCCTGCGGCTTGCGAAAAAACGCGCTTCCGGTTATCCGCTCCAGTACATCACAGGCTCTGCCTCTTTTTTTGGCAGGGATTTTACAGTTTCAAAAGGCGTTCTCATACCGAGGGAGGATACAGGCGCGCTTATAGAAGCAGTCCTCAGAAACTTTAAACAGCCTGCCTCTCCTTTTACAGCTGCTGACGCCGGCTGCGGCACGGGAATAATCGCTCTCACGCTGCTCCTGCAGGGTATTAAACCGAAAAAATTTGACCTATATGACATATCCCCGGCCGCCATATCCTGCGCAAGGAAAAACACACGGCTGCACGGGCTAAACAGCTCAATAACCCTCAAAAAGGGTGATTTTTTCGCTCTGACAGCCTCAAAGAAGCGATATTATGACCTGATAGTATCAAACCCGCCATATATCAAAACAGGGGCTAAAAAAAGGCTGCAAAAGGAAGTTTTAAAGGAGCCTGCAAAAGCACTGTTTGCCGGAAAACAAGGCCTTGATTTTTACCGAAAGCTCTCACAAGCAGCACCTCGGCTTTTGAAAAAAGAAGGGACACTTGCAATAGAGATTGGCGCAGGCATGGAAAAACAGGTGCTGAGGCTTTTTAAAAACTGCTTTGAGCACATAGAATCGGCAAGGGATACGGGATGTAAGACAAGAGCTGTGGTAATGAAGCTGAAAGCTGAACTGAAAGCTGAAAGCTGAAAATTGAAAGCTGAAAACTGAAAGCTGAAAATTGAAAACCTAAGTTCAAGGTAAAAGTGCAACACTTCTGGTAAAATTTGTTTGACGAAA
>CAYGHG010000070.1:0-13445 GCA_964349515.1 uncultured Spirochaetia bacterium
ACAGGGAAAAATAATTGTCGTTAGCAGGGAATTATAATTGTCGCTGAACAGATTGCTTATATTAACTTGTAAAAGCGCTTATACGGGCTTATAACGGGCAAAAGGAGGCCTTATGGGGAGTATTACGGCTTACTACCACGGGTTTTATGTGGATATGAATCTTGGGATTACTTTCCGCGACAAAACAGACAGGCCTTTTCCCGGGGTTTTTGAGGTTACCACTCACGCCTCCGGCCGCAGGATTGTGATACGGCCCTGTGGGTTTGTGTTTTGGAATACCATAGTATCTGAGAACCCTGTTTTCATGGGACGTGATTCGCGATACGATTTAGATGAGATAAAAATCGTGAAAGTATCCCCGGAAAAGACGAGAATCGCTTTTTATACATACATGCCTGTTGTGGGCCGGACATTGACCCGGCTGCTTCACGTCCGGATGTTTCGGGGGCGCATAGCATCTCTTACCGCGGCTGAGAGGGGTTTTGATGTTTTTCCCGCTGTCGGCAGGGATGCCATGGAAAATACCGAGTACGAATTCATCCACGGCGATAAGAGTACGGCGATATACTGTAAAGCTAATACATCAGACCGCGCAAAGGAATTTACCGTAAGGAGCCGCAGCTATTCCGCGGGGAGAATAATCTCTGTAAAGGTTCATACAAAGCCATTTCCTGATACTCACGCTGATTTTGACTATGTGGTTAAAAGAGTATCACGCAGCAGGAGGCTTACCGGGCTTATTGCTCATGGCGCGGCTGCGCCTGCGAAAGATGAAAAAAGCGGCGTGATGAAGAGTCAAAAGTATTCACTTCATGTGAAATATCATTACGCGCGGTCAGGGATGACAAGCTCGGCTGTTGAGTCACATGAGCCCTCTGTGCCGCAGAGCCGCGGCTGCAGTGACGGAGTGGTACACAGGATGCTAAAGGATACGCCGTTGTGGCGGAAAAGGAAATACGCAAAAGTGGATGACAAAACACTGTCGGTGACATATACAAACTACACAGGGAAACTGGCGGCGGATGAATTCGTATTGAAACACTATTCCTGGGACAGCGAAGACGGGTCTGCGGCGTATTATGAGGGCGACAGCATTACTGAGAAAAAGACATCGTACTATGAAACAGAATGTACGGGAGGGTTTGTGACTTATTGTGACGGTGAAAAAAAGTGGATACGCGTAGGGCAGGTTCATGTAAACGGCAATATGGCGGAGATTGCAGGTGCATACGCCGCTGATATGTTTTTTGAGGATGAGTTCGGAAGGGTTGAAAAGATTCCGGTTGAATCAGCCGGCAGAAAAATAGACATAGTATTGTCAAATGAGAACGGTATCATAGATACATGGTGTTATCTGGACGGATTGCTGTACTGCTCTTACAGGGTTTTCCGCAAAGGGCTGACCGGCCTGACAAGGATAAAACAGGACAGCAGCGGCAGGGTGGTGTGGGTAAAGAATAAGAAATACTGCCGAAGAAGCGGATTGCTGAAAAGCGAGAGTGTTGTTTTCAGGCCGCCTGACGGGAAGAAACGCTTTTATAAAAAGATATTTCTGAGGCGCAGCGACGGCACTTTTAAAAGGGCAGTATATAAAGGCAGTGAAGGGGCGCCTGTAAATAACAGAAACGGCTGGGCCGCTATTGCAGCATCAGAAATCAGCCCTATGGGGTATGAGATGTTTGATGAGAGGGGAAGACCGGTAAAGGGGTGATAGAACTTGAGGGTGAGGATTTGGGGTTGAGGAGGAAGTAAAAAACTAAAAACCTACCCTCATCCTGACCTTCTCCCAGGGGGAGAAGGAATACTTGACAAAAAAATTAAATAAAACTAATATTAAAAAGGACCTGAAAAAAGATTAAATCATGGGGGTTTTATGATTGAACTTTTAAAGAAACACCAAAATGCTAACGGGCTTAAAAATGATTTTTCTGACATCTATTTTCTTACCAACAACCTGCAGCGCGCGAAACAGGCTGAGGCCTGTCTCGCGCGGGAAATGCGTTCGGCCGGTATAGAGGCCATGATACCTCCCTCAATAATGCCTTACAGGCTCGGATTTCTGATAATTGCAGACAACATCCTGAACAACCGCTATGGCGCCTCGCGGCTGACTGAGTATGATAACGAGTGGATACGTTTTTTTATATACAAGCTGTCCCTGAAAGCAATAAAGCCGGAAAAAGGCGGGCCTGAATACATGACTGCCAACAGGCGCCACAATCTGGTGCCTGATTTTGATGCTTTTATAGCCGATGCCGTGAACCATGTAAAGTGGAAAGAGGCCGCGGCCTTGAAACCGCCGGCAGACAGCCCGTCCGCCGCATTTGTTGAAGTCTATAACGAATACATGAAACACTCGCGTGAATATAAGGGGAACAAGTTTTTCAGCGCTCTTGCGGCATACATGAAACTGCACGAATATCTGTCAGAGGGGAATAAACCCGCAGGTTTTAACAAGACGCTGATTATTGAGGATTTTGATGATATGGAGCCTGTGTTCAAAGAAACAGCCCGGATGCTGGAAAAAGCAGGTGTAACGGTTGTTAAAACAACCGCTCTTGAAAACCCGAAGCCTGATAAGTCAAAGACGGAAAAGTATTTTTACGGATTTATGACGCCGCTTGACGAGGCCGAAGTTGTGGGTTACAAAATACGGGAACTAATAGCAAAAGGGGCAACCCCTGATGATATAACCGTTGTGCCTTATAATTCTACTGCCGAGAGCTTGGTTGAGCTTGTATTTCACAGATTTGGAATTAGAAGCGTGCGTATGGGCGTGCTCGGCAATAACGCTCTTTTTGATCTCTTTAGGGACGCAGTGTACTTGGACTCTTGCCCTCAGGAGCACGCTGACAAGGTACTGGCTTTGCTTTCCTCCGCCAGCTCGCCGCTCTCGCTCTCTGCGGGCGGCCTGAAAAGGTTTAATAACTGCCTGAAGAAAACAGGCTTTCTTTTCGGCAAGAACCCGGCCGCAGCTGTTAAGACAGCTCTTGAAAATAACCTGAAAGAATTGGAAGAAGATTTAAAGGAAGACAAAGATGCGGATGAAAAGAGAGCCAAAGACCTGATATGCCTGCGGGCGGCGCTTGATAAGCTGGGTAAGAGCACGGGAGAGGCAGGCATGATGCAGATACTTGAGGGCGCGGTTATCAAAACAGGCAAAACCGATGACGCAGCTCTCATGATGATTGCCGAGTCTGCGCGGTTTATGGATGCCGCGCTCGAGGGGGTATCCGGAGATGACAGGAAGTTTATGATAGAGGCTCTGCTCTCGGCTGCCGCGCAACGCGAGTTTATTCAGGAGACAGACCCCAAGACAGAGGCAAAGCAGTACATAAATGAAATCGGTGCCGTAGAAAGCGAAGGCCTGTTTGTCCCTGTGATGGACGCGCGTTCTGCCGACAACACCGCGTCAAAACACATATTTTTATTCGGGCTGACCGCGGCGGCGGACAGGAAAGCAGCCCCGAAATATCCCGGCTATCTGTCGTCAAAGCTCGGAATTGAACAGAACGCTGAAAGAAAAGAATCCGAGTACGCCAAAACAACAAATGTAATCAAGAACGCGCAGTACGTCCACATGTCTTACTCATACTTAAGTATGGAGGGCAGTGTGGAGGGCATGTCAAACATAGCCAGAATGACAGCGGATCATAAGACAAGAGCTCTTTATCCGGAGCTTTCTGATTTTAAAATAATCCAAAACAGCGATAACAGTCTGATACGCTCTTCAGACATAATAGAGCCGGCAGGTGACGCGCCTGAACCTGCATACATGTATGCCCTTAAAAAAGGGTCAAAAACATTCGGCTCAAAAGACGGCAGGGAAAAACTGCTTGAAAGTACAACCATAGGCAGCCTGCTGTCTGTTGATGAAAAGACAGGCAAGAAAAGGGTAAGCGTGACTGATTTTGTAAAATATATCCAGTGCCCGCGGAAATTCGCATACAGCATTATCGCGAAAAAGACAGGGCTGATGCCCTCTGACATGGAGTCGCAGGCCAGGATGGACAAGGGCACTTTCTGGCACAGGGTTTTTCAGGCAGCGGCTGTTGATTTTGAAAAAGATTTTAATTCAGGCAAGGTTGGGCAGGCGCTTGTAAAAGCATTTGACTCGGTAATTCCTAAGGTTGTGGCTGAGGCTTTTGGGGAGGAGTCAGAGCAGGACTTCACTGATGAGGCAAAAGGGCTGATAATCCCGATGTTCGCGGATTTTGAGGCGGCAAGGCGCAAAAGATTCAAGGGGCTAAAAACCATAGGCTCGGAGTATGGTATTAAAACAGAATTAAAAAACAACATAATGCTTGAAGGCAAGATAGACAGGATAGACATACATGACGGGGGTGCGATTTTCTGGGACTATAAGACAGGAGCCAGGCCGCCGGGAGAGGTAATCCCGGTTAAAGGAAAAGAGGGTCAAAAAGTTTTCAGCGAGGATTACACGGGCGCGTACGGAGTCCAGCTCGCGGCTTACCTGCACATGGTGCAGAGGGAAAAAGAGAGCTTTATTTCAGGCGCCCTCGCAGGCGGGGTTATAGGCTTAAAAGGCAGCGACTCTGTGGAAGACCTGGCAGAACTTGAGAGTAACTACAGGGATGCTTTTTTGCTTATGGAAAAAGCCTTTGAAAAGTTTTCCGGGGAGTTTTTGGATACCAATATCATGAAACTGGAAGAAGCCTCCGGGTGCGAAAGCGGGTTTTGCAGGAAGGTAAACTGCTCTTACTGCGATTTTAGCGAGGTGTGCGCGATGCTGGAGCTAAAGGGGGTAAAAGAAGATGATAAAGAGAATAATTAACGCGTCGGCAGGCACGGGGAAAACATTTACAATACTGGAAGAGGTATTAAAAACAGAATTAAAAGAAAAGGGAGATATAAAAGAAATAAAAAAGGGGCTTGAAGAGTCTGTGTTTTTAAGCTTTTCAAAAGCCGCCGTGGAAGAGATGAAAGAGCGCATACACGCCAGGCTCTCGGAATTGGGGGAAAAAAGCAAAAGCGTGCATGAGGAGCTCTCGGGTCTTCTCGGGCAGAGGGTTTACACCATACACTCATTTTCACTTGAGCTCGCGAGGCTGATGCGCTATGAGCTGGGGCTGCCCGCGGCTGTGGATTTCATACCTGAGGGGCGCTCTTCTGTATGGGAAGAGACGGTGGATGATTTTTACTCTGTTGAGTTTGACCGTGAAACCCTGCGCGAAAAAGCCGGTATTAAGAGCCCTGAGGAAAACGCGGTATTTGACCTGCTTACTATTTTGTGCGGCAGGGAAAGTATCAGGGATTTCATACGCGAAAAGGGTGAAAATGTCTATTTTGTATCCGGGCTGGGCGGCAGGGTGCCTGAAACCCCATCCGCGGCGGAGCTTAAAAAAACTCTTGAAAAGGCAGGCTTTAAAACAGGCGCAAAGTTTGATTACGCGGCCATGAAAATAAAACTGCAGGAATTTTTGTATGAAAAGCGCAGGAAAATGGATTTGTTTGAGCACGAAGCTGCGCCTTACTTAAAAGATTTGAGGGAATGCCTGGAAAAGACTTATAAGCGCAAAAAAGACGGCACCAAGTCTCAATATGAGATAAATAATGACGCGCGTGTTAAAGAACTTGAAGCAATAGTAGACCCATACATGAAAGACAAAGAGTTTTTGGCTCTGTTTGAGCTTTGCGGTATGGCCGGAGGCGTGCTCGCAAAAGTCATAAATTACATAGGTGAACAGCGCTATGTTCCGGCGATGATGGAGGAGGGGGTATTTGATTTTGATGCCATTGTATTTCTCGTAATAAGGCTGATAAAGCAAAAAGGGAGGGCTTGGTTTCTTGAGCGTATGAGCGAAGAGGGGATGGAGATAAAAAACCTATACATGGACGAGGCGCAGGACTCGGACATAGTACAGAACTATCTCATATCCGTGCTTGCGGGCGGTGATGACTCAGGGATAAACGTGACTGTCGTAGGTGATATCAAGCAGTCCATATACCAGTGGAGAAATGCCTACCCCGAGGAGTTCCGCGCGATGTATGAGGAGGCGACAGCGCTTAAGCGCTCGCAGGATTTGACCATGTCGTGGAGGGTTAAAAACGGGGAAAACCTGAAGTTCATAAACTCTGTATTCGGGAGAATGGCTGAGGCCGCGGGCGGCAGGTGGGATTATGATAAAAAAAGGGACGAACTCAGGCCGAACAAGGATAAGATTGACGCATCCCTGAAAAAGAAAATAAAAATAGTGCGTGTTTTTAAGGACACTGACTTATCCTCGCTTTCAAAAGAGCTTGAAGATTTCACGAAAAACGGTTCCTGCGGGATACTCGTAGAAAAAAAGCGCTACGCAGACTGCTCCGGCGTGGTTGACGCGCTGTCAAATGTGAAACTGAGGTTAAACACCGGGACAAAAGCAGGCGGGGCAATGCCTGAGAGGATGCTCCTGTCGTCACTGCTTTATACGAGGCTAAAGGACAAGCTTCAGTACCTGCCTTACATACTGCTTTTCACGACCCCCGGCAACCTGGTGAGGGGAAAACTCCGGGAAATAAAAGGCGCAAAGGATCTGATAGAGCTTGTGAGGAAGATGAAGTATTTCACGGAAGCAGCCTATGAAACCTACAGGGAATCAGGGCTTGCGAAATCAGCCTACACTCTCATGGATAAATACGGGCTTTGGGAGTATATGTTTCACGGCACACAAGACGGCCCGGACAAGGCAGGGCTTGCGGCTTTGCGGCGCGCCATAAACTCCGCGCTTGCGTCAGTGCATATAGCCGAGCAGTCAGGCTCAAATGAGATTTATACCGCTGAGGAGATGGCGGCTGAGGCGCTTGAATCAGATAACGGGCCTTTTGAGTGGTACGGCCTGCCGGGGGCCTCGCAGGCCGCAGGCAGCAGGGAGCTCGCCACCATACACGCAAGCAAAGGGCTGCAGTACGACAGCGTGATAGTACTTTGCGACATTATGGGCAGGCTGAAGACTGATTCGGATTTCAAGGATAAAGAGTATTCCTATTTGTATCATGCGGATTTCAAGGATGTGCTGACAGAAAGCCCGGATGTCGGGGTTTCGTATTATCCATATTTTGGTTCTGTGCCGTGCAAAGTGATAAAGCACTATTATGCGGAAGAGGACGCGCCGTGGAAAGGCGGGCTTGAGGATTACGAAAAGACAATTTCCAGGTTTGTATCGGAAAACATGAATGTGCTGTACGTAGCGCTGACAAGGGCAAAAGACGGGATAGTAATAGTGGATATGTCCCGTAAAAGCCGGCATGTAAAGTCAGCTGATGATTTTACTCTTTCGTCAGAGTTATCTGTCATAACCGGCGGCGAGCCTGTAGAAATAGACCTGCCGAAAAAAAAGGAAGAGGCTGAAACGCAGGGAGAAACCGTGTACTACGCTCTTGAAGAGGTAAAAAAGGAAATGGCAGCCGCGGCCAAACCGCAGGAGATTTCTGTGCGGCAGCTGATAAAGCAGAAATACAGGATAAAACACAGCGGCAATGCCGGCACCTACGGTGTTTTTGACAACATGGAAACCGGCACCCTGGCGCACGGTTATGTCCAGCAGGCGCTTGGCGCGTCGGCGGATTTGGGCAGGTATCCGGAAGAGGCATCAAAACTCACAGCAACACAAGGGCTTGAGGGAGAGGCGCTCTCAATAGCCCGCTCTGACGCTACGCTGAAAGAACTGGAAAAGCTGAAACATCTGATAGGAAAGAGTGAATTCCGCTCAGAGGTGCCGGTGTGGCACATAGGAAAAGACGGCACGCTGGTAAAAGGTGTGATAGACTCGCTCGCGGTTGCGGATGGGAAGGTGTCGGTGATTGAGTATAAAACAATATTTGATGATGAAGAGGCGCAAAAACAGCTCTCGGAAAAGCAGCTTGAAATTTATGAGGGGATAATAAAAAACATCGCGCCGGGGATGAAGACAGAGACGGTGTCGGTTATGCTGAGGAGGGGGTAGGGGGAGGGGCTCGGTTCGCAGTTCTCAGTTCTCAGTTCTCGGTTCTCGGTTCGCAGTTCTCGGTTCATGGGATAAGACAGGTACGGTGTTAAGATAGCGTTCTGTGCTGCGAGGATAAAACAAGTACGGTAATACTGTGCAATACACAAAAACAAGATCGATCTGCGGTAGTTTTGAATTTTGAAATGAATGCCGATAAACGAGAGTCGCAAACTACGAAACGGCATTTGCGTAGGAGTTATAAACTAATACGGTGAAATGAATTAAAAAAGGAGGAACGACGTGATTAAAATTGACGGGTTTTTGCCTTCTGATGCAGAAAGTTGGCTTTGCAATCTTTCAAAAGATGAAATCGAGAATGGGTTGTTTCCTTTAGAACAGCTTTTGCAGGGCTCTTTTTATTACCCCTCTTCCGGAGTTGACGGCGGCCCTATACTCGATTTTTCATTTTACGTGCAAAGTTTTGTTTATGTTGACTATATTATCAGTAAAGAACGAGCTCTTCAAGAAATGGAATCTTTTGAAAAAGGCGGATATTCAGCTGTGGGAGTGCGCGATTTAAGAGAGCAGGATTTGAATCCTACAGGTTGGACGCCTAATATTATGCCGGACAAACAAGAAGACGAAAGACTTAATATGAATTTTTTAAAATTTCCTGTCCCTTATGCTGTTTGGGTTGTTTTTGAGCGTCATGCCGATAGACCGGAAACTCACGGCCCAAAGCGTTTTAGTTTGATTATGATGTGCGCTGATGGTGCTGCAGCCTATCAGGCGATTTATAACTCAAATGGATTATATCCGCGGTGGATTGCAATTATTCAACCGGGTACCGGCTTTGGATTTAACTATACTGATTTTACAAATCAAAAAAAAATATTGTATAAAAGCGTCAGTGATAATTCGAGAGGCCGGCCGGAATTACTGGTATACGGAGGTTACGGAAAGAATTGTTATAATACCCCCTGCTGGCAAGAGTATAAAAAATCAATTGCTGTTATAACGGGGTACTATCCGAAAAACGAAGGTGAGGTCGTGGTTTTTAAAAGATGAACTGTAAAATTGTGGAAATTGCAGCGAATAACTCGTGTAAGCAGTTTTAGGTTTTTATTTAGATTATTAGTGTTTGGAATTTTTGAAGTTAAAAAGGAGTGTATATAGAATGGCTGATTTGCTGATTGAATTTTTGCTTTTGCTCATAGTTCCCTGGGTGTATGTTCTGTTTGTGCCGACTTGTGTTTTAAAGGTAAAAAAAATCCCTTTTAACAGAGTTGCAAGAGGCGTGTCTTGTATAGGCATAATTTTATTAAGGGAAGATTGTCACAATATGAGGACACTGCGGCATGAGAGTGTGCATATATTTCAGATGAAGAAATATTCCCCGCTTGGGCTTCTGGTTATTTATCTGTGTTTCTATGGATTTGAAATGATCAAGGCCATGTTGGCAGGCAAACGCTTTGATTTTTTGGAATCTTGGCATAGAAATCCTTACGAAGCTCAAGCGAACAGCAAAATGGATGATGATGAAATGAAACTGCCGGCATTATTTGGGCATATACCCAATAATTGAGCGTCTGTGAGGCTTTAAGATTCTGTGGAAAGACATAAAACGAGAAACAGACAGGTGCGTGAAGTCCTTACGGCAAAGCAAAGTGGAGTGGTCTGTCTATACGGTGTTTTTGAACCTCGAACTGCGAACTGAGAACCGCGAACTGAGAACTGCGAACTTGTCCTTTTCTGACTCCTCAAACCTGACCCTATCCTCAAAAACCCCTTATTTTACGTTCCCACATCTCTGGCACGGAAATTTCTAATATATAACTGGAGTCAAATACTTCTGTTTTAGGAGGGAAGATATGGCGACGGTAGAGTGCGATAAGTGTGGTAAGGAGATAGGTTTTCAGAATATACTTTGGGTTTGCGAGAAGTGTGGAGCCAGATATTGCCATGCTCCTGCCTGTGGACAGGGGAAGACGTGTAAAAACGGCAGCTGCAGGGCGCGGCTTGTGAGGGTTCGCTGATGGTCCGCGTTGATGAGACGCTTCATGTCCTTTTTTATGGTGCTTTTAACGGCAATACAGCGCTTGTGAAACGGGCGCTTGACTCGGGTGCTAATGTCAACTGCATGGATATGGCAGGTATGACGCCTCTGGCTTACGCAGTTTATGGGTGGCATGTGGAGACTGCGGCGTACCTGATATCGCGCGGGGCAGACGTAAACAAGCCCTCGCTTTATGACATGCGCAACGAACTGTATTTATTCATATTATACAGGCCTGAAATGGATTTTGAACCCCTGACAGCACCCTGGGAGCTGCAATGCCCGGCATTTGGAAAAAAGGGGCACTCGCCGCTGATGACCGCCATACACGTGGGCTGCGCGGAGGCTTTTGAAATGCTTTTAAAGGCAGGTGCGTGGACGGATTATTTTGCCTCTGACCTTACATACCCTCTTTTGCTCGCCGCAGATAAGGGTGATGAATATATGGTTACAGCACTGCTGAAAAAAGAAAAAGATGCAGCTCAGAAATACGCCTGGAGCGAGGCGGGCATAATATGCACGGCAGTCGCACATGGCAGGCTGAATGTAGCAAAGCGCCTGCTCGAGGCAGGGTTTAATCCCAATGAAATCACATACAGCGGCGCCACGCCGCTCGCTGTGGCTGTGGAACACAACAGGCGCGAGATGGTCAGCCTGCTGTTGAAATGGGGGGCAAATACGCGCCTGAGGCCGACTTTTGGAGGCAGAGACATGGGGCTGCCTGTGGACAATGCAAAAGACCCGGTGATTGAAAAGATGATAAGGGCGGCGATGAAGGTGAAGAAATAATGGAACAAGAGGTGCCGTGGGAAGAAAAACCCCTCACCCCAACCCTCTCCGGGGGGCGGGGGAATGATGAAAAAAAACATTCCCCTAACCGATACCCCGGGATAGGGAATAGTGGTATAATTTAAAAAAAATGCGAGGTGATAGATGAAAATAACAGCTTATGGCGGTGCGGGAAAGATCGGGGGAAATAAGTTTTTGCTTGAAGCGGGAGGCGCGCGGATATTTTTGGATTTTGGTGAGCCTTTTGACCGGGGCGAGCCTTTTTATACCGGCATGGAATTTATGAAACCCAGAAAAAATCTGGGGCTTAAGGATTACTTTGAGTTTGATATGATCCCTCAGATAGAAGGGTTGTACGATGCGAAGCATCTTGTGAATACAAACCTGCCTTACAAGCCGCCTGCTTTTGACGCTGTCATCATTTCACACATACACTGCGACCACATGGGCGATATAGAGTGGATGGACGCGGGGATACCTGTTTATATGGGGCACGGCGCAAAGGCTTTAAACGACATATACAATGTCTGCTACCCGTATCAGTTCAGGCGCAAAGATAACGGAAATGTGCGTGAGTTTAAGACAGGGGATGTGATACGGATAAAAGAACTGGAAATAATGCCTGTACACGTGGACCACTCCACGCCTGCGGCATATGGGTTTGTGATTAAGACGCCGGAAGGCACCATAACCTACACAGGCGACTACAGGATGCATGGTTTTAGGCCTGAGATGACGCGCGACCTGATAAAAGCGGGCGCAGGCTCAGACATACTAATGACCGAAGGCACGAGGATGAGGCCGCAGGAGGATGACGACCCTTTTAGAGAGGCGATAACCGAGAATGACGTAATGGAAAAGATGGCGCAGATGATGAAAGAGGAAAAAGGCCTGATACTCGCCGATTTTTCCGTAAAAAATATAGACAGGCTGCGCAGCATGTATGAGGCGTGCAGGGCTTCCGGCAGGGTGATGATGATAAACCCCAGGACCGCGTATATCATGAAACATGCGGCAGCGTTATTTACCCCAACCCTGCCTGACCCATTAAAAGACCCGCTTGTAAAAATATTCAGGAAAAACGCCGACAACGAGAGCGCGAGAGAGCTTTCCTGGGAAAAAGAGTTCCTTGCTTCGGCCGTAGGCTACGAGTGGGTAGCGCAAAACCAGGGCTCAGCCGCAATGCTGGTGACCGATACGGAGCTGCAGCAGTTAATAGACATAAAACCGAAAGAAGGCAGCTTTATCTACTCCATGTCAGAACACTATATAGAAGGCGAGGACAACGAGGAAAAAAGAATAGCCCTCAACGCCTGGCTTGGCCACTTCAACATAAAATTCAAACAGGCCCACTGCTCAGGCCACGCCGACCGCGAGGCGATAAAAGAGATGGTAAATGGTATAGCCCCGGGCAGGGTAATCCCAATGCACACAGAACATCCGGAGGAGTTCAAAAAACTGCATAAGGATGTGGTGGTTTTGGAGACGGGGAAGTTGTTGGAACTTTAGTTCGCAGTTCGCGGTTCTCAGTTCGCAGTTTTGTTCTTGAAAGGCAGTAAAAAAACAGCAGAGACGGGCCTCTGCGCCCGTCTGTAGTTGCAGTTTGTTGTTGAATGTGCTCGTTAAATTGTAGAGGCGGGTTTCAAACCCGCCTTGTATTTGGAGTTTGTTTAGTATTTCGGACATATCACAATATGAAATATACTTTTGGTGGTACCAGTTTGTGCTTTGTGTTTGGAATATGCTTTTTTGTATTTATAGTATGTTTGGCAAACTAAATTTTAAAGGAGAAAAAATGGACAAGTTATTTTTAGTGAATGACGCAGAGAACAAAACTAATTATGCTTATTACGGAGAAAGAGGGATAATATCGGCGTACATGCAGAAGTTGTTTGTGGACGAAAAAGAACGCAAAGATTTTTTGCTTGTTATTCAAGATAAACATGGTGAACCGGTTTTTAAAGACTTAGTCAATTGCATAAGTACGATGACTGTTTTTAGCGAATTTTGTCTCGGAAACATAGGGTTTGGTAATCCGGATGGAGCCATATATTTTGAATGTGGAAACAGAAAGTTTTTTATTTTTGTGGAAGCAAAAATGGAATCGTATGAAGATAGCTGCAAAAAGGCGAGCAAAGATGAAGATGGTTATAATTCGACTATCAAAGGTCAATTGGAGCTAAAGTGGAGGTTTATCAATGCTGTTAGATCTAATAGCGAACACAAACAGTACGTTGAAGAATCTGATGATGTTGCAGAGTGTTTTAAAGATGATTGCTATTACAAAAGAAATACAAAACTGAATAGAAGATTGCATAAAGATGACAATTTGAATAAATTTATTGAAAAGTATATTAATAATGCGGAAATATATTTTTTGGCTATTACGTTGGAAACTGGTGGGAATCCATTTGTAACTAGATTCAAAGACTTTCCTGAAAACATTAAAGAAAGCTTAAATGTCTTGTGGTGCGATATGTTAATGATCAAAAGAAAAATTGAAAGCGAGTTAAAAAAGTAAATTTATTAATGATGTGTTTCATAAGTAGCAATAAGAGTTTTTTACAAAGTATTTAAAGGACAAAAGGCAAAAATTAGATAGGCGCGGAGGCCTATCTCTAGAGTATGTCATAAAATTTGTGTAAATGGCCATAATCTGCAGTACACTTAAG
>CAYGHG010000071.1:0-3377 GCA_964349515.1 uncultured Spirochaetia bacterium
AGGCGGAAAAAGTCTTGACAAAACCTTTCAGAGAAGGCGGGTTTCAAACCCGCCTAGTCTTTGTTCTACGACCCTCCGCTGTAACCAAGCTCCCTATCAGTTCTTTCCTCATCCCCCCTCCATTCTCCCCGCCCCGCTTCACTCCCGGCCGTTTAAACTCCGCAGGCTTATTCACTCTTATTGCCTCCATTTTCATTTTGCATTTACCAACGCAGGATTCCATCTCTGTTTTAAGCCTCTGTTACGGGTTCTATCTCGTTTTCCGCTGGCACGTCAGCGGATTCAAAACCATATAAACCCAGAACCGGGCGACGCAACGTAAAAGCCCCTACGGAACAGCACATTTTCCATTCGTAGGGGTCACCCGGTGGGTGACCCGCGTCTTTCAATGCAACAACAAGAACCGGGCGACGCACCGCATCGCCCCTACGTACAACGCATTTGCCTTCGTAGGGGTTACCCGGTGGGTGACCCGCGTCTTTCAAAACAACAACAACAACAACAAAGACCGGGCGACGCACCGCATCGCCCCTACGTACAACGCATTTGCCTTCGTAGGGGGCACCCGGTGGGTGACCCGCGTCTTTCAAAACAACAACAAGAACCGGGCGACGCACCGCATCGCCCCTACGTACGGCGCATTTGCCTTCGTAGGGGTCACCCGGTGGGTGACCCGCGTTTTTCAATACAACAACAAGAACCGGGCGACGCACCGCATCGCCCCTACGTACAACGCATTTGCCTTCGTAGGGGTTACCCGGTGGGTGACCCGCGTCTTTCAAAACAACAACAACAACAACAAAGACCGGGCGACGCACCGCATCGCCCCTACGTACAACGCATTTGCCTTCGTAGGGGGCACCCGGTGGGTGACCCGCGTCTTTCAAAACAACAACAAGAACCGGGCGACGCACCGCATCGCCCCTACGTACGGCGCATTTGCTTTCGTAGGGGTCACCCGGTGGGTGACCCGCGTCTTTCAAAACAACAACAAGAACCGGGCGACGCAACGCATCGCCCCTACGTACGGCGCATTTGCCTTCGTAGGGGGCACCCGGTGGGTGACCCGCGTTTTTCAATACAACAACAAGAACCGGGCAGGGCAAGAAACCTGCATTTTATAACCCCTCTTGATTTTATAAAAACCTCCTGTATAATCTTAATAAAATCTTAACAAAAGGAGGTTTTATGAAAAAGGTTTTTCTTGCTCTCTGTCTTATGGTTCTTGCCCCTGTGTTTTGTTTCCCTGTTACAATCATTGAAAAAACAGACACCACCCCGGGGTTTTCGCTCTCAGGTACTTTCTGGCTCAGGCATACGCTCAAGTATCAGCCTGATATGCTTGTGACAAACCGGCTTTCAATCAACAGAAATTACATCTCAGCTGTCTTCTCCGGAAAAGATATGGTTTCAAACGTCACGCTTGACATAATAAATTCAAAAGACGCCCAGGGCGCCGGCGATTTTCAGGTTTGGGTAAAGCTCGGGTATATTGACTTTATCTCAATACCTTTTCTCTCTGACGCGGGAATCAAAGTCAGGGCCGGCATACAGCCGAACTATTTTGGCACAAACAATACCTGGGTGTATAACCTGTACGAAGTTCCTGTCGAAGACAGGGTTTCCCTCCCAAGCGCCGACATGGGGGTAAGCCTGCTCGGAAAAATCCCGGAGATACCCGGCACCTATGAATTATGTATGTATTCCGGTAACGGGTATAAATATCTTGATGCTGATTTCTATAAAGCCCTCGCAGGCTCTGTCACCGTCGGCCCGATAGAAGGCGCCTCGCTTAAACTCTCATACCATAAAAATGCCGGCATAACGCCGAGAAACGCGGAAGATGAGGATTTTGCGGTTACGGGAATAATGCTAATGTACAAAAATGAGATGACCGACTCCTACATACAGTTTCTTGAAAAACTCGGGCCCCGCTCCGCCGGAGCAACAGGTGTAAAACAGGTGGTATCAGGTTACGCCTCGGTAAAGCCCGTTGATTTCCTTTCGCTTAACCTGAGGATAGATGTTGAAAACCCCGACACCGGCACAGCAGACGACGAGATGAATTATTACTACGCGGGCATCAATATCCCCGTCGCGGAAAAAGCAACGCTGATGTTCAACTACAAGCTCGGGCACAAACGCGTTCAGAAAGCCTCTGACGTAAATGAAAACATGTTCGTAACACAGGTGAAGTGGGCCTGGTAATAAATAAAAAAAGCAGGCGCTGTTTTACAGCGCCTGCTTTTTTTGTTATATCTCTAAAAACTGATTAATCTTTGTATGTTAAACCCCAGATGCAGCGTCTCCCCGCCGCCCGAGAGCGCATTTCTCACGCCCTGCGCGGCTGTATTTCCCGCAAAAAACACAAACTGATGGCCGTATGTTACCGCCTTGAAACCTATGCTGTAGCCCCCTGAGTTGTTTTTAAAAGCAGGGTACCACTCTCCTGTTACGGAGTATTTATCCATGAATTTCACCGACACACCTGCGCCTGCTATTGCTTTTTGGGACCAGCCGTCATAGCCCGCGTTGAGCGCCAGCGATACAATGTCAAACAGGTGCTCTGACTGAAAACTCAGCATATAAACAAGATTTTGCTCTGTATTTAAAGGAACCGGATTGTTGAAATTGAAATACTCAACATAAGCCGCGGCGCGCAGGAACAACTCTTCAAACAAAATATTGTAACTTAAAGAAACCCGCTTTTCCTGCCCCGCGCCGTTATAGTAAAAACCGGCTTCTATGCCCTCCCATATCATATATCTTAACCCGAGATTTATATTCGCCCCTGATGTCACAGGCGCGAACACGTCCTCGTCTTCTGCTTTGTACTTTGTAATATCGTAATAGTATTTATGGCTTATGTTGAAATACATTTCATTGTTAACCAGCCCCGACGGCACGAGCAGGTTAATCATTGTATTCTCTCTCTGGTCCGCAAGACAGCTGCCCGCAATAAAAAATAATAAAGAAAGCAAAACAAAAGTTTTACGCATATTACCCCCTGTGATTTTTAAGCCTTAAATCTTTTTACTGTTTTTTAATCTTACAGGTATTAATGCCTAATACGGCATAAAGCCCGCAAAAACCTACCGCTCCGGTCAGCACAAACACAGCTCCTGCAGCCCACAACAGTATTGACAAAGGCTGCGAAACAAAAAAACCGCCCGCCACAAGCCCTGCTCCTGCAACTACCCTGATAATCCTGTCAATTTTGCCTTCATTCGGTTTCATAAATCCTCCTTTTTTCCTGTCTGTCCTGTTATTCATCCGCCCCCGTAAAGGGGGACGGCTACAAATACGTCACATATCTTCCCGTGTAGGCGGGCTCTTTCAAGGGCCCGCGCTTTGTTCCTGTCTGTCTTTTCATTCAT
>CAYGHG010000071.1:3477-13332 GCA_964349515.1 uncultured Spirochaetia bacterium
GCTTTGTTCCTGTCTGTCCTGTTATTCATCCGCCCCCGTAAAGGGGGACGGCTACTAAAACAATTCTTCTTTCACGTGCTTTCGTAGGCGGGCTCTTTCAAGGGCCCGCGCTTTGTTCTAGTGTTCAACCTTCACGTTCAAGCGCGCGTCAAACGCATCTATGCTGAAAACATTCTCATCAGGCAGCCGCTCCGGCCTCGACCTTTCGCTTTCTGCCTGCTTTTCATTAAGAAGCCCGTTGTTGTATCTCTCATCTTTTTTCCCGCAGTTTACCAGCGTGACCACGCTGAAATCCTCCGGTATTCCCAGAATCTCGCGCGCTTTCCCGGGCGAGTAACCCGCGATAGGGTGCGCTACAAGCCCGAGTTCTGCCGCGCGCAGTATCATCTGTCCTGTTGCAAGCCCCGCGTCAAAAAGATAGTATTCACGTTCTTTTATCACGCAGTCAAAATCTTTTTTTGCAAGCACAACTATCACAAGAGAAGCAGCGTGGCACCATTCGTTTCCTTTATTGAAAACAGGCTTTATCCTTTCAAGGGCATCCTTTGACTTTACAAAAATGTACTTCCACGGCTGGTTGTTGAAACACGAAGGCGCGAGTTTGGCCGCACTCACAAGCTGCGCTATGATATCATCCGTAATTTCAACGGGCGCAAGCGAGCGGTAAGCACGGCGTTTTTCTATGGCGTCTTTAACATCCATGATTCCCCCCAATACTACTTTTTTTCTGTCTTTTCTTCTTTCTTTTCTGTATTCTCCGCCGTAAATGTCTTTTTCATGTCCCCGCCTTTATTGCACTCGGCGTAAATCTCGATTTTGTCCCCTGCTTTCAGCCCCGGTATGACATAAATTACAGCCTGCTCTGTCATGCCTGTCTGGGTTACAGCATCCTGGCTTATTGCCTTTTTACCGTTCACCTTTAACTCAATTTTGTAAATAAAATGCTGCGCCGCATCCTTCACCTTATGAGAAACGTAAACCTTGAGTTTTGATTTCGCGATGTCAGTCTCAATCCTGATTGAATCCGGGCCGTGGGCCGAAGTAAGCGAAGCGCAGAACAAAAACACTAAAGCCGCAATAATTTTTTTCATCTTCCCTCCTTTAAATTAACTGCTATTTGATTTTTTAACTTTTGTCTGATTTCGTTTATAAGCTTCTAAGGATAACCAAACTTCCATGCACCAGCGCGAGTATCAGCGCAGCAAACCCGAATACTTTGTGAAATTTAAGCCTTTCTCTGATTTTAAACTTAAAGAACCCCAGCGCAAAAGTAATGATGACCGCAGAACCCGCAAGAATCCCAAAAAGTTTTATCACCTCACCGTAGCTCATATCAACCTCCTTGTTTTTTTACACCTTTGCACTCAGCGTTTGCCTTCCAGAAGTTTCTTTACCGTCTCTTCACTCACCCGCCTCTTATAAAGAGGCGTCTTTAATTCCTTATAAAGGTGCAGGCTTTCTTCAAAAACCGGTTTGTTTTCATTTACATAAAAGACACCAAGGGGCCACGGGCCTTCCTCAATGGATTTTTTAAACGCCTCTGCCCTGTTCTTCACGTCGTGAGTGTTCCCGTCCATGATATATGTGTTTTCCTTGAACCACTTATGCGTGTTTATTTTGTTGAAAGTGACGCATGCCTGGAAAACATCCACAAGGGCAAAACCTTTGTGCGTTATTGCTTTTTTTATCAGTTCCTTTGTGAGTTCGGATTCCCCCACGGAACCGCGCGCCACAAACGACGCGTCAAGCGATATGGCAAGGCTGAGCGGATTAAGCGGGTTTTCAAAAACCCCCTCCACCTGAATGGGCGTTTTCATTCCCTTTTGCGTGGTAGGCGAGGCCTGCCCTTTAGTCAGCCCGTAAACCATATTGTCATGGACTATGACCGTGATATCGGGGTTGCGCCTTATCGCGTGGACAAAGTGGTTGCCGCCCTCGCCGTACATGTCGCCGTCGCCTGACTCTACCACCACAACCAGATTCGGGTTGGCGGCCTTAATGCCTGCCGCGGGCGGAAGCGAGCGGCCGTGAAGTCCGTTAAAGTAATTTACATCCAGGTACTGGGGAGATTTTGCAGCCTGCCCTATGCCTGACACAAAAACAAGATTATCCTTTGGTATGTTAAGTTCCGCGAGGGCTTTCATTACTATGTTACGCAGCCCGAAATTACCGCAGCCCGTGCACCAGGCAATGTCTGATTTGTATTCGTAAATGTTATTTTCCATTATTTGCCCCCGAACTTAAGTTTGGCAGCCAGTTCAAAAACGGAAAACTGCAGCCCGTTGTATTTCAGAACCCTGTCTTTGAGCGGGATTCCTGTTTCTTTTTCAAGCAAATCAGCGAAATTGCCTGCCTGATTGTTCTCGACAACCTTCACCTTTTTTGCCTTTTTAATCAGCGCGGCTGCCGACGGATGCACGGGGTAAAGCTGGGGAAAGAAGAGCATTGCCGTATCTTTTAATCCCGGGTTTTTCAGGGTTTCTTTCACTATTTCATAAGTAGAGCCCCAGCAAATCACAAGATTTTTGTAGTTTTTCGGCCCTTCCAACACAGGCTTCATCGCGGCTTTTGCAACAGTTGCCGCCTTTTTCATCCTTTTATTTTTCATCGCCATGCTGATGCCCTCTAAATCCTCGGTTATCCTGCCTGCCTCATCGTGCTCGTCAGAATCAGAACAGACAAGGCCTTTGCCGAATCCGGGTATGCCGCGGGGCGAAAGCCCCTCTTTTGAAAGTGCGTAACGTTTATAACCTTCCGCTGTTTCTAAAAAAGAATAATTCGGTTTAACTGCGGCTGTATTAATAGAAGGGACATTATAATAGGTGTCTACAAAGTACTGGTCTGTCAGTATGAAAACCGGCGCCTGATACTTATCGGCAAGGTCAAATGCCTCAGCCGACAGCTCAAAAGCCTGCTCTATGTTTCCCGGGGCAAGAATGATGCGGGCAAACTCGCCGTGCCCGGCGTACAGCACAAGATTTAAATCACCCTGCTCGGTCCTCGTAGGCAGCCCGGTAGCCGGCCCCGGCCTCTGGGCCAGATGAACGACAACGGGCGTTTCGGCAATACCCGCCATTGAGATACCCTCTGTCATCAGCGCGAAACCCCCGCCTGACGTTGACACCAGAGCGCGGCCTCCCGCGTACCAGCACCCGAGCGCCATGTTTATCGCGCCTATCTCGTCTTCCACCTGCTCGTGAGCTATGTCAACCGACGTTGAGTACCCGGAGAGCGCGGTAAATACGCTTGACGACGGCGTCATGGGATAGGCAAATACGGCATTGCAGCCGCCCGCTACCGCGCCTATCGCGACCGCGTCAGATCCGGCGAGCAGATAATCCGCAGATGTGTCCTTTCCTTTTTTTACATCAAGTTTCACTATCCTGTCTTTTCTTAACTGCTCGCCTATTTCATGGCCGCTGGCCATTGCCTCGCCGTTCTTTTTGGATATTTCCTCGCTTTTTTTGAGGAAAAGTTTTTCTATGTATGAAACCGCCTTTGCCTTTTCAGTATCAAGTATTCCGCACACAACTCCGGAGGCGACCGTATTGGCGTAGAGCGCGTTTCCGAACTCGGAAGCTATGCGGTTAAAAGGAATATTAATGGTTTTATCGAAACTTATTTTTGTCTTATCGCCTATCACATAGGCTTTGCTTAACATTCCCCTGTATCTTTCATACGAGTCATTATCAAGGGGTATGAAAACGTCTATTTTTCCGGAAAGCGCCCTGACAGGGCTGTTTGAAATCCTGATAGTGGTTGAGTTTACCCCGCCGCGCACGCGCGACATGTATTCTTTAGTGGCGAAAACATGATACCCTTCTGCTTTAAGCAGGTTTACGAGGGTGGTTTCTATGGACTGCACGCCGCTTCCGGCCTCGCCTGCCAGCATTACCGTAAAATCAAAAACTTTCTCCGCTTTTTCTTTCTTTTCGTCTTTTACCGCTTTCTTCTTTTTTCCCGCCATTATTCATCCCTCTTCTTTTAAAATCCGGGGCGGTTAAAACCGCCCCGGATTTTAAAGATTAGTAGTTTGTTTCTTTTATTTCAAAATGCGCTTTAGGGTGTATGCACGCCGGGCACTTATCAAGCGCCTCCGGCCCCTCGTGGACATAACCGCAGTTGCGGCATTTCCACCTCACTGTGCCGGGCTTCTTAAATACTTCATGCTTTTCAATGTTAGCGGCAAGTTTGCGGTAGCGTAACTCATGCTCCACTTCCACTTTCGCGATGTACCTGAAACAGGCGGCAACGTCCTTGAATCCCTCTTTTTCCGCAATCTCCGCCGCTTTCGGGTATAGAACAGTATGTTCTTCGTTCTCTCCCTCTGCCGCTGCCTTCAGGTTTTCAAGCGTAGTTCCTGTTTTCCCGGCGGGATACATGGCTGTTATCTCCACGTTTCCGCCTTCCAGGAATTTAAAGAATCTCTTGGCGTGCTCTTTCTCATTATCGGCAGTTTCCGTAAAAATTGCCGAAATCTGCTCATAGCCCTCTTTTTTCGCAACTGACGCAAAATAGGTGTACCTGTTACGCGCCTGCGACTCGCCCGCAAATGAAGCAAGCAGGTTCTTCTCCGTCTGTGTCCCTTTAAGTGATGCCATTTCTCAAGTACCTCCGTTTAATAAGTTTTGTCTTCTGTCATTTGTCTTAAATTTTCAGCTTTAAACTTTCAATTTTAAACTTGTCTTACCTGCTCCACAGCCCGTGCTTGTTGCAAAACTCCCTTACTGACGAAACATCGGAAAGTTTTATTTCAAAGAATGCCTCGGGTTTGTCCCCGGAATTCAGGTCTTTTCTTCCTATTTTGCCGTCTTTCCTTATTACCTCAATAAACTGAATCCAGTGATCCGCGTCCATGGGGTGCGCGACTGATCCCACTTTTACCAAAATCCCGTCGCCTGATGCTTCAACTACCGGCAGGTGCTTTTCTCCGGCGCCCTCTTTTGTCTTCTCATCCATCAGTTTCATCGGCTCGCCGCAGCACACCAGCTCGCCTTCGCCGCCTATCAGCACTTCCACTACATTACCGCACTTAAAACACTTGTAAATCTCCATTTTTACAGCCATGTTTCCTCCTTGAAAATTATTTTCTTACCAGTTCCCGTGCCTTTGAAAGTTTTACGAAATGTTTCATCTCTTCATCTATGATGTCCTGTATTTCACGTACAGAACCCGCGGATACGGCAGCCATGATAGATGTGTAATAAATCACAGCTTCGAGTTCCCTGTCCATCGCGAATTCTATTGCCCTTACTATTGAACCCGGCTCGTCAGACTCCAGGCTTTCTTTTAGCTGGGCCGTGTCAAACATCGGTTTATTTCCCGAGTATGACATGAATGTGCCTATGAACTCGTCTGACGCTCCTTCAAACACCCCGTCACCCGCGCTGTCAAGCATTTTGAGAAAGTGCTTCTTATGAAAATCCTCCTCAACGGCAAGCGCTTCAAAGACCGCCTTGACATCTGCGGATTTAACCGCCGCGGCGGCTGACTCGTAATACTTTTTTCCCTTTTCTTCCATCTGTACCGCTGTTTCTATCACTGATTTTATTTTCATGATTACCTCACATCAGCCCGGCTTCTTCATGCTTCTTAGCCACTTCATCGGCAAGCGCATCAAGCTGTTTAAATGTTTCATCTTTGGGATATCCCTTTGATATTACGGGTGTCAGCAGTTCTGCCTTGAAATTGCCCAGCATGCCCTTTACCGCCTCCGAAGCTTTTTCTCCCCAGCCGAAAGAGGAAATTAATGTGACGAATTTTGTTTTCGGCCTCAAGGCATTTACTAGATACGCGGCATTGGCGCCGAGCGGATGAACCCCCGCCAGCACGGTAGGCGCGCCGAGTATCAGCGTGGCCGAGTCAATAAGCGCCATCGCGACAGCGCCCGGGTCGGTTACCGTCAGGTTAAAGTAGTGTACGTTTACACCGCGCTTGATCAGCGCCTCGCGCAGATACTCAGCCATTTTTTTCGTGGAGCCGTGCATTGACACCCAGGCAAGTATGACTTCATTTTTCACGGTGTCAGCAGACCACTCGGCATAAGCGTCCATCACCGGTTTCGGGTCTGTATGGATGTAGCCGTGTGACGGTGCTATTATTTTAATATCAAGCTGTTTTACTTTTTCAAGATTGTTGCGGACATTATTTCTGAAAGGCGACATTATCTCCGCGTAATAACGCTTTGCGCTCATATAGAAATGGGCCGCGTCAAATATGTCGGAGGTCGCGATGTGCGAGCCGAAAAAATCGCAGGAAAAAAGTATTTTGTCCTCTTCCAGATAAGTGGACATGGTCTCGGGCCAGTGCACCCAGGGAGTCATTATGAATTTCAGGGTTTTGCCGCCCAAGCCGAGCGTTTCGCCCTCTTTGATGACGATAAAATCATCTTCTTTTAAAAGCAGCAGCTCTATCAGCATTCCTTTGCATTTTTCATTTGTCACGACTTTTACGCCGGGGTAAGCTTTAATCACGTCAACAATCCCGCCCGCGTGGTCCTGCTCCGCGTGGTTTGCTATTACATAGTCCAGTTTTTTTATCCCAAGCTCTTTCAGGTTGTCAAAAAGCTGCTCCCTCGTGTCAGGGTCTACCGCGTCTATGAGCGCGGTCTTTTCCGAGCCCGCGACAATGTATGCGTTATAGCTTGTCCCGTCAGGAAGAGGTATCAGCTCGTCAAACAATCTCCTGTCCCAGTGTTCCGCGCCGACCCAGGACACTCCCTTTACAATTTCTTTTACCGCCATTTCAGCCCTCCTTTGACATTTCAGTTAAAATTTTCTTTACTTCGCCAGCGTGGCCTTCCGGATTGACGCTTTCCCATATACGGGAGATCTTTCCTTTCGGGTCAATCAGGAAAGTAGTTCTCAATATCCCCATGTATTCCCTGCCCATGAAGTTCTTTTTACCCCATACGCCGTATTTCTTAAGGATTGTTTTTTTATCATCTGACAGCAGCGTAATTTTGAGTTTATGCTTTTTCTGAAATTTTTTGTGCGAGCCGCAGTCATCCGCGCTTATTCCTATGACAGAGGCTCCGAGCCCTTCAAATCCCGGAAGCTGTTTTGAGAAATCCTTTGCCTCTATGGTGCAGCCCGGGGTGTCATCTTTGGGGTAGAAATACAGTACAGCCCATTTCCCCGAAAAATCCTTAAGGCTCACCTTGTTTTCATCAGAATCTTTCAGCGTAAACGCCGGAGCTTTCGAACCTGCTTTTAATTTTGCCATCTTAATTCCCCTCTTTTGAACATTTTTTGCAAAGCCCTGTCATATAAACCAGCTCGGAATAAACCTTATATCCTTTCATTGAGCCTCCGCCGCAGCTCTCCCCGCACTTCAATCTTATGTCTTCAAGCCGGCCGCAGGAAATGCATGTAAAGTGCGCGTGCCGCGAGACATCCGCGTCATATCGCGCCTCCTTGCCGTCCGAATTAAGTTCAAGCACGACACCCTTTGATGAGAGCGCCTTCAGCGTATTGTAAACGCTTGTTTTAGAAAGCGTAGGCATCTCTTTTATCAGGTCACGGTATATCATGTCAGCCGTCGGATGGCTGTAATTACCGGTCAGATAAGAGAGCACCTTTATCCTGATTGTTGAAGGCCTGATATCCCTTGCCTTAAGAGCAGCCGCTATCTCTTTCGGTGTTTTAGTCTGATTTTCCATTTTCATCTCCGGCTTTTTTTTGATTGCGAGGATCAGTCTTCTTTTCTTTTTCCGAGCCTGTGGTCAAGCGCGAACAGGCCGTTGGTGTTGTCGCCGATCAGCTTCAGCGTCTCCACTATCTGCGAAGCATTGGCCTCTTCCTCCACCTGCTCGTCAACAAACCAGTTTAGGAACGAGCGCGAGGCATAGTCTTTCTCGGATTCCGCAATGTCCATGAGTTTATTAATCATTGCAGTGACTTTCTGTTCGTGCTCATAAGCCTGCCCGAATGCCTTTGAAGCCTTGTCCCACTCTGCCTCAGGCGCGTCAATGGCTGCAAGCTTTACCTTTCCGCCGCGCTCAATGATGTGGTTATAAAACTTCATGGCGTGAGTGTACTCTTCCTCGGCCTGTATTTTCATCCATTTCGCAAACCCGAGGAAATTTTTTGATTCGAAATCAGCCGACATGGAAAGATAAAGAAAAGAGGAATAAAACTCGGCGTTTACCTGCTTGTTCATTGCGTCTTCCATTTTTTTGCTTAACATAAGTACCCTCCTGAAGCGTATTTTACAACTTTGTAATCATTACAAAATTAACAAATATCCCCGTTTTTGTCAAGTACTGTTTTACAACCCCCTTTCCCAAAGTGGGGCAGGGGGGATTGCCTTTAAGTATTAAGCCTTGTTTTAAGTTTTTAAGCCAAAATCCATAAGACATAAGTAAAAAAGATGAAAATCTGCTCTTTCCTGTCTACTCTCCACATTCTCTCAAAGCGCGGGGGGTGGCCTTATCTCAAGCCTTCAATCCCTTCCTCAAAAACAAAAATTTACACCCTGATTCCATTGCCGTTAACTGCTTTTATCTGCTTTTTATCTTCTTAAATCTGTCTTTATCTGCAGCTTCTTGTTTCTCAAACCCCCGCTTCTTTCTTCAGCGCGTTAAACTCCGAAGTATCCCCAAGCAGTATTGCACCGGCTATTTTACCCTCTTTCCTTATTACTTTCTTATATATGTTTTCCTTTGAATCTTTTGTAATTTCATCCCCGGGGCCTTCCTCTATCCTTCCTATTGACGCAACCTCAATACCGGCTACTTTTAGTTTTGTTGACATTACGCTTCCTTTATACTGCGCCTCTTCGCCTGCAATCGCGAGCCCGGCCGCCGTACCCTGCTCTCGCGCCGCCGGCCATATTCCGTACAACGCGCCGTTATGCTCCGCTATATCGCCGCAGGCATATATTCCTTCAGCGCTTGTCTCCATTTTCTCATTCACCTTTACCCCTTTGTTTATCTCTATGCCGCTGTCTTTAAGGAATGCAGTGTTGGGCCTGACTCCCGCCGATACCAGCACTATCGCCCCCTGCGTACTGCCGCCTGATTTAAACTCCACTCTGAGCCCCCCCTCTGATGCGGCAACTGACTTTGTCTCTTCACCAAGCCTGAATTCAAGGCCTTTTGCTTCAAGCAGTTTCTTTAAAATAGCCGCGCCGTCACTGTCAAGCTGGCGCGGAAGCAGCCGCTGAAAAAACTCAACAACAGTTATTTTTAAACCCAGAGACACCAGGCTGATTGCCGCCTCTATTCCAAGAAGCCCTCCTCCTATTGCCACAGCCGACGGCTTGCCCCGGGCCGCCGAGATTAACCTTTTCGCGTCATCAATTGTCCTCAACCCCGACACGCCTTCAAGGTCGTGCCCCTCAAAAGGAGGAATAAAAGAGTGCGCGCCTGCGGCAATGACTATTTTATCAGCTGAGATTTTTTCCCCGCCAAGAAGCGTAACTTCCTTTGCAGCGGCGTGCAGAATCGAAACTTTTACGTTTGTGCGCAGCTCTATATTGTTTGAGTCATACCACTCCTGTTTTTTTATGACAAGCTGTTCATCGTTTATTCTGCCGCCCAAAAACTCAATAACGCGCGGCCTTGAATAGTGAAGGTAGGGCTCGTCGGTCAGTATTGTGATTTTGTAATCAGGTTTTCTTTGTTTGATTGCTTCAGCCGCCGCAACTCCCGCCGCGCCGTTTCCGATGATGAGTATTTTCATATAGCCTCCACTGTTGTTTTAATCAGAATATAAGCATATCACCCGCTTTTGCACCTGTCAACTTTTGTCCGTCCTAACCCCCTTTCCCAAAGGGGGGCTAAGGGGGATTTGCCTTTAGTTTCAGCCGTAACTTCTGTCTTCTGTCTCTTGTCTTTCCCCACTTATAGCTTAT
>CAYGHG010000072.1:0-13317 GCA_964349515.1 uncultured Spirochaetia bacterium
AAGTAACGTCCTATAATGTTTATTATGTAAACTTGAATATGCAGTCGATTGTTCGGTTCTGTAGTTTCCTGCGGCATAAACAAATAGTCTTAAAGTAAATGTTAGCCGTTATTTAAAAGGCGTTTTGGGGATTGTTTTGGCTTTTTGTTGAAGGTTTAGCTCATAAAGTATTTCATCGTTAATGGGCAGGCCGTTGCTGCATATTTTTGGTATGGAAGGTTTAAGGCGTCTCGCAGTCTTCATTGCGTCCGGATAAACCGCTACAGGCCTGAAGCCGCTTTGCTGATAAAATTTGAAAGCCTGAATGTTGTTGTTTGTGGATATCACGTACGCCTTTCTAAAGCCTGATTTTTTAAGATGCTTCAGCGCGGCTTTCATTAACTTACGGCCTGTCCCCTGCCCCTGCTGAACCGCTTCAAATAGGGTTATTTCAGCCTCGTTACCCGGCCTTTTTTCAAAACTGATCAGCCCCTCGTAGCTGCCGTCAGCACCTATAGCTATGAAACCGGGGCTGTTTTGAGGATAGGACTTTCTGCCTCTTGAAACTACGAAATCCCCGCCCCAAGAGTGCAGTACCGCTTCTATCACAGCCTTGTCTGAAGCTTTAAACGGCCTTATTTTTACCATTTTTTATGACTCCTTTACCCGCAAAAGCGGAATCAATTACGTGCATCAGGAAAAGAAAAGGGTGGGAAAGGGGCATCCTGGGGCCTGAATAACGCATGACAGCACGTATCTCTTCCCTTTTGCTCTTTTCGTAACAGTGTACAGGGCATTTTACACAAACAGGTTTGTCGCCGGTATAGGCGCACAGCTCAATTTTCTTAAAAGCATATTCTGAAAGACCGGTGCATTTGCTGCACAGGCCTTTCCCTGCCGCAGCATGGCCTTTATCCCGGCAATAAATCCAAAGCATCGCCTGTATGGAGGCCTTTTCCCTGCCTGCACGCTTTGCAGCGCCGGCGTTTTCATAAGGCATCAGTTATTAAAGTCGTAGTTCTTTTTGGAAGGATTTTCCTTTTTTCTGAATATAGCAGCAAAAAGTATGATTAAAAGAAGAAGCGCAATACCGACGGCAGCGTACACCAGCAGCGGCGATGACTCATCGACATAGACTTCCACAGGAAGTTCTTTTTCAAGGCCGGAATACTTTACAATAAGCTTTAGAGGCAGCTTCGAATCCCCTTCGTAGTCTGACAGAATTACCAGGCTGTAAACCAGCTCTCGTCTTGAAACAGGAAGTATGGTCTGCAGGGTTTTGTCAGGCTCGTGTATAAGAATGCTTGTATCTCCGGATATGAGTTTCGAGCTTGAATAAAAGGCTGACCCGTTGCCGGAGTTTTCGATTTCAATTGCCAGAGTAAATTTTCTGTCGGTGATAAGAAGCCCGAAAAGATTATCTGCTGTTTTATTTCTCGCAAGTTCACTGATGTCTGCTTTTGTAATATTGATTTCAGGCCTTAAAGCGGGGCGTACTGCGGTGGGAACGGCTGTCGGCCTTACAACCGGCGCTGCGGTCGGCTTGGGTGTGGGTTTGAGAATAGGTTTTGGTGTAGGTTTTGGTGTCGGTTTTACCGGGGGTTTTGTAGGGGCTTGTGTCGGCACCGCGGTGTCCTCGGGGGTGTGCGTAGGCGGCACAGGGACCGGTGTATCTGTAGCTTTTGCCTGAACTGTGCCTGTTGTCAGAAAATCCCCCGTCTCTTTCTCATCAACCGGGTTTGTTGTGAAGAAATCTTCCCCGAAACACATAACCGCGGCAAATGTTGCCACAAGAAAAACAAGTACTCTTTTTTTCATTTCATCCTCCGTTATATTCCCATCATCAGCCTGCCGCAAAGTTCCGCGGGGTAGCCGAGGCGGGTCATTTTTTCCGCAACTGCAGCTGTATTGTATTCAAGCCGCTTGAAAGAAAGCATTTTGGTATCTGTGTCAAAAAAAGCCATACAGGCTTTTGGGTTTCTGTCGCGCGGCTGGCCCACCGAGCCGACGTTTATGATGTAACGCCTGTTTTCCTCCGTCTGCATCGCAAATGGCTCCTGCTCCACCTGTACAAAGCCTGTTTCAAGGGTGTGTATGTCCTGATAAAACACAATCGGCTGGTGAGTATGTCCGATGAAACAGGCCGCCTCGGAAAACTCCGCCATATTTTCCTCATATTTTTCGAGTTTAAAGAGAAATTCATCAACCGGGTTTCTCGGCGAGCCATGAACAAAAAGCAGCCCGTTTTCCGACATTTTTGCGCGCAGTGAATTTAAAAAAACCATTTCCTCAGGCCCTATGGCTTCCCTGTTCAGTTTATTCGCCGCAGCCGCGGCCGCGTTAAATCCCTCATCGGAAAGTTTCCCTGTAATGTGCCTGTCGTGATTTCCCGCAATACAGAAAGCGTTTTTCAAAGTTTTAAAGAGCGCGATGCATTCTTTTGGTTCCGGGCCGAAGCCTGTCATGTCGCCGCAGCAGGCTATCCTGTCTACGGGATTTGTTTTCAGGTAATCAATTACCGCCTGAAAAGCCGCCGCATTTGAATGAATGTCAGAAATTACTGCATATCTCAATGAGTTTCCCCCCGATGATAATTATTCGCTGTGGTCGGGCGTTGGTTTTCCATAATTATTTGTAATGATTGAAGTATCTTTTGAATAACAGAAATGGCCGTCAAAAGCAATGCAAAAAGTCGGAAAATAACCGTCGTTATAAACGCAGGTCTGAAGAAGAATGCATTTGCCCGCTTTTACCAAAACTTTTCGTGTTTCTAACGGAAGTAACGTGGCTATGATGTCAGGCGCCTGCCGGGTTCCGACGGCTACGACAAGCCAGTGTGTGGAGCTTGAGTTAAATATCTCAAGCGTTACATCCTTTTCAGAATTAAAATCAGAACAGCCTGATGCGGCAACTAAAAGCGTCAGTAAAAGGAAGTATAAAAGTTTTTTCATAAAATTCTCCTAATATTTTGTTTCATTTGTCATTTTGCCGCTTTCGTCATACTGCCTGATTAGTTTCAGCTTTCCTTTTGTGTAAAAAGCAGAGGTAATAAGATTTCCCGCGGGGTTGTATTCCCTGACCTCTCCTTCCAGATTTCCGGAAGAGTAGATTTCCTCTTCTTCGACAGTGCCGGTTTCATAATAAAGCCTGAAAAGCCCCTCTTTTTTTCCTGATTTATAAGAGCCCTCAAGCTTAACCCTGCCGTCGGGGTAAAACTGCCTGTAAACTCCCGTTAATTCATCATTTTTGAACATTCCCTCTTCTTCCAGGGAGCCCGAAGCGTAGTAAAGCCTGAATATTCCGTTTAAAGAGCCGTTTTTATAAGTCATTTCAGACTGTAAAAAACCGTCAGGGCCTTTGATTTTTACACACCCGTTTACCGGAGCGCCCTCTTTCTTAATCGCCCCATTGTCAGAATATGTCCATCTGGCTATCTCTCTGCCTTCCGAGTAGAAAAACTGTAAATTTCCGGAAATAGAGGATGTGATCTCAGCCATTATCATCTCCCGCAATTTAATAAAAATATTATAACAACCCTAAAATGATTAGTCCACAGCATATTTTCAAATGATTAGTGTTCACATTAGTGTGTAATATGATTTCCTCTCCACCTTTAAAGGGGGAGAGGCTTAGGTGAGGGGGCATGTTTTTATTCTTTAAATACGCCCTCATCCCTCCCTTCTGCCCCGCGAGCGGGGTAGAAGCAGAACCGACAGTTTACAACCAACAGGTTAACAGCTGCCTATGGCTTCCAGTCTTTGACTGATTTGTCCCTGAAAGCGGATATAACATAGAGTACAAGGGCTGAAAAAAGCAGGGCCAGGAATATCAATCCTGCTGTTATTAAGAAATTATTCTTAACGTAAAACGGCGCTTTATATGAGGTCTTTATCCTGTAAACTCCGCCGTCAGCGCACGCAGCGTAAAGTTCTGATTTTTTCTCGTAAAACGCCAGGCTGTTTACTGAGGCCGGCAGGGGCCCTATTGAGCCGTTTATTTTACCTGTGCGCGAGTCGTGTATATAGATGAGCCCGCCTGTGCCTGCGGCAAGAACGATGTTATTGTCTTTTAGAAACAGTAAGGCACGTATCTGCGTTCCTGTGACGGCAGAGCGCCACAACCTGTAACCGTCTTCCGTTCTAAAGCAGGAAATCACGCCTTCCTCCCCTGCCGAAACCAGATACTGCGAGTCCGAAGAAAATGAGAGGGCGTTTATGAGAAGGTGGTGGCTGAATTGCCTGGCCTTTTTGAGTTCGGGAGAGCGGCCGCGGGTTATCAGTGAGAGCAGTTTGTTTGAAGAAAGGGACCAGATGAATATTTCCCTGCCGGATGAAAAGGCAAAATATGAATTGTCAGGAGAAAAAACTGCCGCACGTGAAGGTGTTTGAGGTTTTATGGTTTTATGGCGGTTAAATGAGGCGGTGTCCCACAGCATAATTTCCGCCCCCGCAGTGGCCAATAGAGCCGAGTCATGGCTGAAAGCGCATGAGAAAACATAATGTCCTGAAGCGAGCAGGGTTTTTATAAGAGCCCCTGATGAGGCATCCCATAGTTTTACGCTGCCGTCAGGCGAAGCTGTGGCGGCAAATCTGCCGTTTTGAGACAAATCCCCAGTTGAAACCATGGAGCCGTGAATAATCCCGTTTGTCATTTCAACGCTGCGCCCGAAAAGCGAAACTGCCCCGTCAGAGCCGGCGGTCAGCAGAGACGGCAATGACCGCGACACGCTTACCGCTACTGCAGGGCCGGTGTGGGAGCTTACTTTTTCAAACTGAGCCCCGGAGGCGGGCGTACACAGAAATGCAGTTAAAAAAAGTATTGCGGCAATGTTTTTCATATCTCACCCGCTTTTTTAAGGTCTTCGTTTATCACGTCCGCGGCTGCAGGCATGAGTTTGAGCGCTTTTTCGAGGTTTTCTTTTGCCTTATATGATCGCTTCTGCTCTGTGTAAACGCGCCCGAGCATGAGCCTCACAGGCCCGGAATCGGGGTTGATTTCAGCGGCTTTTAAAAGCGCCTCCTCCGCAGCGGATAGGTTGTTCTGTGCCGCATAGACAGAGCTCAGGCTGAGCAGCGGCTCTACGGCGCCGGGTACCATTTCAGAGGCCTTTTTGGACAAAAGCCCTGCTTCCTCATATTTTTGAGCGTTAAGAAAATAGATGCTTATGTTGCTCAAATATGCGCCCAGCACTTCGTACTTATCGAGGTTGTCTCCATAGGATGTTTTGGATTTATCCAGGAAATATAATCCGGCGTTGTCGTTGTAGCCGTAGAACTCCACTCCCGCGTAAGTGGTTTCAATATTTATTCCGGAGCGCCCGGGAGGCTCGCATCTGACGTATATATGGCCGGGTATCAGAACCCCGTAAAACGGAAGCCCGAGTTTGTCGCCCATCATGAGGTATAACAGGGATATGTTCATACATATCCCCTTTCGTGTTTTAAGAAGTTGTTCCAGCGAGTAAAGCGAGGACGGGTTTTCGGCTGAGCTGCCGAATGATTCGTCAAATTTCAGCCCCAGCAGGTTATAGAAATAGTCGTTGATAATGGCGATGATTATTTCATAATCGCCCTCATCGCCTATTCTTGAAGACAGTTCTGATGCCATTGAATCAATCCTTTGATGGAGCCACTCTCTGTCGGTTTCCGGGTCAACGAGTGAGGAGAGGTTTATCACCGCGGTTGAAAAATCAAAATCACCCCCTTTTTGAGGGGCATAAGCCTCGAGTTTGTTTCTAAAGGCCCCGCTGCCGCCGTTTCCGCAGGAGGCAAGAAAGAATAAAGCGGCTGCTGCAATCACCTGCGCTGACTTCAAGTAATTATTCAAGACGGGCCTTTTTAATTTCCGCGCCGCGGTAAAAATTTCTCAGAATCTGCCTGTAGCTTACGCCCTCTTCGGCCATTTTGCGCGCAGACTCCTGTGAGAGCCCGACTCCGTGCCCCCAGCCGGTGCCGTTAAAAGCAGCCATGCCGTCTTTTATCTTTACGTCAAAACGGGTTGACTTAATCACGTCCGGGCCGGCCCACATTCTGAGGTCTTTTCCTTTTACCGTAAAAGTGCCGTTCCCGCCGTATATTTTAACAAGCCCCGCCCTGCCGCTTTCCGTGCGCTCGTAAACCTGTATGTCGTATATGTCGCCTGCGGATATTTTATTTTTAGAAAGCATTTCCGACAGTTTTTTTGTTTCAACATCCGTCTTCCAGACAAAATGTTTTCCGTCGCGCGAATATCCGTCGTCAACCGGCGTCAGATAATCAAATTTCCCGCCCCAAACCTCTTCGGAAGAAGCGGTTTTACCGCCGCTGTTTGAATGAAAAAACGACTGGATGATTTCCCCTTTATATGCGAGAACCTCATCTTCTGTTGAAACTACCGCGCGGGTGGTGCGCTCGTGCTCCACGCTTACACCTTTGTATACCTGCGAAAGAACGGTTGAGTCAAGGTCATACTCGGGAATTTTGTTTTTCATCCTGTTATAAATGGCAAATGTTCTTGCGGCAACTGCCTGTGCTTTTAGGGCCTCCTCCGGCCAGTTTGGCGGCACTTCGCAGGGAACGACGCCTGCGAGGTAGTCGCGCATAGGCACCCTGTTTATTATCCAAAGCCTGCCCTCTTTTTTATGCACAATAACCGAGCCCCGGTAAGCTTTTCCGTCAATTGAGATAATACCGGCAGACTCAAGTTCTATCTCCGGAGTGGCGGGGGTGTAATTGTTGACGGAGAAACCTGTGGCTGTGCTTTTAATATCCATTGACAGCGAAGCGGGTATTGATGAAATGGCTTTTACCGATATTTCCGAAGCCGAGGTGATTCTGACTGCGGTGCTGTTTTTTGTAATTAATACCCTGAGAAGAACGCCTCTTATGCCTGTTTTTTCTGTCTTCTCAGCGGGTGCTGCGGGATCCTGAGGTTTTTCCAGGCGTTCTTTTGAAACGATCACGGGTTCCGCCCGCGATTCTCTGTAGGATTCTTTTAAAGAAACGCACGAGGGCAAAAACATCAGCAAAGCCGCACAGGCGCAGATTAAGAGCCTCATTTTTTGCCTGCCAGAAAGAAAATAAGCGTAAGCAGGCCGCTGATGATTAACATGGTCATGAGCGGAAAGTAAAAGGTGAAATTCTCTTTTTCAATCCTTATATCCCCCGGAAGACGCCCCAAAGGTATGCCTTTGAAAAATGTAAGTATTACCCCCGCAGCCGCGAGGGTGAGGCCTATGATTATCAGGGTTTTTCCCATCAGTCGCCCATTGTCGCGCCGATTACTTCTTCCGGCGTGGTGAGGCCGGCCTTCATCTTGATTACAGCCGAATCCCTCAGAGACCTGAAGCCTGATTTAACAGCCGCATCTTTTACAACAGATGCATTGGCGCCGTCCATAATTACCTTTTTCATTATGTCGTCAACCGCCATTATTTCATAGATTGCCACCCTGCCTTTGTAGCCTGTACCGTTGCAGGTGTCGCACCCCTTTCCTTTCATAAGCGAAACAGAGTTTATATCAGCGGCAGACAGCCCGGCCTGCGCGAGAAGCGCGGGGTCATATACGTGAGGTTCCGCGCATTCCCTGCATATTTTTCTGACAAGCCTCTGTGCCACCACCATTATGACGGACGAGCCTATGTAAAAAGGCTCTATGCCCATGTCAGCAAGCCTGCTGATGGTGGTAGGCGCGTCATTTGTGTGCAGGGTTGAAATGACGAGGTGGCCGGTGAGCGCGGCTTTTATGGCGATTTCGGCTGTTTCCTGGTCCCTGATTTCACCGACCATTATGACGTCCGGGTCCTGCCTTAAGAATGAGCGCAGCGTGCTGGCAAAAGTCAGGTCAGCCTCGGGGTTCATCTGAACCTGGTTGATGTTGGGAAGATTGTACTCTACCGGGTCCTCGGCGGTCATTATGTTTATGTCGGGATTGTTTATTGTGCTCAAGGCGGAGTAAAGCGTTGTGGTCTTTCCGCTCCCTGTCGGGCCTGTTACCAGAATTATGCCGTAGGGGCTGTTGATTGCCTTTTGGAATTTACTGAGCTCGTCAGATTCAAACCCGAGTTTTGTCAGGTCGAGCTGCAGGTTGGTCTGGTCGAGTATCCTCATTACTATTTTTTCTCCCCATACGACAGGCAGCGTGGATACGCGCAGGTCAATAGTTTTCTCCTTTACCTTGATTTTTATCCTTCCGTCCTGGGGTTTTCTTTTTTCAATTATGTCAAGCCTTGCCATAACCTTGAACCTGGAAGTAAGCGCCCTTTTGTATGATACGGGCGGTGAGGGCTGTTCTATGAGGGCGCCGTCTATCCTGTAGCGTACTTTGATTTCGCGTTCAAACGGCTCCAGGTGTATATCTGAAGCGTTTTTTTCCACGGCGTCGGCTATTAAAGAGTTGCAAAGCCTGATTACGGGCGCTTCGTCAACCGCCTCGGTTTCTTCCTGCTGGGGGGTGTCCTTTAGGACTTCGAGCTCTGCGCCGCTCCCCTCAAGATCTTTAAGTGTATCCGCCATTTGGCTTTTATTTTCCTTTGGCAGAGCCTGGTCTATGGCGAGTTTGATGTAGGATTCCGGCGCGACACCGAAATCCGCCCGGTACCCCGAGCGGAACTGCAGCTCCTTTGAGTAAGATGAGACTTCGGGATGGAACGGGTCGGCCGAGGCGAACAGCACGTTTTTGCCGGTGATATTTACCGGAAAAATGACAAGCTTTTCAGCCTTGGCGCGGTCAATTATTGTCAGCGCTTCGGGGTTTACTTCCGCGGTCATCAGGTCAATGTACTCGAGGCCGTAGTGAGAGGCTATCTGTTTTGCTATGAGTTCTTCGTCTGCGCCGAGCAGGGCCAGGTTGAAACCTATGCCGTTTTTATTCTGCGAGCTCATTTGAGAAGCCTTGTCCACCATCTCTTCGGTTACTATGCCGTCAGTTACAAGTTTTTTCCAGATGCCTCCGGCCATAAAAGCCTCCTTAATTTTTATGCTGTTTTATTTTTTCCAGCTGATTTTGATATTCTGCTCCCCCGCCACAAGCTGAAGCTGTGCGAGCAGTTCTTCCGTTATTTTTACATTCATTGATTCCGCCAGTTCCATTTCAAACTTTTTGCCGTCTTTGGAATAAACGTGAAGTATGACCGGTGATGTGCCTTTATGCGCCGCGAGGACGCTGTTGATTTCACGCATTGTCATCTCTTCGAGGCCTATTTCCCTGAGGTTGATATGCACGTATTTGCCGAGTTTTTCATAAGCATCTTCGAGGGATATCAGAGAGTCCAGATAAATGACCGGCTTGTCGTCGAAAAAATTTATTCTCCCGCGTATCATAAACATCATCTTGTCGCTCAAAAGCCCCTCTTTTTCCCTTGTCACCTTTTCATTTGCAAACACCTGTATTCCGCCTGTCAGGTCTTCCAGTATAAAACTTGCCTTTTCGCCGCGGTCAGGTGTTACTTTCTTTTTGAGGCCGGTGATAACGCCGCCTGTCATAACCTGCGGGCCTGCGTAGGAGCCTTCGAGTATATCCCTTATAGGCACTGCCACCGAGCTTAACAGTTTTTCATACTTTGCGAGAGGGTGTGAGGAAAGATAAAGGCCTAAAACCTCCCTCTCCGCAGTGAGGGTGTGTGTCTCGCTCCACTCGGGGACTTTGGGGATTTCGCGCGGCTGTTCTTCGCCAAAAAGGCTGAACTGCCCGGCCGCGGCGTTTCTTTGGAATATTTCGCCGTTTTTCATCGCTGATTCCACGGATTCAAAAAGCTGGGCCCTTGTCATAAGCGTAAAGTCAAAAGCGCCCGCTTTAACAAGGCTTTCTATTGTTTTGGAGTTGACTGATTTCAGGGTGACTTTTTCACAGAAGTCATCAAGGCTTTTAAACCTGCCTTTTTCCTTTCTTGCGCGGACTATTTCCCCGGCCGCGAGAACACCGACGTTTTTCACCGCCGCAAGCCCGAAACGTATCATGTTTTTTTCATATGCAAAACTTGGCAGGCTTTCGTTTACATCGGGAAGCAGCACTTTGCCTCCGGAGCGGCGGTAGTCTTCCGCGTAGCCCGCCATTTTTTCCTGTTTGTCCATGACGCTTGTAAGAAGCGCCGCCGTGTAGTAACCCGGGTAATGCGCCTTGAGCCAGGCTGTCTGGTATGTTACGACGGCGTAGGCTGCGGCGTGAGACTTGTTAAAGCCGTATGAGGAAAACTGCTCGAGTTTGTCAAAGAGGTCGCCGGCTTTTTCCGCGCTGTAGTTTTTTTCCGCAGCGCCTTTCAGAAAGTGCACCTTGATTTTTTCCATCTCTTTTTCTTTCTTTTTCGACATCGCGCGCCTTAAGTTGTCGGCTTCCGCAACGGTAAACCCGGCAACAGCCACGGCAATCTGCATTACCTGCTCCTGGTAAACCGCGATTCCGTAGGTTTCGGCGAGTATGATATCCAGTTCCTTAAAGTCATTTTTAATTTCAGCCAGGCCCTTCTTTCTTTTAATATAATCGTCAATCATCTTCATGGGGCCGGGCCTAAAGAGAGAAATAATGGCGACAATCTCCTCAAATTTGGTGGGCTGAATTTTTTTCAGAATATCCCGCATGCCGGTTGATTCAAGCTGAAATACGCCCTGAGTGTCGCCGTCGGAGAGCATTTTATAGACCTCAGGGTCCATGTATTCCTTGTCGGAGAGCACGGCGGGTTCCGCGCCCGTGCTCTCTTTTATCATTTCAAGGCAGCGTTTTATGACCGAGAGGTTCCTTAAGCCCAGTATGTCAAATTTCAGCAGCCCCACTTTTTCAAGAGATTCCATGGGATACTGGGTCATATATGTCATTGTTTCCGGGGCAGATGATTCTTTATCCTTGGGGACGGCAATTGGTATCAGGTTTGTGAGGGGTTCCGGCGCGATTACGACGCCTGCCGCATGCGTGGAATCCTGCCTCAAAAGGCCCTCGATTTTTACCGCATAATTTACTATCTCTTCAAATACCGGGTCAGACCCCATGAAGTGCAGGAACTCGGGGTTTTTTAGTATGTCCTTAAACTCAATATTAAGGACCTCAGGGACTTTTTTTGACAGCGCGTCAACCGCTTTGAGCTCAATATCAAGAGCGCGGCCCACATCCCTTATTGCCTGCCTGGGCTTGAGTGTCTGGAAAGTGACTATCTGTGCGGTTTTGTCCCTGCCGAATTTTCCGGTTATGTAGGAGATTACCTTGTCGCGCTCTTCGTCGGAAAAGTCAATATCTATGTCAGGCGGTGATATCCTGTCAGGGTTTAAAAATCTTTCAAAAAGCAGGCCGTATTTAAGCGGGTCAATTCCGGTTATGCCGAGCGCGTATGCAATCAGGCTGCCGGCGGCGCTTCCCCTGCCGGGGCCGACGGGGATGTTCTGCGAACGGGCGAAATTTATTATATCGTGTACAATCAGGAAATATCCCGAGTAGCCGAGCTTTTTTATTGTGGCGGTTTCGCTGTCAAAGCGGGCCTGTATTTCCGGGGTAATTTCCGGGTACACTTTTAAAAGATTACCGCCTGCCAGTTTTACAAGCTCGGCATCATAATCAGGCTCGGGCCCGGTGCTGTCGCCGCAGATGTATTTCGGCATATACAATTTTTTATTTATCTGAAGTTCAAACACACATTTGTTTGCGATGTCAAGCGACAGCTCGACAGCCGCGTGGTCGTCGGGAAATACCGATTTCATTTCCGCTTCGCTTTTAAGATAATATTCGGAAGAGTCCATATCAAGGCTGCTTCCGTCTTTTACTGTTTTCCCGGTCTGGATATACATGAGTATTTCGTGGGCCTTGGCGTCGTCCCTGCTTATGTAGTGGCAGTCGTTTGAGGCGACTAGGGGTATTGAAAGCTCTTTGGATATTTCTTTTAACCCGCGGCAGGCTATCAACTGTTCTTCCATGCCGTGGTTCTGGATTTCAAGATAGTAATTGCCTTCGCCGAATGTTTCCAGGTACCACTTTGCAGCGTCTCTCGCGCCTTCGGGGTCGCTGTTGATTATTTTGGAGGGGACTTCGCCCATTACGCATGACGAAAGCGCGATCAGGCCTGCCGAGTGTTCCTTTAGGAATTTTTTATCAACAGAGGGTTTGTAATAGAAACCGTCTGTAAAGGCAAAAGATGAAATTTTAATGAGGTTTTTGTAGCCTTCTTCATTCTTTACGAGAAGCACGAGGTGCCCTTTTTCCCTTTTATTGTCTTTTACATCCTCCACGACGTATGTTTCTATTCCTATTATCGGTTTTATGCCGGCTTTTGCAATCTGGCTGTAAAACTCAACCGCGCCGTACATATTGCCGTGATCGGTGAGCGCCACCGTGTGCATATTCAGCTTCGCAAGCGCAGGGGCAAGCTCTTCAAATTTGCACATGCCGTCCAAAAGGCTGTATTTTGAGTGCAGGTGCAGGTGCGCGAATTTTGACTGCATTTATCCTCCTGAGCATATTTTATATACTATAACATAAAAAAGCTTTTTTGGATTTTAGAATTTCACCTCTGATTTAAGGCGAAATCACCGTGGAATATGGCTGAATTTTGCCCTGGCAAGCTCCCTGCTGTCGTTTAATCGCACTACATTTAACAGCGATTCGCCCTCCGAGAGCTCCTGCCTGCACGTGAAAACAGAGTCACCGGGGACGGCTTCTCCCGTGTAGTTAATGGTAAAACCGGTTATGACGCGGTTTTCCATAAACTCCCTGCCCAAAGAATCTGCCATCCAGGAGAGATATCTGCCGCTGTTTACGTGGCGGTTTACGTCCATATCGCTGTAGCGTACTTCAAAAGGGGTGCCGCGGCGGTCAACTACGGGGGAATCAATTTTTTCAGCGTCTTTTGACAGTGCGGATTTGCCGGGCTGAGACGGAAATTTTTCCGCAAGTTCTGCAAGTTTCTCCGGCCTGCCCGTATTTGTATTTAAAACTACCCATGTTGCAGTACCTGCCGCGATGATTGACCCTGACATATCTTTTATCTCAAAATCCCTGAAAGCGGATATTTTCTGAATACCGCGGGACCAAGTCGTAATATGTATGTCTTCCTGCCACCTGGCATAGCGGTTGATTTTCATCTCTACACGTGTCATGGCCCATATCATATGCGGCTCAAGCAAGGCGCCTGTTTCTTTCTCGACAAGGCCGTAATGATCCCAGGCCGACTCCTGAAAAAGATTAAACAAAGAAACAGGCCCGGCAAACCCCAGGCTGTCAGACTCGTAAACACGTATGGAGTATTTCATCGTGGCTTCGTTTGGAACAGGCATAGTTGACTCCTTTAAGTTTAAAACTGAAAGTTGAAAGTTAGTACAAAAAAACAATTAGAAAGCGAAGCTTTCAGTTTTCAGCTTCATTATCACAGCTCTTGTTTTACAT
>CAYGHG010000073.1:0-9231 GCA_964349515.1 uncultured Spirochaetia bacterium
AAATATCTGAACATTACGGGGGCGAGATGCGAGGCTGCGGCAGGGGAACAGGAAACAAACATACCGGACTAATACTTTCTATCCGAAAGAGTTTTTCCTTGTTTTTTGGCTGTTGGTTTGTAAAAAAACTCTTTATTCCACGGACGGTTTTGGATTTGTCAGGTGTCAGGTCAGGGCCTGGTACTTGTTTTATTTTTCAATAAATTTTAGGAGGCATAAATGCAGGATTCAGGGATACACCTTGACAGAAATGACACCCTTCGCAGCATAAGGGACAGGAGAAGCATACGTACATTCTCGGATGCTCAGGTGAGCGAAGATGACCTTTTGACCATACTTCACGCAGCCCACCAGGCGCCGTCGGCCCACAATCAGCAGTCGTGGAAATTCATAGTTTTAAAAGATAAGGCAAAAAGCGATCTTGCCGCAATGGTAAATGAACGCTCGGTTGGGTTTCCAAAGACTTCGGCTGTACTGCTCAGAATGGCCTCGCGCTCTATTATAAACGCGCCGGTGGTGGTAGCTGTCATGAATACCGGGGAACTCATCGCAAGAGGGACGGAACTTTTTAAAATTGACAAGGAAGCCGCGCACGACTTTTTCAGGATTATGGAAGTGCAAAGCTCGGCAGCAGCCGTGCAAAACATGCTGCTCGCGGCGACTTCTCTGGGATTGGGCACAGTCTGGCTTGGCGTGCTTGCATTAATGCAAAAAGACCTGCTGGGCTTTCTGGGACAGCCCGAAGGAGAATTTATGGCCATCATCCCCATAGGCTATCCGGTAAAACCGGGAGTCCAGCCCTCCAAACACGGGCTGGATATGGTGGTAAAGTACCTGTAAAAGTCATTGCAACAAATAGGGACAGAGACCCTAAATGTTGCATTAACTTATAATTGGAGGGATTGGGAAAAAAGTGGTTGAAAAGGGTGGATGAGAGTGGTAGGGTTTTTGTAGTAACAAATAACTGAATGTCCCGGCGGACGAAATAAGGCTTTGAGGGTAAGGAGTATGGGTTGGGGAATAAGAAAAAACTAAAGTATGGGGGATGAATGAGAGATTTTGGCAGGTCAGGGTTTGTAAACGGTTTCTTTTTGATACTTATTCTGCTTTTTCTTCCTTGTACTGTTTTGGCTGTCTCTTATGACGGTCTTTGGTGGCAGGGGGGCGAGGCCAGAATGCTGGGTATGGGGGGTATTGATGTAGCTGTTTTAGACACATCAAACCTTCAGGATGGTTACTCCCATCAAAACGTCTCTGCTTACTTTTACAGGGGACCTGTCAATTTTTTATCTTTTTCGGCGGCGCTGGCATACAATGGTTATGATATATCCGGGGATCTACAACAGGTATTTGCGGGCCCCGGTATGGCGGCGGTTATGTTAAGCGCGGATGATTTCATTGCAGTAAAGCCGTTCTACTCATTTGTAACTCCGGCAGGCAACATCGGCTCGCTTGAGCTGCAGTACGGCCGCAGGTTGAGCGAAAATGAATCCATAGGCGCCAGATTTAAAGCCTATTATGATATCGTAGAGAGCGGTTATGCCTACAGACACATATGGGGGGTTGATTATACAGCTAAAAAGGATGAAGACAATCTGCTGGGTTTTGGCGGCATTGCGGTTACGCGTATGGATTCTATTGGTATAGGTTTTAAAAGGGACCCCGGCACATACGGGGAACATGACACTTCTATAGGACGCGGGGATAGTTATTTTTATGAAACGAAAAACGGTGATGATTATTTCGGGAGTTCCGAATCAGCAAACGGGCTGGATGTGTCATGGCATATATCATTGAAGGACAGAACCGGAGGTAACTTTGCGATAAATCTTAACAATGATTTAAGAACAAATTTTCTGACAAATTCCATGGATATATTAATTGAAGACGGGACATTATCTCAATATTACAGTAACTGGAAGTGGGGGGCGGGAATATACACAAATCTTTCATTAAGATGGCAGCCTCTGGATTTTCTGGAATTTACTTCCGAGAAGTATTTTGATTTATGCATTATTAATTCTTACAATAGATATGGATATGAAGTTTATATGAATCAGATGCTGGATACACGCCAATATTTTGTACTGGGAGCGGCATTCATAAATGACCTTGTCAGGGCGGGCATACAGTACGATGACAGGCAGCTTCGGGCAGACATATATCCCGCCGGGGTTGAGTTCACCCTGCCATTCGGACTGTTGGTAAGGGCCGGCGCCGGAATAGTTTTCTTTGAAAGAATTGATTTTGCATCGTTTGGAATTGGGTATGTATCAGACAGCATGGCGGTTAACGCGGCTCTTAAAACCGACCTTGTCAATACAGGCAAAGGCCTGACAGGCATGTTGGATTTAAGCGCGGTTTTTTAGGGTTAGGGTTTTTGATTTTAGTAAAAACGGTGTCGGAGACTGCTTTGATACTTGATAAAAATAAATGGTTTTAGAAGCTTTGATGTTTTTGGAGGGAATTTGAAGGTGAGTGGCAGAAAAAAATGATAATGAGGAGAGGTGAAATGGGGAAAGGGAAAAGAGGCGAAATTAGTGCTAAGGCAGACACAGCTCCCGGTTTTCGTTTTTCTTCAAGCGAAGGAGTGAGTAACAAACAACTGATTCTGATAATAGCAATTACATTAATTTCTTTAACCTCTATATGGAAGATTACGGACGGAGGTAAGACATTATTACTGCTTTTGCCGTATAAAACTGTAGAAAATATTAATACGGAAAAATCCGGTGATGAATCTTTGACGGTGCCGTCTATGCTGATACCTGTGGAAAAAATGGAAGAATGCCGGACTGCTTATTATGCCGCTGAGAAACTTTATATGAACCCGGATCCGTATCACAATGACGGGCCACAGCCTGATGGTTCGTTTGAAATTACACTGCCTTTGGGAAATCCTCCCGACATCTCGGCAATGCTGCTGGAGCTGTTGTTTGGATGCCAGCATGTTTCGATAGAAGTTAGCGGGGCCTGCTCTGATGGGAAGCTGATTGAACCCCAGGTTCTATATATGCTTGGAGTTTTGAAATCCAGGGATCATGACACCAGAAATGAGTCGCTGAAATATTTCCAGATTCTTTACGACAAATTTCCGGGGTATGAGGTGATAGAACCTTCACAGTCTGATGAGGAAACGAAAAAAGTAACAGTGGGGAAAGATATATTGTTCATGAAGCTTGAACAGTTCAATATTGCCGCCGATTCTCTGGATAAAGGCGAATTAAGAAAGACGCTGGCGCTGTTGGTCAATGATTTTGGTGATGAGTTTGTGTCTGACGATGATGAAGTCAACTATGATTGTGAACACGGCGAAGTAATCGGGGAACGCCTGTACAGAGTGATCCTTGAACGATACATTGGATTTATGAAAGAAATCCACGGAGTTGAAATTGCCCGTGAAGGGAGAGTAAGGTCGTGGCCGGTAAGCGAAAATGATGTTGATAAAGTTAAAGCGGATGCAGATGCGCTTATGAAACTTGTCAAGATGGATGCTTTTAAAGCCGAACTATTAATACAGATAGGGCAAGCTTATGCGCATGTGGATTCGGACAATGCGCTGAAAAAGGCGGAAGAGTGTTTCGCTGAAGTCATCAAATTATACGGAGACCGGCGTTATCGTGGGAAATATGGCATAGATGCGTGTTCGTTTGCGGAGTTTGCGTTGAAAAAAATATTGTTGATTCATATTGACACAGGAGTAACTACACCTGCTGAATTGAAGGCCGTAACCGACGGGTTAAACCGTAAATACTCAGCCGTTATTAAAGAACTTGGAATTAAAGGTGTGGAAGACTATTTTGAAGGCATGATACAAAAAATTCTGGGAAGTTCTTTCGACCCATATAGTATCAAACTTGTCGAATTAAATGACGGTTCTATATATGCAGCCGGAATTAATTCCTATTATAGCGAAGAAGGGCAGCGTTTCATAAATGTTATTCGCTTGAATTCGAAAGGCAATGTACAATGGTCTGTTCTTCCTCCTTTTGGACATGTGAAGGCTGTCGGTCAACCGCCGTTTGGCATGGTCGGGGATGATACAGGAGTCATTCTCTTTCATGATAATGACGGAAAGTACCTGATGTCAAAAATACGCAGTGACGGAAAAACAATATGGACATCTGATGCCGCATTGAAATCTGAAGCCTCAAATTATAGTTATGCCGGTACTGATAACCTCATTTTTTGCACTTATGCTGGTCCATACTCATCAGGCCCGTTAACAGCTTATAACAGAGATGGTACGGTTGCGTGGAACATCGAACCGGGCAAGAGCCACAAACTCGCTTTCAATGAGATTGAATATTTTAGAAACGAACTCCTGGCTATAGGAGGGAGCGGGGGTGCTTTGATAGTTGCGATGTCTGACGACGGGGAGGAAAAATGGAAAAAGGAATTTGCGTCTTCCGGTTTCGTTAACAAAATTAAACTTCTGGTTACCTCGGACGGCAGATATCTTTTTTACGGCATGACAATGCGCAGCGGTGCAATTGTAATGTATGACAAAGACGGTAAAAAACTTTGGGAAAATTTCTTGTTTTGGCCAAAGAAAATTGTAGAGACTGAAGATGGAGGATTTCTGGCGGTATGCTCATCCGATCCTGATATAGTTAAACTGGACGGCAAGGGTGAAGTGGTTTGGAGCAGGCATTATATTGTAGATAACGGCGGGTTTGAGGTTTTTTTGGCAGATATGTTTAAAAGCCGGGACGGAAACTACGTAATCGGCGGAGGGATTTCAAAAAATAAAAATATAATACCTGATTACCTGTATATATCCAAAATAGCCCCTGACGGAAAGGATTTTTGGTGGAATTTATACAGCCGGGCTGAATATCTGGGTGTAACATTGCCAAGTGACAGCTATTGATAAACGGTGTTGACCATTTATGCGTTTAGATTGGAAAAGAAAAGACAGTAAAAATGGTGTCGGAGACTGCTTAAATACTTTTGAATGGAATTTAGGGCTTATTGGCAGTGGGCTTTGTAGAGGATTGAGTACGGGAGGATAGAAAAGACGGAAGGAAATGAGGACAAACACGATGCAGGTGTGTACCTGAATGGAGGTGGGATATGAGCCAGGGTAAAATACTTATAAATATGATTGCAGCTCTTGTTTTCGTAATAGGGTTTCTTTTGACGAATTATGACCTGGATTTTGTAGAAGCATATAAAACAATCAAGATGCCGGTTAATTATGAAAAACATTACATCGCCCACTATTCGAAAAAGAGAAAGGTGGTCAAAAAGGGGATTTATCTTCTGCATGAATGGTATGATGACGCCGGGGTTCTGACTCAGGTTGACTACCTCAACAGGCTTACCGGAAGGCCCATGAAAACAGAGTATTTCTGGAGGGATGGGTATAAGAACATATCATATTTTAGACTGCTTTGGCTCAAAAAAATTGAGCGGTTTTATCCTGACGGCAAGCCTCAAAAAATAGAGAATTACATTAATCTCGAGCATAAATCATATTTTTCGGACGGGCGTCCATATATGGAAAACGGGCTGAAATGGTACAGGCCAAAACCGGTGATGGATCAGTATTTTCCCGACAAGCACATTACTTATTATTATGAAGGGATAGAAGGCGACAGCATAGTAAGAGAGGTAAAGACTTTTAATGAAGACGGCTCCATTACAACAGTTGTATATCACATAAATGAAAACGTAAAAGAAATAGGAAATGAGGTTCAGATACTTAAAGACGGAATTCCTATCAGGTTTTTGAGGACCGGGGTGTGGCAGTTTAGGAATGAAGACGGCATACTCTGGAAAGAACTGACCTATAAGGACGAATTAATTCACACTGAAAAAATTTATGACAAGGGCAAGATTATTTCTAATAGAATCCTGAATCACGTGCAGTAAAAAACGGTGTCGGAGGCTGCTTTAATACTTTTGAATGGAATTTAAGGCTGATTGGCAGGGGGCTTTGTAGGAGATTGAGAGCGGGAGAATAGAAAAGACGGGACAAACCAAAGGCAAAGCGAGCGGCAGCTCTACGGGGGACACGGAAACGACATAAAGACAAAGACGAGACAGGCGCGGAGGCCTGTCTTTACGTGGGAAAAGAGATGAACAACAATAATACAGGACAAAATACAAAGACGAGCGGCAGCTGAAGCCGGCCGCTCTAAGGGGGACACGGAAACGACATAGAGACAAAGACGGGACAGGCGCGGACTTGAAAGTTTAGTGAGGTAAATGAAAGGACTTACTGGGAGTATTAGTGCTGAGTGTATTGGCAAATCATCCAACATCCCAAGTGATGAAAGAGAGACTGCGGCGGGGGAATGAAAAAATATCAAATTGATCTAATCGCTTTCATGAGTTTCATCCGCGTTGTCCGGCTTCGTGCCGGGTGAGTTTCAAAGCGCTTGACATGGTTTTAGTATTATGGAAAATATAAGTATCTAAAAAAACGTCGAAGGAACATCAAAAAATAGGGGAGATTTTTATGAAAAAACTTGCGCTTGTACTTTTACTTTTTATTTTAGTTGTCGGTTTAGTTGCTTCCTGCGTTAAAAATAGCGGGCCTGCGGCGCCTGTTTTAAAAACAGCCACAATCACTGAAACCGCCACGGTTCAGACCGGAACACCCGCCATAAGCGCGACATTCACTTTTACCGGAACAAATACGCCCGCTTTTACTATTACGGCTACGCCCTCGGCAACAGCTGCCTTAACCGACAGCCCTACAGAAAGCGCGACACGGACAGCCACCTGCACTGTCACTCCCACAAACACCGCCGCGCCGATTACGATAATGAACATAGGCGGCGCCAGGTACTGGTCCGACGGCACTTATGCCGCAACCGCGAAGGCATACAGGACCCCGGTGTTCCCTTATACATATTCCGGCGACACAGGAGACGGAGTCTACAGGCTGCAGAACCCGGCAGGCGGAGGCATGGACGTTTACTGCGACATGACCACGGACGGCGGCGGCTGGATGATGGTGGCGAATTTTAAATATCCTTCAAATTATGAAGATTACTTTTTTGCCATGAATAACACCACTCACGGCACCGGGCAGGCCAATCCTTTGTCCGCGGGTTCGTGGTCAGACTGGAGGCCTCTCCAGAATGTGACGTGGCCGGTTGAAACAGCCGTACTGATAGACGTGGTTGGTTTTTCCACGGGCTGGGAATCATACTCAAAAAAGGTAATATACAGGGTCAAAACACGGGCACTCATGCCGCACTGGGGCAATACCGGCAGCCTTATTACCGGTGATAATATGTACTATAAATTCAACACTTATGACGGATGGACGGACGTTGGGGCTTCATCTGCATATACGGCCAATTACTGGTACCCGTACTCATCTTCAGGAAATTATCTGGCTATGCTTCACGATACAAATAACTACACCACTTACTACGGAACAGGAGTGCCGGGAGGCAATAACACGTGGTATCATTCGTCTTTCTGGATGGTGAGGTGAAAAAACACATTGGAGGCCTTATATGCCTGAATACGAAACAGTAACACCGTGCCTTGACTCATTTGTCAGCCGAAAGCTTGCTGCAGGCTGAAGACATTGCAACAAAAATGCTAATAAAATATAGGGAATTAGTAAAAAACGGTGCCGGAGACTGCTTTAATACTTTTGAATGGAATTTAAGGCTGATTGGCAGGGGGCTTTGTAGGAGATTGAGTACGGGAGGATAGAAAAGACAGGACAAACCAAGGGCAAAGGCGAGCGGCAGCTGAAGCCGGCCGCTCTACGTGGGATGCGGAAAAGACTTTAAGACAAATACGAGACACACGCGGAGGTGTGTCTCTACGCAGGGGAAAAGAAAAAGGACTAAAGACGAATAGGAGCTACGGGGTAGAAGAATAGTTCTGTAAATTCGGAATTATGAATAACTTCAGAAAAAATAGCCGCCATAAAGCTCGAGGCTGCATACGTCGCCGAATAATAAGCCGCCCTGATTCAAATAAACGGAAAATGACAATCCTGTTACCGCTGTTCCTGTGCCTGTGCTGATTTTGACCCCGCACTCGGCTGTAAGCGCTGTTGGTGTGGAGTTGAAATGGCTCTCTCCGGAATAATCGTAAGGTGAAAATGCAGGGTCATTGTTTTGTAATTCAGCCGTTTGTAACACCACAACCGCCTGCTTGATACCGGCCGATAAAAAGATTTTAAGCGTTTCGCTTACGGAAAACTGAAACTCGGGTGAGAGTTGTATTTCGGCCATGCTGAAGCTATTTGCGGCATCGGCGGTATGCTCTGTAAATGTAATATCCGGATAGTCTCCGGTGGAATGCCTGAAAGTCATTATTTGATTTATGTTAATTACGGAGTATTTCAGGGCAGTCTTGATACCGAATGAGCCGCTGATGCTGAAATGGGCGGCAGCGCCGGCAGAAAAACCGGGAGAGAACAGAGTGGTGTCATCCTCGCCGGTCATTGTAAACCAGGAATGAGTCAAACCTGCCAGCGGCATAAACTGAACATCCATTGATTTTGAAGTCCCGGCTAATAAAAATACTATGCAAAGCGTCAGAATGTTTTTCTTCATATATCCCCCTTAATGTTTTTATCAGTATATCAAATTAAGTTTGTTTTGTAAATCCGGCACAATAGAGGAAAGATTATAAGAAAACTCATAATGGCAAATGTTGGCGGCAATTAAGACAGTAAAGCAGAGTTGGCTCAGCGGTTTTTGTTTCTTTCCTCAAGCCTGGCTTTGAACATGCGTTCTTTCAAACCTCCGGTTGTTACAAAATCTCTTTCCAGCTGTCTCAGCTGTTGGTCTAGTAGGTAGTTGGCCTGGTGGATGAGGCAGAGGATTGTGTTGGCGGCTGTTTCGGCGGGGCCTTCCAGATAGACCTTATAGGACATATAAGACCTATGTGCCTGCCGTCCTATTGCCCTTACGGCCTGCGCCTGCGCTGAGTCCTTGCTCCAAAGCGTCAGACCGTGCTGACGCAGATAGTCTTTGTAGTCGAGCAGTAGTTCCTCAAGGCTCGCTCTCGCTACTCCTACCAGTTTTATCTCGGTTTCTTTAGAGACGGCTGATGCCATGCTGCCTTCGGCGATGTTTTGTCGGCCGCTGCGCGCTGCCTGTGTCATCTGGTCTGTGGTGCGGGAGTATTTACTTACAAAGCGTTCACAAAACTTAACTGTAGCGTCATAGACTATTTCCTACATCTGGAAAGATTTTAGGTTTTGGTATCCGCCATGTGCCGGTATGAAGCCGGCTGTCATATCCC
>CAYGHG010000073.1:9331-11776 GCA_964349515.1 uncultured Spirochaetia bacterium
GGCTGTCATATCCCGACTTTCCAGTAGTCCCTGTCTAGTGAGCGGTACTGTATTGCTTCTGCTATGTGTGCTGTCTGTATGTCTTTACTGCCTTCAAGGTCTGCTATGGTGCGGGAAACCTTTAAAATGCGGTCATAGGCGCGGGCAGAGAGCCCCAGATTTTCTATGGCGTTGCGCAAAAGACCCTGTGACTCGGGGTTTAGGTGGCAGTATTTTTTAATCTGCTTGGGGCCCATATGGGCGTTAGAATATGTCCTGACAGCTCCCGGCCTTGACAGTGCTTCTTCAGTGAGGCTAAAACGGGCTTTTTGGGAGGCTCTGGAGGCGTTTACGCGCTTTCTTATCTCGGATGAGGCTTCTGCCTCCTGTTTGGAGGATAAATCGCTGTATTGCACCACAGGGACCTCTACGTGTATGTCTATGCGGTCAAGGAGCGGGCCTGATATTTTTGAGACGTATTTTTCCCTCTGTAGGGCAGAGCATGTACAGGTTTTTGTCGGGTGGGTGTGATAACCGCAGGGGCAGGGGTTCATGGCCGCGAGCAGCATAAATCTGGAAGGGTAAGCAACAGACATTGCGGCCCGTGATATGGTGACAGAGCCGTCCTCAAGAGGCTGGCGAAGAACTTCCAGAACGTTTCTGTTAAATTCAGGCAGCTCATCTAAAAAAAGGACACCGTTGTGGGCGAGTGATACTTCTCCCGGTTTGGGGATTGTACCGCCGCCTATCAGGCCTGCGTCTGAAATGGTGTGGTGAGGCGACCTAAATGGCCTTGTAGCTATCAGCGAAGTGTGATGCCTCATCTGGCCGGACACGCTGTGTATTTTTGTGGTTTCTATTGCCTCTTCAAGCGACATCTCGGGAAGTATGGTAGGGAATCTCCGGCTGAGCATTGTTTTACCGGAGCCCGGAGGGCCGATCATCAGCACGTTGTGGCCGCCTGCGGCCGCGATTTCGAGGGCGCGTTTTATGTGCTGCTGCCCCTTGACCTCCGAGAAATCAAAAGGGTATGAGGCGTTTCTGGAAAAGACCTCCACAATATCAATCTTGTGAGGCGCTATATCTTTAATGCCGTTCATAAAATCAATGATGTCTTTGAGATTTTTTACCGGTATTACATCTATGCCGGAGACAACGGCTGCTTCATCGGCATTATATACCGGCACTATGATGCCTTTGTATTTGCTGTTTCTGGCGAAAAGCGAGGCAGAGAGGCAGCCTCTGACGCTTTTAAGCTCGCCGTCAAGTGAAAGCTCTCCTGTCATTACATAGTCCCCGAATTTCGCGGGTTCAATATATCCTTCTGACGCAAGTATGCCTGCCGCTATGGGCAGATCAAAAGAAGGGCCCTCTTTTTTTCTGTCGGCAGGGGACAGGTTAATGGTGATTTTTTTGTCAACCGGGAAGTCAAAACCGGTATTTGAAATTGCGGAGCGGACACGGTCTTTGCTTTCTTTGACAGATGCATCAGGCAGCCCCACTACAGAAAATGCGGGAAGCCCCGGCGCGTGGTCCACTTCCACTTCCACTTCGTAGGCGTCAATACCATAAATTGCTACAGATTTAATTTTGCTCAGCATGTGTAAACCCCTCTATAGGTTTTTTTAGCATTATATAATAGGGATTTTTAAGGTCAATAAGTTTTTAGAAATTTAATTAATAAAAAAAAACAGGCATTTGCCTGTTTTTTTTACTCTAAACTCTAAACTGTGAACTGTAGACTGTTCCTATTCAATCCAGAATGAAATTACTTCAAGGTTTTTATTTGCCTGTCTCAGGCGGTTTGAGAGAATTTTTACAAGTATGTCAACAATCTTAAGGGCTGTCTGGGGGGATTTTTGCCTGATTGTCATATAGTTGTCACGCGTGATTGTAAGCACTATAGAGTCGGCTCCTGCTTTGGCCGCTGCGGAGCGGGGAAGCCCGTCAAGAAGCGCCATCTCACCGAAAAATTCGCCTGGATTCAGAACTGCGATTGTGTTTTCCTTGTCTTTTACTTTTTTGCTGATTTTTACAGAGCCTGATTTAATGATGTACATTTTATCGCCGGGGCCCTCTTCCGGAAATATTGTGTCGTTTGTTTTAAATGATTCTTCCGCGCAGATTGAATTGATGGAGTCAATGTCAGCCTGATTTAAATCCTTGAAGCCCTTTGAGGAGAGTAAAAAATCGGCAGTTCCCATATTGTGCCTCCTTTAATATATGTTCCTGGTTATTTTTAGTTTCGGAGGCCCGTCGTCGTCGTCATTCTTTGGCAGATTTAGGGCATCCTGTTTCGTATTATTATAACTCTGCTGAGCCTCTTCTTCAAGAGAAACAACAGGTATGGATTCGTTTGGCATAGCGAAAATAGAGCTATCAGATGGTTTGTCCCAGCCCTCTGACGGAGGAAGTTCTATTTCGTTTCTTAAAGGCTCGGCTTCAAGAGAAATTGGAGCAGATGGA
>CAYGHG010000073.1:11876-13277 GCA_964349515.1 uncultured Spirochaetia bacterium
TTCATTCTTTTTAAATACTCGTTTGGATCTATAGGTGCTGCGGGGGCTTTATCCGGCATTGGTTTTGGTAAAGGTGCTATTGGCTGCGGCGCATTGAATGATATGGCACCTGCCGGTTGGGCAGGAGGCTGTGGGGCCGGTGCCGGCGGTTGTGAGGCGGCAGGCGCTGTTGTTTTGCCTGACATCTTATCTTTGAGGCTCCTGAGATATGCCTGCTGGTCTTTTTCGGCAGTCTGCGGGGGAGGCGTGAACTGTTGTTTTGGCTGTTCCGGTTTCTTGTCTATGTATTGGTCGAAAAGCTCCTTTATTTCTTCAAACGGCATGGATTTCAAATCAGCTATGCGCTGCATCGCGTCGTCAACCATGGCACCGTGCTCATGTATTCTGATGTGTTTGGTGAACTCTGCTACAGCTTTATCATCATTGCCTCTGTTTTGATAAAGCTGCCCGAGCATATAGTGCGTATTGGCGTAAGTCGGGTCCAGCGCCACGGCTTTTCTGTATGCGGACACGGCAATGTCAGGTTTGTCAATTTTGTCATATATAAGGCCTATGGTATTGTATATTTTCGCGCTTTTTGGGTTGAGAGTAAGAGCTTTTTCATATGCTTTGATTGCGAGGTCATATTTTTCCTTGTTCTGATAACAGCCTCCGAGTGAAGTATATGCGCTCAGGTAATTTGGGTCTATGGAGAGTGCTTTGTTAAAGGCTTCTATGGCCTTGTCAAACATTTTACGGTCCATATAGGCGATTCCGAGGTCATGCGCATCTTTTGCTTTGTTTACATTTTTTTTCGCGGCTTCCTCGAGCTTTGCCATTGCGCCTGATACGTCGTCCTCTTTGAGCATGGAAGATATTCCGAGGTGGTATAAGCGCTCGTTAAACGCAGGGTCAAGTTCGCCCGCTTTTTTAAAAAGCCCCACGGCTTTTTCAAAATTGCCGGTGTCGTAATACACATTGCCCAGATTATTGTGCAGTACCGCGGAAGAGGGGTTGTTTTCAATCCCTTTTTGATAGACGAAAATGGCGTCGCTCATTTTGCCCTGTTTTGCGAATAACAGGCCGAGGCTGTTAAAGGCGTCAATGTGTTTGGGGTTGATGTTTATCAGTTTTTTAAAGTATTCATAACCGTTCTGGAAATCTTCCTTTTCAGAATGTACAAAACCGAGGTTATAAAGAGTTTCTTCGTCTTTGGGGAATAGTTTGAGGGCTTTTTCAAGTTCTTTTATCGCTTTTTCGTGTTCGTCGCGGTTTGCCATCTCAAGCGCGTTATCTATGTATTCTTTCTTTTTTTCCTCATCAGTTTTAAAAAGCCCCATTTTTGTCCGCCTTCATTTATTTGTTAAATAATTATAGCATACGGCTGTTTCTCTATAAATACAAAAATAGGCGGCCTGACAC
>CAYGHG010000074.1:0-4106 GCA_964349515.1 uncultured Spirochaetia bacterium
GCAAAACAGCCGGCCGCAGCCTTGTATTATTTGACCCGCTATCGGATGCTCGGCTGCTCAGACAAAAAAAAATCCGCGTTAGCGGATTTTTTTTGGCTGCCGGGGGTGGGCTCGAACCACCAATCCTCAGATTCAGAGACTGATGCCTTACCAATTTGGCCACCCGGCAGCTTTAAAGCAAAATAAATATAGCAGATACATTTTTTTCAGTCAATGATATAATGATTATAAATATTATTAAAAATGGAGATAATATGGATTTGATTGGATTTCTGTCGCTGTTTGGCCTGTCGGCGCTGGAGTTATGGGCGGGAATACCGCTCGGATTTGCCATGAAAATAGACCCGGTGCTGATTTTCGCCGTATCTGCGGCAGGTTCTGCCGTTTCGGCGTTGATCGTTATATTTGCCGGTGACGCGCTGAGAAAAGCCCTTCTTAAAAACAAGAATGAAGGCGCCAAACAGGGCAGGGCGGCTGTTATATGGCAAAAATACGGTGCGCCCGGGCTTGGGCTGTTATCGCCCCTGCTTTTCGGCGCCCCGCTCGGCGCGGCCCTCGGCATAGCGTTTGGAGCGGGAAAGAAGAGGCTGATGTTCTGGATGGTTATTGGAATATTAATTTGGGCGGCAGCGCTTACCATAGCAGGCGCTGCGGGCATGAATATATTCAGGGGTGATAAATCTTGAAACTTATTATGACAGCGCTTTTAATAGTGACGGCGTTTGCCGGCATATATGCGTCGGAAGCCGGAATAAAAACAGACCATACAGGAAAAATAACATTCATAGACAAGGACGGGTACGTCATATCAGAACTCAAACCACATTCCGAAGAGCGTATATATGACACGTCCGGCGCATCGCTTTCTGTTGTCACCCGGGCATACGCATCCGCAGGTAAAAAATACGCGGCGGTTTTCAGGACCGTATATTCAACGCGGGGTGCGCCGGGGAGTTTTTCCGATATTATAGAGGCGGAACTATCGCTCTTATATGACAATGGGGAAACGCGCTGGAAGAAAAAAAACATAGCGCCTTACCCGGAATTTAATCTGTGTTTCGCAAGGAACGAAACAAGGCTGATGGTTGCAGCGAAAGACCCTGATGCGGAAACTCCTAAGGTAAAAGCAATAATCATCTTTAACGCAAACGGCAGTGAAGCATGGAGGTCGGAAGAATTCGGAGCCCCGGGTTATATGAAGCTGAGCCCCAACGGGAAATTTGCCTCTTTTTCATACACCCGCGATGTGAAAGACAGCAGGGGCGCGGTGTCGCAGGAGTACGGATGCGTTTTTGTTGACGTTGATAAAAAGCGTATCAACCAATACAGGCTCCCCCCGGGTGCAGACAGGGCTGTTCCAAACGTGACTGATCAGGGAAAGTGCATTGTAACGGTAATAAAACCCGAAAAAGTCGGGGATTTTAAAGTCAAACAGATAGAGGAAGTCTTGTACGAATACACATTCAGCCCTTACTGAAGATGCTGTATGTAATAACGTCTGATTATTAAATAACTGACTGTTACGCGCCCCCTCACCTAACCTCTACCCCTATAAAGGCGGAGAGGAAACCATATTACACACGAATGTGAACAGCATCCTAACTAAAGATACTGTCAAGAATTGTGTGTGATTGAGAAAAGATTTGTAATAATAGGAAATTCTCCTTCTACCCCGCTCGCGGGGTAGAAGGCTGGGATGAGGGCGTATTTAAAGACTTAAAAACACCCCCCTCACCAAAGCCTCTCCCCAAAAGGGGGCGGGGTTTTACATCAAGAACCAAATTACTCACTATTATATACAGTATCCTAACTAAACGATAACTTGCAAACCCGAAAGATTGGTTGTATTATATCTAAAACTTTACAAGAGGTGCGTATGGCACAGATTATTGACGGTAAAAAGCTTGCTGAAAAGATAAAACTGAGGTTAAAAGATGAGATACAGGGTTTAAACCCTGTACCCGGCCTTGCCGTCATACAGGTAGGCACAAATCCTGCTTCCAGTTCATATGTAAATTCAAAGGAAAAAGATTGTCAGGAGATCGGATACTATTCAGAAGTTCACAGGCTAAGCGAGGACGCATCAGAGGAAGAGGTGCTCTCGCTTGTTGACAGGCTGAATGCTGACAACAAAATACACGGCCTTCTCGTCCAGCTCCCTCTGCCTAATCATATAAATGAAGAAAAGGTAACAAACAGGGTATTGTCCGAAAAGGATGTGGATGGCTTTACATATATGAGCGCCGGCAGGCTTATGACGGGCAGCAAAGGGCACGTGGCCTGTACTCCAAAAGGGTGTATTGAACTGATAAAGGAAACAGGCACAGATATAAAAGGAAAAAATGCCGTTGTGATAGGCAGGAGCAACATAGTCGGCAAACCTATGGCTATGCTTCTCCTGGCTGAGCATGCAACTGTCACTATCTGCCACTCAAGGACACAGAATCTCCCTGAAATAGCTGCAAAGGCTGATATATTGGTCGCAGCCATAGGCAAGTACGCATTTGTAACCGCAGACATGGTAAAAGAAGGAGCTGTTGTAATTGACGTGGGCATTAACAGGGTTGACGGCAAATTAAAAGGGGATGTTGATTTTGAGGCTGTTTCAAAAAAAGCGTCTTTCATAACGCCGGTACCGGGCGGAGTCGGCCCGATGACAAGGGCAATACTGATGAAAAACACGCTGGATGCGTATAAAATACTAAGCTATAAGCTATAAGCTATAAGCTATGAGCTATAAGCTATAAGCTATAAGCTATGAGCTATAAGCTATAAGCTATGAGCTATAAGCTATGAGCTATGAGCTATGAGCTATAAAATGTAAACTGCAAGCTGTATACTGTAGACTGTAGACTGTAAACTGTAAACTGTAAACTGTAGTCTGTATTTCATAGACCGTAGACTGTCTTCTAACAACGGAGGTTTATATGAAAAATAAGGTTGTTTATCCGGGGACTTTTGACCCTATTACAAAAGGCCACAACGACATTATCAAACGCGCAGCTTCTATTTTTGACGAGGTGACTGTTGCGGTAGCTGAGAGGCTTGACAAAAAACCTCTGTTTGAATTAAAAGAGCGGATTGATATGGTAAAGCATTCAGTTAAGAGCCTGGCCAATGTAAAGGTTGATTCTTATGACGGGCTTCTTATCAGCTATCTTAAAAAAATAAAAAGGCGTATTGTAATCAGGGGGCTGCGGGCAGTCGGTGATTTTGAATATGAATTCCAGCTGAATTTAATAAACAAAAAGCTCGGTAAAGATGTGGAAATGATATATATGATGCCTGAAGAGACGTTTCTTGTAATATCTTCGTCTGCTGTAAAAGAAGTGGCTGCCCACGGAGGGGATATTAGTGAGTTTGTTACGCCTTACATAGCTTCAAAACTTCTTAAAAAGATCGGGTGATTGCACTAAGACAATTTTGCCTTGACTTTTAAAGGCTTTTTTGTTATCTTATAGAAAAATCATGGGAAGGAGGGACAAAGAGCCTATGACAAAGATTGAAATGGTTGACAAAATTGGCGAGAACGTGGCTCTCCCCAAAAAAGACATTGAGAAAGTGCTTGATCAATTTGTAAAGATAGCGCAGGAAGCCCTGAAAGAGGGGACAAAAGTTTCTGTAACAGGCCTCGGATCCTTTTCTATCAAAGAAAGAAAAGGCAGAATCGCAAGAAATCCTAAAACCGGTGAAAAGGTTGAAGTTCCGCCTAAAAAAGTGGTTAAATTCAAACCGGGCAAGGATTTGACGGCAGTATTGGCAGGACAGCCGCCGGTACAGGAATAATTTTAAACGGATTTTAGTTTCGGGATATTTTTATTATTATGCTTGTTTCACATTGTGTAATATTTGTTTATAAATGAACAAGGGGTGCAGGTTATGGCAAAGGATACTGAAGGGAAAAAGAAAACTGCAAAACCTACAGCTAAGAAAACTACACCTAAGAAAACTACAGTAAAGAAAACCCCCTCGGTAAAGGTGAAAGCTGAAAAAGAAATTAAGCCTAAAAAATCAGTTGTAAAGGAAACTCCTGTAAAGAAAACTCCTGCCGTAAAGAAAACAAAAACAGTAAAAACTGTTTTGGTTCCTGCGCCTGTGATCGAACC
>CAYGHG010000074.1:4116-12586 GCA_964349515.1 uncultured Spirochaetia bacterium
ATCGAACCTGTTGTAGAAGAAAAAAAAGCCGAAAGAACTGTTAAGAGAACAAAAACTGTAAAAACAACAAAAGAACTAAAAACAATAAAAAAAACCGCACCCGCCCCCCTGCTTTCTGAAGAGAGTGAAATAGAGGCATTAAAGTATTTTACCCCGGCAAAAAAACAGCAAAAACCAAACACACTCTCCAGGCCTGCGTCTATGCCGGAGCGGGATGAGTACGAACTTGAAGAACACTACGAAGACAATAAAGTGGTTTTAATGGCGCGCGACCCTCACTGGTGTTATGTTTACTGGGATATTTCATCTTCTTACATGAAATCTAAAACAGATGAAGCCGTAAGATCAGGCGAGAATTTTTCTCTTGTAATAAGGCTTTATGACATAACAGATGTAGTATTTGACGGTCAGAATTCACACAGGTTTGTGGATGTCAGGGTATCGGGCGATGCCAGCAATTGGTATGTAAACGTATGGGCCGCAGGCAGGACGTATCTTGCTGATTTGGGATATAAGACGGATGGCGGCAAGTTTATCATGATAGCACGCTCAAATACTGCGTGTACTCCTGCCGATTCTGTCTCCGATAATACGGGAGAAGAATGGGCTGAGTTTGACGAGGACTTTGAAGGGCTTTTCAATGCGTCAGGAGGGGGTAAATCAACGGGCAGCGGCTCGGAAGGTTTTATGTCGCCTCTTGAATTTAATCTCTCGTCGGGAAACGTCAGCAGTTTCTCGTCACCGGGCGCCTGGGCAGGCGGGCCCCCGTCGCAGCAGGAAAAACAGAGAAAGTTCTTTCTGGTGGCAGATACGGAGCTTATTCTTTACGGTGCAACCGAGCCTGATGCCGTTCTCCGTGTAAAAGGCGAGATAGTCAAACTCAATAAGGACGGCACATTTAGCATGAGGTTTCACCTTCCCAACGGTGTGATGGAACTGCCTGTTGAGGCTGAGTCAGCGGACGGCATAGACAAAAAATCTATTAAGTTCACAGTAGAGAAGAAGACAGAGTAATTATGCAGTCCGAACCGAAAGGTTACCTCGCGCTAATTCTGCACGCGCACCTTCCTTTTGTAAGGCATCCGGAATACAATGACCCCATGGAAGAATACTGGCTATATGAAGCCATAACCGAAACCTATATCCCCCTGCTTGATATATTCAGCCGCCTCATAGAAGACGGTGTTGATTACAGGATTACGATGTCCCTTACGCCCCCGCTTGTCTCAATGCTTCGCGACCCTCTTTTGCAGGAGAGGTACTTAAGGCACATAAACAGGCTGATTGAGCTTATAGAAAAAGAGGTGGAGCGTACAAGGTTTGAGCCATGCTATAACCGTATATCCGTTATGTACAGGGAAAAGTTCTACAGGGCGCGCTACATATTTGAAGAAAGATACAACAAGGACCTCGTCGCCGGTTTCAAACAGATACAGGACGCCGGAAAGCTTGAAATAATTACATGCGGCGCCACGCACGGCTACCTGCCGCTGACCGCAAACCACCGCAATGCCGTCAATGCACAGGTAAAGGTGGCGGTTGACCATTATACACAGAACTTCGGCAGGCCGCCGAGGGGGATCTGGCTGCCGGAGTGCGGATACAATCCGGGCGATGACGAGATATTAAGAAAACACGGAATCAGGCACTTTATAGTGGATACTCACGCCATTCTGTACGGTACGCCGAGGCCTCGTTACGGTGTTTTTGCGCCTGTGTACTGCAACACGGGTGTTGCGGCTTTCGGGCGGGATATAGAGTCTTCTAAACAGGTATGGAGCGCAAAAGAGGGATACCCGGGTGATTATAATTACAGGGAATTTTACCGGGACATAGGCTTTGACCTTGATTACGAATACATTAAACCATATATTCACGAAAGCGGAATCAGGGTAAATACAGGCATCAAGTATTATAAGATAACAGGGCAGACCGGGCTTTCCGAAAAAGAACCCTACAACCCGCAGGAGGCCCTGTCAAAAGCCGCTGAACATGCAGGTAATTTTATGTTTAACAGGGAAAAACAGGTGGAGTATCTGAATACCCTGATGAAAAGGCCGCCTGTAATAGTGGCGCCTTATGATGCGGAATTATACGGCCACTGGTGGTATGAAGGGCCCGATTTTCTTAACTTCCTCATAAGAAAGATTTTTTATGACCAGAATACGTTTAAGCTCACCACGCCCTCCGAGTATCTTGAAAAATTCCCGTCAAACCAGGTGGTTCAGCCCACTTTTTCAAGCTGGGGTTATAAGGGCTATTCCGAGTACTGGCTCAATGAGACAAACGACTGGATTTACCGGCACCTTCACAAGGCATACGAGCGTATGGCCGAGCTGGCGAACAGGTATAAAGACAGGCAGATTACAGCCGAAGAATCCCGCGCGCTTAAACAGGGTGCGAGGGAAGTGCTTCTCGCCCAGAGCAGCGACTGGGCCTTCATAATGAAAACAAAGACCACCGTCGATTATTCGGTGAAGAGGACAAGACAGCATCTTTTCAGGTTCAAAAAGCTCTATAATATGCTCAACACCGGGAATTTTGATTTGCAATATCTTTCTGAAATGGAAACTAAGGACAATATATTTCCTGATATTGACTGGACATCTTTTGCCTGAGAGCGGTTAAAAACTATGAGCTCAGCGCTTCTGTTTGCTCTATCAACAGCGGTTTTTCAGCGGCATATTCTTTTACGAATGAAAAATGATAATATGTTGTAATTCAGCCTCCCCCTCCGGGAGAGGCAGGTGAGGGCGTATTTAAAGTATAAAACTACACCCCCTCACCTGGCATCTACCCCTCAAGGGGGTACTAAAAAGAGTCCCGCTTTAAAGGCGGAGAGAAAATCATATTACATACTAATGTGAACACTAACACAGGCGATTTGGGATTGTAAAAAGCAGCCCCACGCGTTAAAATTATATAAAGGAGGAATTATGGCTATTACGACTGAAACTTTCAGAGATTTGATTATCAAAGCCGCAGGTTCAAACCTGTCGTCGCTTACGGCATACGGCTCATACGCTTCGGGTGACAGGGTGCGGAATTCTGATATAAATACAATACTCGCCCTTAAGGACGCCTGCCCGAAAGAGCTTAAAAAGATTTCCGGGGCAATAATCAGATGGATTGCGGCAGGAAACCCGCCTCCTCTTATATTTGCCGAACAAGCGCTTCCCGAGTCTGCTGATATATTTCCCATGGAATTCATGGATATAAAGGAGAACAATATTGTACTGGCCGGAAAGGATATTTTTAAAACAGTAAAGGTATCCCCGGCCAATCTGAGGCTTGAGGCGGAGCGTGAAATACAGGGCGCGCTGATGAGGCTCAGAAGCTCGTATGTGTTGTCAGGAGGTTCAAAAGCGAGGATAATATCTCTCATGAGGGATTCTGTATCCGCTTACGCTGTTTTGTTAAAACCGCTGATAAGGCTCTCGGGTAAAAAACCTCCGGCGTTAAAAAAAGAAATAATTGCCGCGGCTCCTGCCGGGGCCGGTGCGGATAAAAATTTCATGCTTGAGGTGCTGGCGCTTAAAAACGGAAATACTGCCGGTACTTTCAGGGATTATGAATCAGCGTTTGAAAGATATGTGAAAGAATGGGAAAAAATCAGGCATTATGCCCAAAGCATAAGGTTAACTAAAAAAAGATGAAATACACGGTTTTTTCAACCCCGCAGGGTTACTGCGCTGCGGTGGAAGACAAAGGAAAGCTGGCGGCTTTTTATCTGCCGGTAGAGAGATATGATACAGCCGTTAACAGGGTTTTATCGGAGCATCCGGGAGCAAAGGACTGCGAAACCGAGCTGCTAAAGGAGGTCGAAGCGATTGTTGACCACTATTTTTCCGGAGGCAGGGCTGATTTTTCACATATTCCCGCAATAGAGGCAGGCGGGTCGGAGTTCGCGTCAGCTGTGCTTGATGAGGTAAGAAAAATCCCTTACGGCGAGACGGTAAGCTATAAGAAGCTTGCAGAGAAGGCAGGCATGAAGGGGAGTGCCCGGGCGGCCGGAAATGCTCTCAATAAAAATCCGCTTCCGCTTATCATCCCGTGCCACAGGGTAATAAAAAACAGCGGCGAGCTGGGAGGCTATAACGGCGGGCCGGGCTGGAAAGTAAGGCTTCTTAAGCTTGAAAAAGCCATATAAAATCAAGGAGGCTTTATGAAAAAAAAGACTGCTGTCAAAAAAACGACAATCGGCGTGAGCGTTGTGCCGGCGGTGCCGGCATCTGAGGCTAAACCGGAAGTCTCTTTTCACCCCCCCTCCGGATTTCTTGCAGTGCTTTGCTACCTGATTTCCTTTATCAGCCCGCTGACCGGGGTGGTGCTTGGAGCGGTATTTATGCCGCAGCACAATCCAAAAGCAAAAGAGTTCGGCAGAAACTGTTTTATGATAGCGGCCGCGGCAATTCTTCTCGGGATAATTTTTCTGGCTGCTGTGTTGATGTCGGGAGGATACGCTTCTTCGGGGCTTAAAGGATTCATAGTCAAAGAGGGTTATTTCTGAAATGGCAGCGGAGATTAAGGCACAGGGAATCGTAATAAAGAAAATGGCGCGGGAGGAAAAAGGTTTCATTACTGTTATGTTTACGCGGTCAAACGGAAAAATATCCGTCATGTCAAAAGGCACTGAAAAAATGAACAGCAGGCTGAGGCCGTCTCTTGAAGTCTTTTCCTGCGGCTGCTACCGGCTGATTAAGGCCGGCAGCGGCGGCGCTTACTACAGGCTGGCAGGCTCTGCGGCGGGCGAATCTTTTTCAAATATTACATCATCACTCAAAAGGCTCGGTTCTGCGTATGTGATAGCAGAGCTTACCGACCTTTTTATGCAGCCCGAAGACCCTTCGGACGAGGTATTTGAACTCATTGCCTGTTCGCTGCGCTGCCTTGATACATGCGCGGAAGATGAGATAAAGGCGGAAGAAAACAGGTTTAAAATAAAAATGCTTAAAGTATGCGGTTATGACATGGCTTCTGATACAGATTTTTTATCCGGCGGTTTTTTGGGTGCTGCCGAGAGCGGATTTTTGACGTCATATTCCCTGTGCGAAGGCCGTGAACCTTACGGCGATGTTTCTCACGAAAAACTGGGCGAGGCGGTTGATTCATACCTTGCCGAAGTGCTGGGCAAGCCTGTTAATTCGTCCAGATTCAGGGCGGGGCTTTTGTGAGGCCGGTTATATTATGCGCGGCAGCTGCACTGGCGTTGTGCTCCTGTGTATCGGTAAAAACCGGAAGCGCGCCTGTTGATGCCGGCGGTTTGCGTGAGTCAATAGTTAAGACCGCGAAAAGCGCCCTCAATGCCGAGTACAGGTACTCAGGGTCGGAGCCGGGCAGCGGTTTTGACTGTTCCGGACTTGCGCAGTATGTGTATGCTCAGGCGGGGATTAAGATACACAGGACAGCCTCTACGCAGTACAGAAACTCGCAAAAAATACAAAAAAAAGAACTTCTCCCGGGTGATCTGGTATTTTTCACCACTTACGGCCCGGGCGTCACACATGTCGGAGTTTTTATCGGAGAAAAATCGTTCATTCACGCGCCTTCTAAAGGCAAACGGGTTGAAATAGCCGATTTGGAAAATGTTTACTGGAAAAAGGCTTTTGTCGGAGCTGGGAGATACATAGAATGAAACTGCTTGCCCTGCTTTTGGTTTTTTTGCCGGCGTTTTCGCTTGCCGCAGAAAAAATTGATGTCACATTACAGGCCCGTGAAGCCGTGGCAAGGGGTAAAATACTCGCAGCCGCAGAGTCCCTGTTAGGTGTTGACTACTGGCCGGGCGGACAGGACAGCGAATACGGGTATGACTGCTCGGGGCTTACCCAGTATGCATATAACAGCGCCGGGATAAAGATACCGAGGGTTTCCACCGAGCAATACAGGCTTGCAAAAGCCGCTCCGGTCAATAAGCTCAAAAAAGGGGATCTGGTGTTTTTTAATACACGCGGCCTTGGGCCGACCCACGTCGGGATATATGCCGGAAGAGGCAGGTTTATCCACGCACCCGGGATAGGCAAGTTTATCAGATACGATTCCTTGAACTCCAAATACTGGTCTGCGAGGTTTTTTGGCGCGGGCACATTTTTCTGAGGTGGATTATGGATTATGAAAAAATCAGGAAGCACAGTGCGCTTGTCAAAACAGCCGCTCTTGTTATTTTCGCGGCAGCCATATTTTTTACCATCTACAAGAAACCCGAGATTTCGCAGGAACTCGCAGAATATTACAGGGAGACTGATTTTACAGTTTACGGCGGCGCAGGTGTTGAAACTGCCTGGGGGCTGGCCAAATATCCGGGCGGATACATAGGCGCGGCTGATACCGCTTCGTTTGGCGCGGGCAGGTCGGATTTTTACCTGATGCTTTTTGACAACGAATTGAATCTGGTTAAAACGCGCACATTTGGAACTCCCGCCAACGAGTCAATGATTGCCGCAGTGCCGGACGGCAAAGGCGGTTATATTATGGCCGGAGGTACAGACAGGGGGAAATACGGCGAATCAGACGGCTATGTGGTGAGGGCCGACTCTGACGGCATGCAGGCCTGGGATGCTTATTTCGGCGGAGGCAACCATGATTATTTATATTCGGTCTGTGAAGCCGGAAAAGGCGCGTTTGTTGCCGCCGGGTATTCAAGTTCTTTTAATCTTGAAAAAAACTCTGACGGGTATCTGGTGAAGTTTGACCTTGACGGAAATATCATATGGGAAAGGACTTACGGCAGGGATGGCTGGGATATTTTTTATAAAGTCATTCCTCTAAAAAACGGCGACTTTCTTGCGGCAGGCTACACGACTTCGGCCGGCAAGGGCAGGAGCTCAATGTATATTGTAAGGACAGACCCCGTGGGTAAGCCGAGATGGGCGCACACTATCGGAGATGTCAGGGACGACAGGGCGGTTTCGTTATTGGAATCCCAAGACGGCGGGCTTTTAGTGCTTTCCAATTCCACGTCATACATTGCAAGAGGGTTTGGCTGGGACATAGTTCTTATTAAAACAGATGAAAATCTCAACCCCTTATGGTCAAAGGTGTTTCCGGCCTGTGAAGCCGAGCCCGGTGCTTCATTAATAGAGAATCCTGACGGGTCTATTGTATTTGCAGGTGTAAAAAAATGCTATGGCGTCTGCATTCAGAATGGTTATGTTGTAAAAACAGACCGCGACGGGGAAATGATATGGCAGAGGATATTCGCAGGCCCGGCAAATGACAGAGTAAACGGCATAGCAAAAACCAATACCGGTTACGCTTTATTTGGCACTACGATGTCAAAAGGTGCAAACGGGGACATATTTATGCTTGCTATAGATGAAAACGGTGAAATGGCAGAATAATCCTAAGAACAAAAAAACGCAATCTTAATTATTGACTTGAAAGCGCTTTCGTTGTATATTTGTTTATCAAACAATGGAGGTAATAATGCGCAAATTCAAAGTCTTTTTTGCAGCCATCGTTATAATTTCATTCTCAATTTCAGTACTGTCCGCCCGCAAAATTAATCCCACGGAGTATTATTTATGGGCGGGTTTTGAAAAAGAAAAAAGCTGGACTGTAAGCGACTGGCAGGACAATGCTTTTGGCGAACCTGTTTTGTCCGGAGATTTTGTTACTGAAGGAAAATCTGCGCTTGAGATTCCGATTGAAACCACCAAACCATATCACCCTGCCGTCATTCAGGTCTTTGACACCGGAGATATGAGCGGGGTTGACAGGGTAAGATTTGACGCCTATAACTCCACAATGTCTGACATGAAAGTTTTTCTTATGGTTAAAACAGGAAAAAACTGGGTATATCATGAAACGGTCAGGTTAGAGATAAAAAAAGGGTGGAATAAAAGCCTTGAATTCGGGCTTAAAGAAAAGATTTTTGGCACAAAAGGACAATATGACACAAGTATCAGGGAGCCTGAAACTGTCAGGCGCTTCGGATTCATATTTGAAGCGCCTCAGGGTACAGAAGGCTTCATAACGATAGACAACATACAGTTAAAAGGCGGCGATACAATGGCTTCGCTGCTGCCTCCGGAAGAAGTGACAGTGGAACTAAAAGAGGTGCTGATTGACGACTATGAGTCCTCCAGGCTGAGGCTCGCGCCTGCCGCTGACTGGTCCTGCGCCGTGAATCTGGAGCAGGTTTCTGATTTGTTCACTTCCGGGTCAAAGGCTGTAAAAGCTTCGTTTAATATGACAGTTCCCGGGCAAAATGCCGTCTTTATGATGGAAGATACTGCTGATTTGTCTGATGTGCACGAAGTGCTTGTGGACGTATATTACCCCTATGATTTTCCGGCGAATATGACGCTTACGCTTTCTACCGGCGCTGACTGGACCTGGCAGGAAGGAAAACTTGAAAAGATTAGAAAAGGGTGGAACAGGAACGTGGCGTTTTACCTGAAAAGCAAAACCTGGAAAAATGAAAGGACAGGCTGGACGGCAGCCTACACTCCGGACGATATAAATGACGTGC
>CAYGHG010000075.1:0-12581 GCA_964349515.1 uncultured Spirochaetia bacterium
AGTTGAAAGTTGAAAGCTGAAAGTTGAAAGTTGAAAGTTGAAAGTTGAAAGTTGACAACTGAAAGCTGACAACTGAAAGCTGACAACTGAAAGCTGTAAGCTGTAAGTTGTAAACTTAAACAGGAGGTTAATTTTTAATGTGCGGTATTATCGGATACATAGGAAATGAAAACGCCGTAGAGCGCATAATATACGGCCTTAAAAAACTTGAGTACCGCGGGTATGACTCTGCGGGAATAGCGGTTTCAACGGGCTGCATGACGGTAAGGCACAGGAGCCGGGGCAAACTTGAAAATCTCGTAAAAAAAATAAAGAACAAAAAAATAAACGGCACCACAGGCATAGGCCATACGCGCTGGGCCACCCACGGCAGGCCCTCTGACGAAAACGCCCACCCGCACACCGACTGTACGGGCAAAATCACAATAATACACAACGGCATAATAGAAAACTTTTATGACATAAAAGAAGAGCTCCTTAAAAAAGGGCACAAATTCGCCTCTGAAACAGACACGGAAGTTTTTGCCCATCTCGTGGAAGAAAACATGGGGGCGGGAATAGAAAAAGCTGTTGAAAAATCCATCAAAAGAATCCGCGGCATGTATGCCCTGGTGATAATGCACTCTGACGAGCCTGACAGGATAATAGCCGCGCGCCAGGGCTCGCCGCTCGTTATAGGAATCGGCGAAAATGAAAACTACATAGCTTCGGATGTCCCATCCTTCCTTAAATTTACGAAGAAAGCCATGTTTCTTGAGGACGGCGACATGGCGGTGGTTACGAAAGAAAGCGTATCAGTAAAAAACAGCGGAAAAAAAGTAAAGCGCCAGATAAAACAGATAAAGTGGACGTCAGAGCAGGCGGAAAAATCAGGATACCCTCATTACATGCTGAAAGAAATAACGGAAGAACCGCAGTCTTTTGAAGACACTATACTGGGCCGTTTTGACGAACTAAAAGGCAGAATAAGTTTTGAGCACGTAAATGAAAAAAAGCTCAGGAAAATAAACCACATACGCATAGTCGCGTGCGGCACATCTTATCACGCGGCATACACCGCAAAGTACCTGATAGAAAAACTCTCCGGCGTAAACACCACGGTGGAGGTGGCCTCCGAGCTGCGCTACTCTCACCCTCATGTTGACTCCCGCACGCTTCTTGTCGCGGTGTCACAGTCGGGAGAGACCATAGACACTATTGAGGCTTTCAAAAACCTAAAAAGCGCGGCCGGTTATTCAATAGCCGTTGTAAATGTGGTGGGGTCTACCTTGTCAAGAATGTTAGACGGAGTGATATACACCCACGCGGGCCCGGAAATAGGAGTGGCTGCCACCAAGACATTTGTCAGCCAGCTCGCGGTGCTTTATCTCTTTGCCTATCTCATGGCATCGGTTAAGGGAAAAGTCAAACCCGCGGAAGTAAGGCGCGCCATCAAGAATCTGCGCAAAGTACCGGCGCTTATGAAACAGATAATAAGGGAGCGCGGGAAGATAGAAAAGATAGCGGTGAAATACAAGAAACAGAGGGATTTTCTCTACTACGGCAGGAACATGAGTTTTCCGATAGCGCTTGAAGGAGCGCTGAAACTGAAGGAAATTTCCTACATACACGCCGAGGGCTACGCGGCAGGCGAGATGAAACACGGCCCCATAGCGCTTGTGGATGACAAAGTACCGAATGTATTTATCGCCCCTGTTAACTGCATGTATGAAAAACTTGTGAGCAACATACAGGAAATAAAGGCGCGCGACGGGATAATAATAGCGATAACCAACCGCTCAAACAAAGCCATAGAAAAATTCAGCCACGACGTGATATATGTACCCGACATTGACGAAGATTTTTACCCTCTTTTAACGGCTGTTCCGATACACCTGCTTGCCTATTACATAGGTGTTAAAAAGGGAATAGACGTGGACAAGCCGAGAAATCTGGCAAAATCGGTGACAGTGGAATAGGGACGCAGTGTAAAGTTGAAAATTGAAAGTTGAAAATATAAAACCGGAATTAAGAACAGATAATTAAAACCAATATAAAACAGGTGTAAAATGATAAATCTTCCTACTGTAATACTGAAACACGGCGAGGAAAAGCGCGTGCTTGACGGGCATCCGTGGATATATTTTAACGAGATAGCCGGTGAGACCGGCGCTGAGGACGGGGATTTGTGCGAGGTAAAAAGCAGCACGAGAAAACTTCTCGGGCTCGGGTATTTCAATTCAAAATCGAAAATAACGGTCAGGATGCTTGACATATTAAAAGAGAACGCTTCCGCTGTATATGACAGGTTTGATTCAATAGAGGCGCTGCTGGAGTCAAAGATAAAAGCCGCCGTATTAAAGAGGGTTAAGCTCACAAACAGTGACGCAAAAAGGGTGGTTTTTTCAGAGTCAGATTCGCTGCCGGGGCTTATTGCAGACCTGTATAAGGACACTCTGGTGGTGCAGATAACAACGCTCGGCATGGAAAAAATGAAAGACGCGGCGGTGGAAATTCTGTCCGGAGTTACGGGCGCAAAAAACATATATGAAAAAAGCCTGTCGCCCGCGAGGCAGAAAGAGGGGATCGAACCCTGTGAACGCGTGATAAAAGGGGGACCGGAAAAAATCGTAATAAACGAAAACGGGCTGAAGTTCAATGTTGACCCGTTAAAAGGCAGTAAGACCGGTTTTTATCTTGACCAGCGGGACAACAGGATGAAACTTGAAAAATATGTTAAGGGAAAAAGCGTGCTCGACGCGTTCTGTTTTTCCGGAGGGTTCTCCGCTTATGCGCTTCATTACGGTGCTGAGGCCGTTCTTGGCATTGACTCGGCCGAAGAGGCGGTAGAAGCGGCGCGCGCGAACATGAAACTAAACAAGCTGAAAGGCTCCAGATTCAAATGCGCGGATGTGTTTGAAGAGATGAAGGCAATGGCCTCAAAAGAGGAAAAGTTTGATGTCATCATACTCGACCCGCCGCCGTTTTCAAAATCCCACAGGGAAAAGGCGGGAGCCATGCGCGGCTACCGCATGCTGCACAACAGCGCGCTTAAACTTCTTGAGCCCGGAGGGGTGCTTTTTACCTTCTCGTGCTCACAAAACGTCTCAATGTCAGAGCTCATCACCACGGTAAAAGAGGCGGCAAGGCGGCTAAAGTGCAGGGTGGAGATGAAAGAGCAGATGTTTCAGGCAAAAGACCACCCCTATAACACAAACATACCGGAGACCTTTTATTTAAAGGGAGCGGTGCTTAAGAAGATAAGTTAAAGAAAGACAAAAGACAAAAGTTAAACAAAAAATGAGCATTTGTTTGTTTATGTTTTAAACTTTTGCCTTCTGTCTTTTGTCTTATTAACTTAAAACCGGAATTAAGACTTAAAGGCAAATCCCCCCTTTCCCCCCTTTGGAAAAGGGGGTTGTCACGGCAGCAGGTTCTTTACGTACACCGGCTTCATGTGTTCCCAGCCTGTTCTGGTTTCTTTGAGGATTTGTTTCATCTTTTCAAAATCCGCTTTTACTTCCGCTTCCGGGGCTGCTTTGTAGTCCATTGTCAGGGGCACCATTGAGGTTATGAGGAGTTCGTATGTGCCGAAAAAGCAGACCACGTCAGGCGGGATTGTAATAACGTTTCCTATTTTATAAAAATCAATTTTAAGAGTGTGGGGAACTTCTGCAGCGTGTATCCTGTATTTTCCCTGAGGAACCCTGAAAAAGGAGTATTTGTCCTTTGTGAATACCGGTTTTATGATATTGCCGTTTACTTCGTCGCGCAGCTCGGCGTAGGCGTCGGCGTTCATCAGCACGACGCCGTTCGCGTAGAGCTTTACCGCAATAAGCGAAGAGCCGAGGCCCGTTCTGCGCTCAAGAGTGGAGCAGGAGGCTGTGAGGCTTAAAGCCGCTATCAGTAAAATCAATCTTTTCATGGTTAAATTATACACTAAAAAAAACATAATGGCACCTATGAACGAAATAAAATACTGTCAGAAATTGTGTGTAATTAGAAGTAATGGTATTACACGCTAATGTGAACAGAACCGGGCCAAAGATACTGTCAAGTATTGTGTGTAATTGAGAAAAAAATTTTAATAATAGGCGATTCTCCTTCTCCCGCTTGCGGGAGAAGGCCGGGATGAGGGCGTATTTAAAGGCGTAAAAAACACCCCCCTCACCAAAGCCTCTCCCCCAAAGGGGGCGAGGTATTACATCAATAACGGAATTACACACTATTATATACTCTAACGGGCCAAATTACGTATTGAAAAACAGCCGGCAGTAATAGATAATGACTGTCATGAAAACTTTTACAGGGGTTTTCGGATCTTGTTCACGAAACGAGCAGAATGCTGACAGCGGGAATGAGGAGGCATGCTTGCGCATGAACATTTCGGAGCTGATTATAAGCGGGTGTGGCAGGTAAAGGGAAGAAATAAAAGAAGTTATCATATAACATTCCGGAGGGCATATTGAAACAGACCATACTTGTGGCAGGCGGCGCGGGATTTTTGGGCTCTCATCTATGCGAAGCGCTTGTAAAAAAAGGGAACAGCGTAATCTGCATTGACAACCTCGGTACCGGCAGGATGGAAAATTTGTCCGCGCTTAAAGGAAACAGGAACTTTAAGTTCATAAAACATGACATCAGAGAGCCGCTTAAAGTAAAAGAAAAGGTTCACAGGGTTTTCCACCTTGCGTCCTACGCCTCTCCGCCGTACTATCAGACAAAATCAATCGAAACGCTTATGACAAATTCGCTCGGCACTTATAATATCCTTGAATTCTGCCGGCTGAAAAGAGCGCGCTATCTGATTACTTCCACATCCGAGGCCTACGGCGACCCTGAAGAGCACCCGCAGAAAGAGACATACTGGGGCCACGTGAATCCCATAGGCATACGCAGTTGCTACGACGAGTCAAAGCGTTTTGCAGAGGCGATAACGATGGAGTATGTGAGAAAGCACAATCTTGACGCGAGGATAATCAGGATTTTCAACACCTACGGCCCGAGGCTGCAAAAAGACGACGGCAGGGTGATATCAAACTTCATAAACCAGTGCCTTGAGAAAAAACCCATTACGATTTACGGCGACGGAAAACAAACGAGGTCGTTTTGTTATGTTTCCGACCAGGTAGCAGGGCTGCTCGCTGCAATGGACTGCGCCGCGGCAAAAGGGGAGGTAATAAACATCGGCAACCCTGATGAGTTTACAATGCTGGAGGCGGCACAAATCATAAAAGAAATGACAGGCAGCCCCTCCCGGATAAAGTATTTACAGCTTCCAAAAGACGACCCTGCGAGGCGCAGGCCCGATATCACAAAGGCTAAAAAACTTCTCAACTGGCGGCCAAAGGTAAAACTGCGCGAGGGATTGAAACAAACCATTGAATGGTTCAAGGGATGAATGACAAGTCAAAAAAACTGATATTTAAGGCCCTCTTCGGGGCGGCGGCCATCATAATGTTTTTCCGCGGGCTTGAGGCGGGCAAAATACTCTTTGGCCACGACGCCATAAACATATACCTGCCCTTCTGGATAAAGGCAAAAGAGATGCTGCACTCAGGGCAGCTGCCGCTCTGGCTTGATTCCATATACTGCGGCATGCCTTTTCTCTCCTCTTCAAGCCTGATCTTTCTGTACCCGACGGATTTCATATTTGCCCTGCTTAACCTTGCGCCGGAGTCGCTTTACGTTCCTGACATCATAATACACATCTTTCTTGCGGCTCTTGGAACGTATCTCTTTTTGCGCCGCAGGGGGATTGGCTTTGAAGCCGCGGTTCTGGGTTCGGCTTTTGCCGCATTTTCCGGATATATTATTTCATATATACTTCCCGGCCACTGGAACAACATAAAGGCAGGAAGCCTGATACCGCTGGTGTTTTACTTTACCGACAGGGCGGCGCGTGAAAAGAGCCTGCTCCACGTGTTAAACTGCGGCCTGATATCCGGATTGCAGATACTCGCGACAGGGATGCAGATAATGGCCTATACTTTCATGGCCGCCTCGGCTTATGCCGTATTTATTGTATTGAGCGAAAGAGCGGATATAAAAGAAAAAATAAAACACCTTTCTTTCATATTGGCGGCAGCTGTTGCAGCCGTATTTGCGAGCGCGCCCCAGTTCATCCCTTCTTTTGATTATAAGGACGAATCCTGGCGCGGGGGGTTTACTTATGAAAGTTTTATTTCATGGTCTTTTCACCCCCTTGAAACCCTGACATTCCTTTTCCCAAACCTTTACGGGATGCACTCGGAAAAGTATTTCGGTTATATGCCGATGTGCCTTACTACATACTTCATGGGTTCTATTCCTTTTCTGCTTTTGTTTTTCCTGCCGTTAAAGGAGCGGAAAAAAGAGGTCGTTTTTCTGTCGGCTCTTGCGGGGTTCTTTCTTATTCTTTCTTTCGGCGGACATACGCCGCTCTATTCGCTTTTTTATAACATACCGGTGCTCAATCAGTTCAGAAACCCGTCGAGGTTTCTTTATGTTTTTTCCTTTATAACAGCGGTGCTGGCCGCATATTCACTGGACAACCTATTTAAGAACGGCGTGAACCTGAAGCCGCGCCTGAAATATTTCGCAGTATTTTCCGGAGCCGCGGCTTTGGCGGCGCTTATTGCCGCTGTTTCATTTTCTTCGCTTGCGCCGGCTCTCGCAAAGGCAGCCGGCAAGGCAGCGCCAAAAGCCGCATCGCTCGGCACAGACACGCTGTTTTTCATAATCAGCGTTTCGGCAGTATGCCTGGTTTCATATCTGGCCGTGAAAAAAGGGAACAAGGCAGTTTTTGCCGCGGCGCTAATTTTGTTTGCAGTGCATTTTGCCGACACATACAGGGTGAACAGGGAATTCATTAAATTTTATGATTTCAGCGCTGTGGTGCCGTCAAAAAACACAGCCTATGAAGAGATAAAAAAAGATAAAAGCGTGTACCGCGTTTTTGACACCCGCAGGGCCGCTCTGCCCAACGCAGGCGTATATTACGGATTTGAATCACTGACAGGGCTGCACGGGCTCATACCTTCGCGCTATATGAGGCTCTCCAACGCCGGCGCTTTCAATAATATAAATGTAAACAGGCAGTTAAACGTAAAGTACTATCTTTTTGACAATGAGATATCGATTCCGGGCCTTGAGCGGATATTTGCGCAGCAGGGTGTTTTTGTTTACGCCGACTCACAGGCGCTCGGGCGCGCATATATGGCGCAGAGCGTTTCAAAAGTTTCTTCGGAAGAGGCGCTGTCGCGCATGGCTTCGGGCACCATGGCGCCATATCACGCGCTCATAGAAGCAGGCCCGGATATTATCAGCTCCGGCGGGGTTACAGATTATGTCGAAAAGACGGGACGGGGATTAAAAGCCGGCGTGCAATCAAACGGCGAAGGGCTTTGCGTGGTTTCAATTCCAAATTTTAAAGGGATGAAAGCCAGGGTAAACGGCAAGGAGTCGGAAGTATTGACTGTAAATTTCATACAAAGCGGCGTAAAGACAGGCAGCGGAAAAAACGAGATAGAATTTTATTACCGGGAAAGGGGTTTAACGGCGGGGTTTATTTTGTTCGTGATTTTTTCCGGCCTTTATGCGGCAGCGTTTTTCCGAGAAAAAAAGGGAGCAAATGCAAAACCCCGTTAAAATATTATGTTTGCCGTAGGCCGAGGCATAATCTATAATGGAGAGCGATGAAAAAACTCATAGTGATACCCACATACAACGAGAGAGAAAACATAAAAAGGCTGATACCGGCCATTGCCTCTTTTGACAAAGGCGCGCACGTACTGGTGATAGATGACGCATCGCCCGACGGCACCGCCAAAGAGGTAAAAAGAATAATGAAGCTGAGTAAAAACGTGAGGCTTTTGGAACGGCCCCGGAAACTGGGCCTGGGCACCGCCTATACCGACGGGTTCAAGCTCGCAGTGGCGGAAAAATACGACCTGATATTTGAAATGGACGCTGATTTTTCCCACGACCCCAAATATCTGCCCGACCTGACCGAAGCTTCAAAAAAACATGACCTTGTCATAGGTTCGCGTTACATCAACGGGGTAAGCGTGATTAACTGGCCGCTGCGCAGGCTGATGCTGTCAAAATTCGCGAACCTATATGCAAAGACAATCACCGGCCTGCCTTTGACGGACTTGACCAGCGGTTTCAAGTGCTATAAGAGAAAAGTACTGGAGGCGATAGGCCTTGACTCCGTCCACTCGGACGGCTACGCCTTTCAGATAGAGATGCACTACAAAGCCTGGAAAAAAGGGTTTTCAATAAAGGAAGTGCCTGTTATATTTGTGGACAGGCTCAAAGGCACCTCCAAAATGTCAAAGGGTGTAATAGCGGAAGCGGTTTTAATACCGTGGAAGCTTAAATTTACTTCATAAATTTAGTTTTGTGTCCGTAGTTTCCGGTTTTGAGTCAAAAAAAGCGAGGAACGGAATGCAGAACAACAAAAGGAGCGGGCAGATGAAAAAACGCGTACTTGTAACCGGGGGGGCCGGTTTTATCGGAAGCAATATGGCGGACGAACTGATACGCAGGGGGTATAAGGTCACGATAATAGACAGCCTTGTAACCGGCGAAAAGAAAAATATCAACCCAAAGGCTGATTTTGTTAAAGGGGATGTGAGAAAGGCTTCTGACATTGAAAAATGCTTCTCAAAAAAAATTGACGCCATATTTCACATAGCAGGCTGCGCCTCAACCATAAAATCATTTGACGACCCCGCGGCGGACCTGTACACAAACGTGCTCGGCACCATCAACATTATTAACGCGGCGGTAAAACACAGGGTCCCGCGGCTGCTTTACGCCTCTTCCATGACCTCGTACGGCGTTCCTGACGGAGTGCCTGTCAAAGAGACAATGGGCACAAGGCCTATTGCCTACTACGGCATCACCAAATACGCAGGCGAACGGTATGTGCTCGCGTCCGGGTTGAGGCAGGATACGGGGTTTAAACTTAATACAACGGCCTTCAGGATGTTCAATGTTTACGGGAGGCGCCAGTCGCTAACCAACCCTTACCAGGGGGTAATGTCCATATTTATAGGCAACGTTATAAGAAACGAGCCGGTTAAAATATTCGGCGACGGAAAGCAGTCGCGCGATTTTGTGCATATACGCGATGTGGCTGACGCGTGGATAGGGGCTCTTGACAATAAGGCTTCCTACGGTGAAGTTTTTAACATAGGCACGGGCATGAGGATTTCAGTAAACAAGCTGGTGTATACAATCATAAAGATGTGCGGTAAAGACAGGAAAAAATACGCGGTAAAATATTACTCCGCGAGGCCCGGAGACCAGCGTCACATGCAGGCTGATATTTCAAAGGCAAAAAAACTGCTCGGCTGGGAGCCCGGGGTTTCTTTTGAAGACGGGGTAAAGGATGTGATAGATTGGGCGAAGGGGTCTTAAGGCTTTTTACCGGCATTGAGCTTGATAACGGCGTAAAGAGCTCAATAGCGGCGCTTTACCACAGGTTCGACAGGCACAAGGAGATACTCAGATTCACCCCGAAAGAAAACCTGCATATCACCCTGAATTTTTTAGGTGATGTCTTTGAGGACAAGGCCGCTCTTGCCGTAAAAGCAATAGAGGAGGCAGCCGCCCGCCACGAGGTTTTTTTCGCTTCTTCAAGCGCCGTAAACTGCTTCGGCTCGCAGAAATACGCGAGAGTAATATGGGCAGGCATAGACAGGCATGCCGCAAAGGTATCAGCGCTTTATGATGATCTTAAAGCAGGCTTTGAAGCATCCGGGTTTGAACAGGAAAAAAGGGAATACACCCCCCATATCACAATAGCGCGCTGCAAAGAAGGGGTTAATATTGCGAGGATACTGCCTGACATTAAATATGATTTTAAAATAAAGGTTTCAAAAATAACTCTTTTTAAAAGCAGCCTCAAGCCTTCGGGTGCGGAGCACGGGGTTTTGTTTGAGAGAGAATTAAAACCGGCGGGTGAAGAGAGTGGCATTTGACATTAATGTGACCAAAGAATACGAGAGGTGGTTTCTGACGCCCTCGGGGATGTACGTTGACGACAAAGAAAAAGAATGCGTGCTGGGTGCGATGCGCTTCAAGCGCGGCGAGCGCGTGCTCAATATAGGCTGCGGCACCGGCAGGTATGTTGAGTATTTTAAGGCGCTCGGGATTGCGGCGCACGGCGTGGAGCCCGTGCCTGAGCTTGCAAAAGCGGCCAGGCAGAAATCCGAAGTCGGCGCCGGCAGCGTGACAGAGGCGCCTTATGAAGAACTGCCCTTTGAGGACAATTCATACGACAGCGCGGTGTTCATAACCACATTTGAGTTTGCGTCAGATAAAACGCGCGCCCTGAAAGAGGCATTAAGGGTGGCAAAGAACAAAGTGGGAATAGGTTTTTTAAACAGAAAGTCACTGAATAATTTTTTTAATGTAAAAGCGAGGCGGGCGATATACCGCGAGTCAAACCAGATGACGCGTGAAGAAATAACGGCGTACATAAAGGAGGCGCTCGGTGAGAAAAAAGCCGAGATAATATCGCGCTATACCATATATCTTCCGGTCAACATGGGCTACATCGCGCCTGTGGCAGACGACCTGCTCGAAAAAACAGGGCTGCCTTTCGGCAGTTTCGGAATGATTGCAGTGAAAAAGAAATAAGACGAAGATCAGCCAGAAGACAGAAAGAGAAATAAAACGAAGACAAGATATAGGAAAAAGTAAAACGCACGACAGACATAAGACAGAAGACAAAAAGGGAAATAAATCCAAAGACAAGATACAGGAAAAAGTAAAACGCATGAATGCCATAAGACAGAAGACACAAAGGGAAATAAATCCAAAGACAAGATACAGGAAAAAGTAAAACGCACGACAGACATAAGACAAAAATGGAAATATATAAGCAGTTTTCTTCACTTTTGTCCCTTGGCTTGTGTCTTATTAACTCAATTTTTACGGAGGTTTAAAACGTGGCTGTTATAGGCTGTCTTTACGGCGCTGCAGGTTACCAGTACGTGGGGCTTGCAAAAAAGCTTTATGACAACACCTGGGCAATGAGGCAGTTCTATGACAGGGTGGAAAAGCAGTATCCTGATTTTAAGATAAACAAGCTGTCATTTATCGGGCCTGAAGAGGAACTGTTCCGGGAGGAAAACGGGCTCATTATAAATTCCGTTTATCAGGCGGGGCTCTTTGAGGTGCTAAAGGAGCAGAAAATCCACCCCGAACAGATGGCGGGATACAAATCAGGGGAAATTATGGCGCTTGTCTGCGCCCGGGCAATGCATTTCGACGATGCCATGGCTTTTCTATTTAAAAAAAGGGAAATTATCTCACAGGAAGTCGGCAAGGGATTTTTTCACCATATTCTGGTCAACCAGCTGGACATTAAATCTGTTGAAAAAATAGTCTCAGAGTTAAAACAGGCGGCAGGCGCCGGCATAGTTTCATACAACAACCCTGACAGTACGGTAGTGGTTTGTAAAACGGAATTTAAGGAAAAAATGAAGGAAGTGTTTAAAAAAATGAAAGCAGCGGCAATAGACATACCTCACGAAGAGTTTGCCTGTATGCCGCTGCTTAAACCTGTGGCAGACAGGTTAAAGGAAGAGTTTCTCAAAATAAAACTTGATAAGCCTGTAAACAGGGTGATCTGCCAGACCACAGGGGAGTATTATGAAAGCGCGGCAGAGATAAAGCAAAGATTTACAGACTACATATACAAACCCGCGCGTATTGACCTGTCACTTGATACAATGCTGAAAAACGGGGTCAACACCTTTGTTGAAATGGGGAGCGGCACATTTTTGTCAAGAATGGCAAAAAAACGTGATAACGGCAAAAGGTGCCTGAATACAAACGACCTTGGTGAAGTCAGCAAAACCGTAAAACTGGCGAATTAAAATATCAATTTTTTTCTGCAAAAACAACCTTTTACGTGCACTTCAAAATGCCGTTTTCCATCCCTTAACTGCAGGGCAGGGGTATTTTTTTCCGGCTGCGCCTGCATTGTACGAGGCGAGGTCATGCGGCTTTTCGCGGAAAATCCGCGACTTAGGCTTGCGCAAAATCCGGCGGCGAAGGATACACGCGGGGAACAAAAAAATGACTGCGTGGAAGGTGAAGCAAAGGTGAACTCAGGGCGCCTCCATAAAAAAAACACCCCTCCCCCTTACCGTCCGACCTTTAGGAATTGCTTTGCCTGTAATAACAAACCTGCCGGGCATGCCAAATTTAAATATTTCATAACGTAACTGCAGGGCAGGGATATTTTTTTCCGGCTGCGACTGCATTGAACCAGGGCTTACCAGCCCGGTATAAAATAGGTGTAAAGAAAAATCTGACCGGAGTGGGTTAAAATAAATTATTACCGGGTTATTTCTTGATTTTCAAGGCGCCGGCTTTTATGAATTCCATGATTTTGGAGGCTTCCACTCCGGTTCCTTTTGAGACGTCAATAGTATTGGCAAGGGGGTTTTTAAGCAGGTACTCCTTTACCTTTTTAAATTCTCTTATGTTGCTGTCGTCCAGCATTTTCCTGTATATTTCTCTCTCTTTTTCCATACAAATACACCTTTTTTCTCCCCATAATTATATCGGAAGATTTTTTTTATACTTTAACATAAAAC
>CAYGHG010000076.1:0-12322 GCA_964349515.1 uncultured Spirochaetia bacterium
TCCCCCCTGCCCCCCTTTCCGAACAAAGGGGGTTAGGACGAAACTTCGCGCGAGCATAGACAAGGATTGATTTCAATACTTAGATTGCTCCGCCGTGCACAACGAGTATTGTAAACAGGTTTTAGCAGTAACTTCTGTCTTCTGTCTCTTGTCTTTCCCCACTTATAACTTATAGCTTAACTACAATCCCCCCTGCCCCCCTTTCCGAACAAAGGGGGTTAGGACGAAACTTCGCGCGAGCATAGACAAGGATTGATTTCAATACTTAGATTGCTCCGCCGTGCACAACGAGTATTGTAAACAGGTTTTAGCAGTAACTTCTGTCTTCTGTCTCTTGTCTTTCCCCGCTTATAACTTATAGCTTATAGCTTATAGCTTATAGCTTAACTACAGCCTTTGGGAAAGGTGGCTAGGACATTAGGAATGCGCCTTTTACAAGTTCTACTTTAAGTGCTTTTTTGCCCGAGGAGGTTACTCCCACCACGTCAAAGCGGAAAAATGTATTTTTGATTTTGTTGAGCATTATGTATTCTTTGGCGGCTGTGATTAACTTTCTCTGTTTTTTCAGGTCAACAGCCTCAAAGGGATGAATTTTGGAGGTTATGTCCCTGGATTTGACTTCGATAAAACAGAGCCTGTCTTTGTCACGGGCTATGATGTCTATTTCCCCTGTTTTAAGCCGGCAATTTCTCGCGACTATCTCATAGCCGTGGTTGTAAAGGTATTGGGCAACCTCTTTTTCAAACTCAAGCCCCTTGCTCTTAAAATTCTCCATATCCCCCCCTGAAAAAATAAGAGAATAAGTCAGAAGCCCGGAGACAAAAGTGTTTTCAGTCTTTTTCCCTTTAAAACTTTTGTCTTGTGTCTTCTGTCTTATTAACTTTTATTTACATACTTTCCCACCGGCTTATAACTTTTCCTGTGTATTTGCGTTATCCCCATTTTTTCAAGCGCTTTTATGTGCTCCGCCGTGCCGTAACCTTTGTGCGAGGCAAAGCCGTAGCCGGGGTAAATCCTGTCGTAGTTTCTCATGACCCTGTCCCTGTAGACTTTTGCGAGCACTGACGCGGCCGCTATAGACAGGCTCTTTGCGTCGCCGCCGGTTATGGTTTTGGCTTTCATCCCCTCAAGTTCCGGCAGCCTGTTGCCGTCCACTATTACAAAAGCAGGCTGAGGGGAGAGTTTTTTTACCGCCTGCCTCATACAGTCCATGGTCGCCGCGAGTATGTTGCACGAATCAATCACTGTGCAGGAAGCTTCGGCTATGGCGTATGATATGGAACAGCGTATTATTGCGTCAAAGAATTCCTCGCGTTTTTTTTCGGTGAGTTTTTTGGAGTCGTTTAAACCCTCAAGCCCCCCTGTATCCGCGGGGTTTAAAATAACCGCGGCAGCCACAACCGGCCCTGCCCAGGGGCCCCTGCCCGCTTCGTCAACCCCCGCGAGCATAGGGCCGTAAGCCTCGTCAAACCCGCGGAGCCTTTCAAAACTTTCCATTTTTTATGTTTAGTGCCTTTTTCTTTCGTCTTCCGGCTTTTCTTCCGGCCCGGAGGGAAAAAGAGAATCCTGCACATAACCGCCAAACTGCTTGTCATCCAGTTCCTCAAACTCTATCTTTTCCAGAACCGCCTCTTCCACATATTCAGCCTCGCTCCTGCCTGTCAGCGAACACCTTTCCCTGATAAGCCTGCTCAGGCTTTCACTTAGATCCACCTTTATTCTGTCCCGTTTTTCCATTTAGCGCCCCTTCTTTGCTGTTTTCTTCTTTGCGGTTTTCTTTACAGAAACTTTCTTCTTCGCCGGCTTGGGTTTCAAAACTTTTTTTGCTTTTTTCGGCGCCTTTACTGCTTTTACTTTTTTTACTGCTTTTACTTTTTTTACTGCTTTTACTTTCTTTACTGCCCCTGCTTTCTTTACTGCCTTTACTTTCTTTTCCGTCTTTACTGTCTTTACTTCCTTTTCCGTCTTCAAAGCAGCTGCAACTTCTTTCTCGCCCCAAATCTTTTCAATATTATAGAACAGCCTCGCCTCTTTGTCAAATATATGGACAAGCACATCCGCGTAATCAAGAATCAGCCATTTTGAATCAAAACCCGTTTCCCTGTGCACGGGGGATTCTCCCGCGTCTTTCATCTCCTTGTCCACATAATCATAAAGCGCCTTTGCGTGCACCGATGAGTTTCCGCCGCACACGATGTAATAATCCCACAAATCCGAAGCTCCGTTTACGTCAAAGACTCTGATGTTTTCGGCCTTTTTTGAGTCTAAAAGCTGCGTAATCTTTTCAGCTGTTGCGTTCATTTTCTCGCTCCAAATTTAAAGAGCAGCACCCCTGCCTGCTCTTCGTTTTTGTAAGGAAGAGGGTCAAACTGCATCTTCCTCGCCTGCGACAATGCCATCCTGTCAAGTTCGGGGTATCCGGATGTCCTCACAAGCCTTACATCCTTTATTATTCCGCTGGATAGGACTGTTATCTCTATCATCAGTTCTGTTTCTTCGGGAAGTTTTCTCGGAAATATCCAGTCCATTTTTTTATAGCGCCTGGCCGCAAGCGCGCCTGTTATGTCGGGGTCTCCGCCCGCTATGGTCTCGCCGTCAGCGGCGTGAGCGTCCTCCTCTATTTCCCTGGTTATGTCATCGGTGACTTCGCTGCGGTTGTCTTTCAGGCTGTCGCGCGAAAAAGCTGTTTCAAGCCTCGCCTTTTCTTCTTCTATTTTTTTAAGAAGCGCTTTTACGTCAGGTTCTTCTTTCTTTACCACCGGGTCGGCCGGTTTCGGTTCGGCCGGCTTTGGAGTCACTTTTTTCACGGTGGTGCCGAGTTTTTTCTGCACAGGCGCCACTCCCGCGCTCTTTTTTTCCTCACCCTTCTGCCCCCTGTACTCCGAGGAATCAATAAGGGCCACGTCCGTCAGAAGCGCGACTTTTTTTGGCGGCGCCTGTATGACAGCCGCGGAAAGCGCCAAGATCACCGCGGCGTGTAATACCAGCGTGATTCCTGCTGATGAAAAATCCGTGCGGTCAAGCGTCATTTCTTTATGCGCCCCTCTATTTCCCCTTCGGGGATGGTTGATATTGCTATCCTCTCGGCGCCCGCGTCTTTGGCAATGCTCATCACCCTGACCATCTCGCCGTGAAAGGACATTTTATCGCCTTCTATTATAACCCTGTCGCTTGCCGTCTCGGCCAAAAGTTTTTGTACAGACTCCTTGAGCTGGATGTCTGTTGAAACCTCTGCGCCGTTTATGTATGTCCGCCCCTCGTTTGTAACCGATATAACCACGTGCTTCTCGGGCGAGCTTTCAGACTCGGTTTTGGCCGACGGCAGGTTTATTTTTATATTGCCCTGTATTATGTAAGGCGTGGTGACCATAAAAATAATCAGAAGCACGAGCATGACGTCGCAAAGCGGGGTCACGTTTATCTCGTGTATCAGTTTTTCCCTTTCGCGCCTCTTTAACATTGTTTACGCCTCTTCTATCGCGTCTGACAGTTCGGACGCCGCGTTTATGCACTCTGTCTCAACCGCGCCTATTTTTCTTACAAACAGATTGTAACCGACCACTGCAGGCACAGCGACAAATATGCCCATCGCAGTTGCCACCAGCGCCTCTGCTATACCGTTGGCGACGACAGACGGCCCGCCGCCGGATGCAAGCGAAAGGTCGTGGAAGGCACGTATTATCCCTATGACCGTCCCGAACAGCCCTATAAAGGGCGCGACGTTTCCTATTGAGCCGAGTATCCCCAGATACTGCTGCATCCGCTCCGCTTCAAAATTCAACTCGCGCTGCATGGCTGCCTCATTTTTATCCCTGTCAAGTTTCCTGTTTTTCAGCCCCGTGAGAATAACCGAGGCCACAGGGCCGGGGGTGGTCTGCGCGAGAGTGATGGCGGAATCCGCATCCCCGCTTTTAACAGCTTTTGTTATTTTTTCCATGAATTCCCTGGTGCTGATTTTCATTGAGGCGAACCTTACCGCGCGCTCAATGATTATGAACCAGGAAACTACTGATATGCCCAACAGTACAAAGACGGTAAGCCCGCCCTTTACAAACATCTGCCAGAATGAGAGTTCACCGAACATTGAAGTCCTCCTTTAGAATTTGTATGACAGAGACAGCATTCCGTTTATTCCCTGTAGTTTGTAATAATATAGCAAATAATGGGTGTTATTCAAAACGTTATTTACCTTAAGCCCCGCGGTGAAATTAGCGGTTATCTCCCGCTCCACCCCGAGGTCAAGCAGCGCAAACGCCCCTATCCTGTCGTTTGAAGTACCCATATAACCGCTTTCAAGCTTAAGCGCCGCGTTAAATGACCACTCAAAAAGCCCGTAAACAGCCTTTAGTTCCCCTGTTGAATGCGGGAAATATGTAAGTTTTCCGTTTGAAACTTTGTCCGCGTGCCTGTATGTGTAGGAGGCAATCACGCTTAAGTCTTTCATCTTCAGCGTCTCAACGCTTATGCCTGCGTATGTATATTCAATGTCATTGTTGTGGTATTCAAAAATACCGTCCGAATCAGCGTCGTCAATGTAGATGTTGTTTTTTATTCCTTTTGACCCCCAGAAAATTTCGGTAAAAAGCCCGAGCCCGCTAATATACGCCCCCCCGCGGAAGTCAAAGTTCTCGGCAGAGGGCCTCACACCCGCGGAAGGCAGGAGGTAAGGCGAGGCGTTAAAATTAAAATATTCAGGCGCTTTCATGTCAGGGGTAAAATCAATGTAAACCGAGAGCCAGGAAAGCGGAATGTAGCTCGCCCTGACATAAGGGCTCAGCCAGAAATAGTCGGCGCCGGCCGCGTACCCCGATATTTTCAGCCCCGCCTGCAGGTTAACCGGCTCAAAAAAGAATATGGCCTTGAGCAGAATTCCGAGGTCAAACCCGCCTGTGTCACCGGCCGAGGGGTAAAACCTGTCAAAAACAGAAAGATTCAGGCTGACATTTGCCTTAATCCTGCCTCCTTCTTCCTGTATGAAATCCTTCTCGCCCGAGGCCGCTATCGACAGTATGTTTTCCTTGTAAGCAAAAACATTACCGGGCTTCTTTGCGCTGTAACCGTATGAGAGCAATCCGCTTATCCCGAAGCCTTCTATTTCACCGTTAAGAGCCCCCTTTAAAAGCGCCTTGGAGTAATCAAAACTTCCGCCCAGGCTGTTTAGGGGAAAAGGGTTGTCAAAAATATTAAGGAATCCCGAGAAACCGTACACCGCCTCAAAAGGGTGGTGGTCTGCCCTGAAATAGAGGTCTATGTTATTCAGGTTTGAAGAGGTATCCCTGCTGTTGACCCTCTCATTATTATGGTTGTGATGAAAAACCCTCACAACGCCGTCCCCTATGGAACCGAAAGATTTTGCCGCAAGCCCCTCAGCGAGAAAAGAGGCGTATGTGCCCGCCTCAAGCCTTAAGCGCCCCACAAAATCACTCTGCCCCGGCCTTCCCAGGTACTGCGGGGTAAACTCCTCTTCCTTTAAATATGAATAGGGCATCTCTATTTTTTCCTTTTCATAAAGCACATTCTTTATGTCCTGGAGGTTCTCAAGGCTTGTAATCTCTCTTTTTAACATTATGGCCGTGTCCACCTGGCCGGTGATAAGTATTTCCGGCACCTTAAAATCAAAGCCCTCCCCTTTTTTGATATTGAGCCCGTCCTCTTCACCCGACACTTTGTACTCACCCGCGGCAAATGCCTTTTCTTCCTGGATGTCTGTTATGCCATCCTTGTCCTCGGCCCGCGCAAACCCCGCAACAAGCAAAAACACGGCAAGCAATAATATTTTTTTCATTTTTTAACCCCGCTCTCCGCGGCCGTAGGGGCAGGCGCAGGAGGGTTCATCAGCCTGTCCTGCTCTTCCAACAGCCCGGCTTTTTTAAGCGCGGCCTCAACATACTTTTTTGTCTTCGTGGAAGAGGCTATTTTTTTATATATTTTTATCGCGTCTTTTAATTTGCCCTGCTTTTCATATAGTTTTCCCGCCGCGTCAAGCGCGGTTATGGACCACATCTCCTGCGCGGGGTATTTTTCAAACGTTCTCAGATATTCTTTGATGGCTCCCGCACTGTCGCCTTTTGCCTGCAGGCAGTCGGCAATCCAGAACTGGGCCTCAACAGCTTTTTTGCCGCCCAGGCTTTCGGCTTTTCTGAACGCCGCTACAGCCTCGTCATAGCGTTTTTCGTCCTGAAGCAGATAGCCCAGATTCATTCTCGCCCGCTCAATCAAAGAGCCCTTGGGAAATTTTTCGTCGTATTTCACATACCACGTTTCGGCGTTTTTCACGTCGTCAAGCCGCTTGTAAGACATCGCTATGTTAAAGTAAGCGTCCCCCTCATGCGTGTTGCCCGGGTATTTTTCCGTGAAAGCTCCGTAATTTTCTATGGCGCTTTTATAGTCATGCAGGCTGTAATAGGCATTTGCAGTCCTAAAGAGCGCCTTGTCGGCAAACTTGTTTTTTGGAAACTTTTCATTGAGCGCCCTGAAATTGCTTATCGCCTCCAGGTATTTTTTCAGTTTCAGGTTTGACAGTCCCATCCAGTAATAGGCATTGTCCGCAAGCTCGTGCGAGGGGTTTTTCTCTATGAATTTCAAAAACTCAGCAGCCGCAGTTTCAAACCTGCCGTTGTTGTAGTAATGCTCCGCCACCCTGTACAAAATCTCGGGGGTATAAGAACTACCGGGGAATTTTTCCAGAAACTGCCTGGAGAGCTCTATTGCCGCCTCGTTATTGCCGAGCTGATAGTAGGACCACTGCGTGCCGTAAAGAGCCTCAGGAACCCTGTAGTGCTGCGGAAAGCCCTCTACGAGCTGCTTATAATATGATATTGCCTTTTCATACTCTTTTTTATTGTAGTGGCTGTCCCCTGTTTTTAAAAGCGCCTCCTGATACATGTGCGTGGAGGGGTAATTGTTCAGTATGATGGCGAATTCTTTTATGGCCCTGTCAAAATCATTTTTTCGAAAGTACGCCCATCCCGCCCTGTAGTAGGCTTCGGCTTTTTTGGCGCTGTCTTTTACCCTGCCGGCGTACTGCTGCCACATCCTGACGGATTCGTCAAACTCACCCTTTCTGTAGCGGCACCAGGCCGCGTAAAAAAGCGCGTCATCCCTCAGTTCCTGAGGCACGCGCCCGTCATTCATTATGGAATTATATATGACAAGCGCCTCGTCAAATCTGTAGCCGCCATATTTTGCATTGGCCTCCATAAAATAGGCCCTGCTCTTTAATGAATTCTCTTTTGCAAGCCCGCGGGCCCTGGAAAAATATGAAGCAGCCCCGTCGTAATTGTTCCTTTTATATTCAATCCAGCCCAGCCCGTACCTCGCCTCTGCCGCAAGATCGGCAAAACCGCCGTGGTTTCTTATTACCTCGTTGTACCTTGAAGATGCGGAGGCTGTGTCGCCTGTTTCAAAAGCATTGTCCCCGGCTTTAAGTATGCTTTTAATCCTGAATTCGCCGGGAGTGTTCTCGTCTTTTATTATTTCGTCAAAAAGCGCGGTGGAAGCCGCAAACTCTCCCTCTTTGTGCATGGACCAGGCTCTCATATACTTTGCGGTGACCGCATCCCTGCCCCCTTCTTTCTCTATCCCGGCAAAAGCCTCTTTGGCGCGGCCGTACCGGCCTGTCTTAAGGTATATATCCGCCGTCATAAATTTCGCCGCGCGGGTAAGCTCATCCACGTTGTAGCGCCTCATTAATTCCTCAAAATGTATCAGGCTGCCGTAGTAATCACCGGCATTGTAGTAGTGCTGGGCAATGGCATATTTTGAATACGCGGCAGGCACGGTCACGGGATGCTCTTTTACCACATCCGCAAAAGTTGCAAGCGCGTCATCCCTGCGGCCTGCGGCTTCATAGCACAGCCCCTTTTTGTACAGGGACCATACCGCTATTATGTCGCCTTTGTAATCATCCGCTATTGACTCGTAGGACTTTGCGGCGTCAGTGTATTTTTCCTGCATATAGAGGTTCCACGCCTTAAAATACCTGACAAGCGAAACAAAGCCGCGCTCTTTTTCAGACGCCAAAAGCGCGTCTGATATTTTAACCGCCCTGTCATACTGCCCGAGCAGGTAGTACACGTTTGCCTTTCTGAATTCGGCGCGGCTGATTATCTTGCTTTCCGGAAATTCTTTCCCGACCCTTTCAAAATATTTCAGCGACTCTGCCGCGTCCTGCTTTACATTTTTTGCGCCGGGCGCGGAGGCCTTTTCATAAAATATCCTGCCGGTCAGGTAATAGACATAATCAAAATAGGCATAGTCCTGATAGGCCCCGAGTTTGTTTAAAACATCAAGCGCCTCTGCGTGCCTTTCAAGCAAAAACAGGTTCTCGGCTTTGAGCATCAGGGCGTCTTTTACCAGATAGCTTTCGGGGTGTTCTTTTAAAAGCTGCTCTATATGCGCGAGGCTTTCCTGGTATGAGCGCATCTGATAGGCACAGCCTGCTATTCTGTAGAATACCTCGGGCCTGTGCTTTAACCCCGCCCGCGGGTATTTGTCAAGTATCTCGCGGTAACTCTTCATCGCTTTTGAGTAGAGCCCCATATTGTACTCTGCCTCGGCCGACATAAACTTGGTGTCGCCCGACAGGGCAGATTCGGGCACAGAGGCCGAATAGGACTCAAAAAGGCTGCGGCTTAAGCGGAAGTTGTTGCCCCTGAAGAGTTCTTCTGCAAATGAGTATTCCGCAGGGTTTGAATAAAAATCCTGGCCGCAAAGCGCGGATGTCAGAAGTACAATCTGTATGGCTGTAAATGCTATTATTTTTTTCATCACTCTCCAAAAAAAAAAGCCCCTACCTTAATAAAAAGATAGAGGCTTTTTAAATCACGTCTCAGTATTTTATCGGAAGCTGTTTCCTCGGCGTGGTGTGCGGCTCATAAGGGGGCGTCTCTTTTGCTTTTCTGACGGCATCCTTTACTTCCTCACCAGTAAAATTCTTTCTGACCTGCAGGTTCTGCCTCGGATAAATAAGATCCGGGTCCTCTATTATGTTTTTATTTGCCCTAAATAAAAGGGGCCATTTAAAAGAATTGCTGTATATTGATTTTTTTCCCGCTATCTTCCACAGGCTGTCGCCTCTTACAACATTATATCTTGAAGTGCCGGCTGCCGGGGCAGCGGCCTTTTTTACCGTCTTTACAGCCTGCTTTACGGGCGCGGGCGGAGGAGCCATTTCTTCCTCATCATCAAAAGTAGGCGGTGCCAGGTCGTCGCTGTCTGCAAAAGCGTCTTCAAGCGGCGGCGGGGCAAGGTCGTCATCGTCAAAAGAAGGCGGCGCAGAGGCATCTTCTTCCATGGGAGGAGGCGGCATATCGCTGTCCAAGTCATCAAGCGGCGGCGGAGCGTCGTCTGTCCCGCCAAAATCATCAAGCGGAGGAGGCGCATCGTCTGTCCCGCCGAAATCATCAGGCGGAGGAAGAAAATCATCTTCCATATCAGGAGGTGGAAGGTCAAAATCATCAAAGGAACCTATAAAAACGGGGCTTAAAACAAGCAAAAAGACTGAAACAGAAAGGATTGCGAGTACTTTTTTCATCTAAACCTCCCTATTTTATGGAGCGGGAAACGGGGCTTGAACCCGCGACCTTCTCCTTGGCAAGGAGACGCTCTACCACTGAGCTATTCCCGCTCTTACAAAAAATTGTTAACGTATTATATATTTACAATGTTTTTGTGTCAACCAATAATTACAACAATGAGGCTTGGAGGCTTGGAGGCTTGGTAACTGCCAATGCTGCAAACTGTAGACTCTAAACTAAAAAAATCCGGGTTTTCAGTCCCCGGATTTTTTTAGCGGCAGGGTGATAAAAGGGGGGTTGGGAGGGTTGACTCTTATCAGTGGCCCTGCCGCTTATCTTTGCTCCGCCTCACTCCTGTATATCACCTTTTCAGTAATATTATAGCATACAAGTGAATAAAGTCAAGTTTATAAGACAAAAGACAGAAGACAGAAGTTATAAACAAAAACGGTTCTTGTCTATCACTTCTGTCTTCTGTCTTTATCTTATATTTTCTTATGCCTTAACTTCAACTAATATTCCTGAAACCCCAGCATTAACCCAAACTGCAGGTAAAGCCCCGAGTAGTTCAAATCTGTCTCATATCTGTCGCTTATCCCTGCGGGTTTTAAATTACCCTGATAAACGGTATTCACTGTTTTACCCGCGCATATTTTGTAGCCCGCCTTTAGCGTTACTCCGAAAGAGTTCGCAAACCAGTAGTCTGCGCCCGCTTCCACAGAGCCGCCCCAGAAACTCCCCTGCGCCCTTATCTTTCCGTTTGCCACAGAGCCGTAAGCCACTGTCAGGTCAGCCTCTGTTGAAGCTGTAAACCACATTCCAAAATCAGCTCCCGCGTAAAACACCGCCTCACCGGGAGCGAATACGTTTTCACCGAAATACTTTCTCACCCCGAGCCCCAGATAATGCACCCCCCAGTCTTCTTTTGCGGAGTAGGTGTTTCCCGTGGCGTCAGCGTCAAAAACCCTCACGATAGAATCAGAATAGGGGTTTATGTGGTCTTTTTTGATATATAAGGAATACATCTCCCCGTCAAAAGAACCCGCGAGCACCCCGTTAAAAGCAAGCGAAAAAGAGGCTGCGGTAAGCCCGGGGTCAGAGGGTATGTCATATGACATTATCCTGTTTTTTGTAAAAAATGAAAACTGCGGAAGCGCCTCGGCATAGCTTTTGACAAGAAGAAACTCAGCGCCGGCAATTACCGGCAGCCACAGCAAAAGAAACGCAAGAAAAGCCCCTCTTAAACCTTTCATTATTCAGAAGGCTCGAATCGCGCTGTCAACGCTGACATGGTACTCAAGAATGTTCGCAAAATCAAGAAGCTCAAAAATCTCGCGCACCTCGGGCCTCATGTTGGAAAACTTTATGTCACCCTTGTTTTTCCTCAGTTCCTGCACATAACTGATAAAAATACCCCACCCTGCCGAGCTTACATAATCCACGCCGTGCAGGTCAATTATTATCCTGTAACTTTTTGCTTTAACGAGGGCCGTCAGCTCTTTTTCAAGCGCGGACGAATTGTCCGAGTCAATGAACCCCGTGACTTTTACCACCGATACATTTCCCTTTTTCTCTGTTGATACCGTCACACCTGCCATAACTGCCCTCCGTTTTTATGCGGACTACTCTTCGTCGTCGTAGAGCGTCCTCTCCAGTATTTCCCCGCGGTTAAATATCTCAACGCTCTCAACCCTGGAGCGCCGGTCATACATGGTCCACACGCCCTGCCTCATACCGTCTTCAAACCTGCCCTCAGTGCGCGTTTTCTTTTTTTCTTCGTCGTAAAACTCCCTGTATGCCCCGTGCATTACGCCGTTTTCAAAACGCGCCTGTATGAATAAATTACTGCGCGGGTCAAAGGTCTCGTGAATCCCGTTCAATGTGTAAAAAAGCCCCTCTGCCTTTTTTGCCTCTTTCATATTTCTCCTCCTTGCAGTATTGTGACATCAGAATAAATTATATCAGCATATTATCCGATTTTCAACATATTCAGCCCTGAGGCGGCGTCAATTCCCTTTGACGCCTTTGCGCCCTTTACCTCAACAAGCAGTGCTTCAATTACCATAAAAACCTTTACGTTTTTTCTCAAACAGCCTGTGATAGTGCGTTTGTTCTTTCCCATTGAAGTATGAAGGTGAACGTATTTTTCCCCTTTTTTCCCGGTAAAGAGCGAGCCTGTCCCGAAAACCTCCCACGCGCCGTCAAATTTCAGCCAGTTCGGCTGAGGGGGTATTACGGGTTTTTTCGGGCCCGCAGCCATTTCACCCTTATGAAGCGCCCCTAAAAATGTTATGAAACCTGCGGCAATCTTTTTTTTAACGGCAAACTTTTCAAGTTCAAGGTTAAAATCATCGCCGTGCTCAAAACGCAGCACAAAAACCCTGCCCTGCCGGCCCTGCGTATGCTTCATCTTTTCTCCTCAGATTTCCAGCGTATCAACGTCAATAGCGTTAAGCATTTCCTTTATTTTTTTTACCTCGTCTTTGTTCAGGGTGATACCCTTTGACATTTTCTGGTGGCTTGTATCCCACGAACGTATGTCAAGTTTGGCCGCCTTTGAATTCCACGAAATAATATTCATCTCTTTTTTCCACCCGCCCGACCCCTCGCTTATTACTCCAAGCTGTTTTACTATGTCCCACTTTACTTCCGGCATATAAAACCTCCCATGTAAATTATTTTATAACCCACTATACCACAATCCCGCTAAAGGTTCAGAGCTTATTTTTAATCTGAGTCCACAGTTTATAGTCCACAGTTTATAGTCCACAGTTTATAGTCCACAGTTTATAGTCCACAGTTTA
>CAYGHG010000077.1:0-12265 GCA_964349515.1 uncultured Spirochaetia bacterium
GTTTATTATAGCTCCCTTTGACAAATATTATATATTTATAACATAAAAACAGCTTTAAATAAAGAACAAAGGTCTGAACGAAAAAGATGAAAAAAACGTAAGGTCAACGCCCCCTTTTTCCCAGCTTTTTGGAATAGGGGGGGGCACGATAATAGCTCCGGATGGCAAGGGCGGATGTGTTATTTTTCCGCCGGGCCGTCAGTTCGACTTTGCGGCTTACGGCATGCGATCCACGAAGTGGGCGAACCCGTTCAGCTTCGCTCGCTTGCCGCGCTCCTGAAAATAAAATGGCGGAGAGAGGGGGATTTCGCAGGCCGTTGCCGCGGTTTACTGCGGCTTACGGCATGCGATCCACGAAGTGGGCGAACCCGTTCAGCTTCGCTCGCTTGCCGCGCTCCTGAAAATAAAATGGCGGAGAGAGGGGGATTCGAACCCCCGAACCCGTTACCAGGTCAACTGCTTAGCAGGCAGTTGCCATAAGCCACTCGGCCATCTCTCCGCTTATAATTTCTTATTATATCGTACCCGTCTGATTTTGGATATTGCTGATTATACGTATTTAAAACCATAAAATCAATGTTTTTTATCCCTTTATTCTGTGATATACTTTGCCCCATGAACATTGAAATCGAGACACTAAAAGCTTTCACAAAAGCCTTTGCACTCGGATTAGCGATAGCGGCGCCTCTCGGGCCTATCGGGCTTTTGTGCATACAGCGGACTGTGACATCGGGCTTCCGCTCCGGCTTCATGACCGGGCTCGGCGCGGCTTCAGCAGACGCGCTTTATATGTTTGCAGCGGCATCAGGCATGTACGCTGTTATTAATTTTATCTCTTTTAACGCCTCCTGGCTTAAGCTCGCCGGCGGCATAGCTCTTATCATAATCGGCGGGCTGTCAGCCGCAAAAAAGAGCGTTACAGCAATTGACATCTCACAGCCCAGGACGCGGGAATATGCAAAAGATTATGTGTCTGCTTTTCTTCTGACGCTGGCAAACCCCTTTACCCTTGTTTCATTTACCGCCGTTTTCGCGGGGCTCTCCCTGATAAAGACAGAGGCCGCGCCGTATGTCATAGGTGTGTTTTTCGGCTCGCTTTTCTGGTGGCTGTTTCTTTCGTTAAACCTGAAATTCCTTCAGGGCAGGCTGGCGGGTTTTCATCTCTTCCTTGTCAATATACTTTCAGGTTTTGTAATCCTTGCCTTTGGGTTAATCTTTACCATACAGTCGCTTGCTTCGCTTCTTTAATTTTCTTCCAGGATCCTGTCCGCTTCCCTCTCGGCGCTCTTTCTCTTGTGCTTGTCCAGTATCCTTTTACGCATCCTGATGCTTTTTGGCGTTATCTCCAGAAGCTCATCGTCATTAATGTACTCCATCGCCTGCTCAAGAGAAAATTTTCTCGGCGGCTCCAGCCTTATCGCGTCGTCAGAGCCCGAGGCGCGCATATTGGTAAGTTTCTTTTCCCTGTTAACGTTGACTATGATATCATCCTCTCGGGTATTTTCCCCCACCATCATTCCCGAATAAACTTCGGTTCCCGGCATAACAAAGAAAGCCCCCCTCGACTGCAGTTTGTCAAGCGCATAGGCCACGGTAATGCCGTCTTCAAGAGCAATCAACACGCCCCTGCTTCGCCCGGAGATTTCCCCTTTAAACGGCCCGTATTCGTGAAAGCTGTGGTTAAGTATTCCCTGTCCGCGTGTCTCGGTTAAAAATTCGTTTCTAAAACCGAGCAAACCGCGCGTGGGCGTGTGAAACTCAAGCCTCGTGTAGCCGCCTGTACCCTGCACCATATTCGTCATCTCGCCCTTGCGCAGCCCCATCTTTTCAATAATAGCCCCTGTGAATTCATTGGGCACGTCCACTATTACATGCTCTACGGGCTCCTGAAGTTTTCCGCCTATTTCCCTGAATATTACTTTGGGTTTTGAGACCTGAAGTTCAAAACCCTCGCGCCTCATGTTTTCAATCAGTATTGAGAGCTGCAGCTCTCCGCGCCCCTTGACAATGAAAGAATCAGTTGCCTCGGTCATTTCAAGCACGATGCTTACATTTGTCTGCAGTTCCTTCTGCAGCCTCTCCAGTATGTTGCGGGAAGTAACAAATTTTCCCTCCCTGCCCGCAAAAGGCGAGTTATTGACCATGAAATTCATCGAAACCGTGGGCTTATCAATGTCAATTGTGGGAAGCGCCTCAGGAAACTCTTTGCACGCCATTGTATCTCCCACGTCCACATTCTCCGCACCCGCTATTGAAACAATATCCCCTGCGCGCGCTTCTTCCACTTCCACTTTTGCCATACCGTCGTATGTAAAAATCTTGGTCGCACGGAAGAGGTGCTTTGAGCCGTCCTTTTTTATCAGATATGCCTCGTCACCGCGCTTCAAGGCGCCGTTGTGCACCTTGCCCGTCCCCATCTTGCCCACAAAATTATCGTACTCTATGTTTGATACCAGATACTGAAAAGGCTTGGAAGCGTCCCCAGAAGCGTTTTCAACGTGCTTGATAATCATGTCAAAAAGAGGCGTCATGTCACTTGACTCATCCGTCATATGGTATTTTGCTATGCCGTCCCTTGCCGAGGCGTACATAACCGGAAAATCCAGCTGGTCGTTTGCGGCATTTAGTTCCACAAAAAGGTCAAACACCATGTTTAAAACCTCATCAGGCCTTGCATTGGGCCTGTCTATCTTGTTTATGACAACTATGGGCATAAGCCCGGCTTCAAGTGATTTTTTCAGGACGTACTTGGTCTGGGGCATCGTGCCTTCAAAAGCGTCAACCACGAGCAGTACGGAATCAACCATTTTCAAAATACGCTGTACCTCGCCGCCGAAATCCGCGTGGCCCGGGGTGTCTACTATGTTTACTTTATGTTCTTTATACCTAAAAGAGGCGTTTTTTGAAAATATGGTTATTCCGCGCTCGCGCTCCAGGTCGTTTGAGTCCATAACCCGCTCGCCCACCTGGTCAGTCTGGCGGCCGAAAACGCCCGACTGCTTTAAAAGCGCGTCAACCAGCGTGGTCTTACCGTGGTCTACGTGCGCTACTATCGCTATGTTCTTTATCTTATTCATTAATATAATACCATCCTTTAATAGAGTTTTAAGTCAGGGAGACACGGGACAGGGGGTTAAAAACACCTTCTGTTACGGTTCTCTTGCCGGCTTACATGCAATTTCTAATCCGTGTGATTATATGAAAAAAAAAGCAATAAAGCAAACTGTATTTACAGGCGGTACTGTGTGCAATATCATATCCCCGCCCCTTTGGGTATAGATGCCAGGCGAGAGGGGCTTTTAAGCCTTAAGTTTTAACTTTCAGCTTCAAACTTTCAGTTTTCAGCTTAGAACAACTGCTTTTTCCTTTATCCACCTTAAAATATCCCTGTAAATCTCTTTCCTGTTCTTTTCCATCAGCAGTGCGTGAAGGCTGTTTTCATAAACAATGAGTTCTTTGGGGCATTTTATTTTTTCAAAGACTTTTTTTGAATACTCTGTGTCAATAAGCGCGTCCCTGCCGGATAAAAGCATTAGAAGCGGGACATTAAGTTTTCCGATAAACATTGAAGCCCTGAACATTTCAACGAAGAGCTCCCGCAAAAGCAAAGGCGAAGCTTTTTTATGCTCTGAGCGGTCCTTCTTCATCTTTTTCAGCATCTTAAGGTCGCTCGTCAGGTCCTCATCTTTGTATGGCGCCTCTACCCCTTCATCCGCGTGTCTGAAAAGTTTTAAGAATATCGCTGCCCTCTGAAAAAAATTCCAGCTGAAGCGGTCCTTAAAAGCAGGCACGCTTAAGATGAGGCCCGCATAGGCACTGTCGCGGAAAAGAACGTGTGAAGCCGCCAAAAGCCCGCCCATAGACTCGCCTATGATGAAAAAAGGCACCTCTTTGCACTCTTCAATCGCCATTTTTTTTAAAGCCTTTATTTCAGAGTGAAAAACCGCGGCAGACCTTACATGCCCTTTCGCATGCCCTTCACCTGCGGCAAGCACTCCGTGGCCCTCAAGCTCTACCGCATAGCAGTTTACACGCGACTTGTTAAGAAAAACCGAGAGTTCCTCAAATCTCGATGAACTCGCGCCCATGCCGTGCACCATTATCGCAGCAGCACGGGGTTTTCTCACCCTCCACGCCCTGTATGTCACACTGCCGGTTGTTTTTACCGCACTCATTTTTTCACGCTCTTTTTAGCTGCCGCCCATAAAGCCAGCATTTCTTTTTCGGTCATATCATGTTTTATGTGTTTCTCGATTTTTCTGAAACGGCGGGTAAACTTGTCATTCGCCGACTGCAGTGCCTCTTCCGGGTTTATTTTAAGCTGGCCGGCGAGCGTTACGGTGACAAAAAGCAGGTCCCCCAGTTCTTCGTAAATCCCCTTTCTGTACCCTTTTTCAGCCGCTTCTCGGAGCTCAGAGAGTTCTTCGCGGTATTTTTTCATCACAGCGCCGTACCCGCTGAATTTAAAACCCGTTGACCGCGCCTTTGACTGGAGCCTGCGCGAGCGCAAAAGAGCAGGCAGCGCTTTGGGCACACCCTCAAGCACTGACTTTCTTTTTTTAGTTTTTTTCTTTTCGGCTTCCCAGAAGTCGCGCACAAGCGCTCCGGTCTTTAACCCCTTTTTGTCCCCGAAAACATGGGGATGCCTGGAGATGAGTTTGTGATTTAAACCCTCTATCACTTCATAAATGTCAAACCTGCCCCTTGAGCGCGCAATCTCGCTGTGAAAGACTACCTGAAGCAAAAGGTCGCCGAGTTCTTCCTTCAGTTCCGCATCTTTCCCTTTTTTAACCGCCTCAATCACCTCGTATGCTTCTTCAAGTATGTAGGGGAGAAGCGTCCTGTGCGTTTGTTTTCTGTCCCAGGGGCATCCGCCGTCACCCCTTAACCTTGACATTACTTCAATCAGCTTTGAGAATTCCTTTTCCCGCGCTTTCATTTATCCCCGCCGGAGGGCGAGAGAAACACCGCCGCGGCTATTACCGCGTTAATAATCAGCAGCCCCGCGGCACCGAGCGCAGGCAGGACAAATATCGCGGCGCACAATGCCGCCGCTGCTGCGCCCGCCGACTCAAAAGTCTGAAGAGCCGCCGCCCCGAAAAACCTCAGCCTGGAATTAAACATCGCGCCCTGTATGAAACCCGCGGCCGCGGTAAAAAGCATGACAGCAACAGCCGCACCGGGCGAAAAATATATGGTAAACAAAACAGCTGCGTTTAAAATAACGGCGCCTGCCATAAGCGGCCGCTCCCATTCCGCGGCCCTGCCCGAGAAAAAAGCGCCTGCCAGCAGCCCTGCCCAGTAGATGGCAAGAATAATTCCTATATATCTGTAAAGACCGCCGTAAAGCCACTGAAAAAACCAGGCAAGTGTTATGAGAAGGGATATGGAAATAAACGAAGCCGCTGCCGAAAAAACCGGCGGAAGCGCGCTGCCCCCCTGCTTTGAAAACCCGAATGCAAGCAGCGCGCACAGCACCGCAATCGCCGCTGCTCCCAGGGCAAAAACAGAGCCTTTCGCGCCTCCGAAAAATGCCTGCCTCAGGCTGTCACTGAAAGCGGCCGGAACCGGCCCGCTGCCGCCGTTTGAATGAAGGGAGGTAATTGAGCCCCCGCTTTTCAGCGCGCCTTCCGCATTTTTAAAAAGTCCTGCGGAACGCAGCCTCAACGAAGCGACAGAACTTTCCCCTGCAGTATTAATAATTATAGTGTCAAACTTCCTGTCAGGCGCGCTTCTGAAAAACGCCTCGGGGTCACCGTAGATAAATCTCACGTTAACGGTGTTGGCAATATCAGCCCCGAAAAATAACGCAGAAGCGTATGCAGATTCCGCAAAAGGCTCAAGTGCGGATACCGACGCTGCCGCGGGATACTTTTTTCTCTCGTTGACCCCGCCTGCGTAGCCTCCTTCTATTAATAATACGTCACCTTGCGGCGCGGCGGAAGAAACCAGTCTTGCAAGCCCCGAGCCGGGGTACTCATACCGTTTTGAGCCGTTTACGTAAAGGCTGTAAACACCCTCTTTTTTTGTTATGGCTGTCTTTTCATTTGCCGACTCTGAAACGTGCAGTACCTGCTCTCCTTTTTTCGAAAGCGAAAAAGTGTAAGCATCAAAACGCTCCGGTATGCCTCCCATAAGAGGCATGAGATAGATAATCGCCATAGTGACTATTGAGAGGGTTATAACTTTTCCCTCGGGGCCTTTTTCCCTGAAGAGAATGTATGCAAGAGCCATGTTTATTATCCCCGTCCAGTAAAGCAGCATGAGAGGCGGCAGGCGGCCGGCCGCGAAAAGCGAAAAGATTATGCCCGCACTTACGCACCCTGCCGCGAATACAGCTATGGCGCTTCTGGCTATGACTTCTTTTCTCTGAATAGTAAGGGCAAGGCTTAAAACGGCAAAAAGCACCGCTGTCATGGCACCCGTCAGTAAAGCCGGCGCGGCGCATAAAAAGGCTTCGGCCGGGCCTCTGACTTCAAAAGCGCCTGCAATAAACCTCAGAAGTACCGGCGCGAGAAGCGTTACAAAAGCGTTCGCAGCCGTCAGGAGGGCTGTCAGCACCATCAGTTTTTTTGCGGTCAGCTTCAGAATTGCTCTTTCATAGAAAAGCGAAACTGACAGTACCGCGCCTGCCGACCAAAAGAAAATCATGGCCGCAAGGCCTGATTCCATAGGCGAAGCGGCTGAGAGCATCTCCCTAAAAAATACCGCCTGCCCGGTAATTGCGGTAAAACCCGCAGCGAAAAGAAGTATTATTACCCTGTAATAGTCATTCATTTAAGCCTCCGCTCTGAGAAAAAGAGTCTAAAGTTTAAAGTCTACAGTCTGCAGTTTACAGTTCGTACTTTGAACCTTTACACTTTACACCTTTACACTCGCCCTTCGTTCTTTGAACCTTTACACTTGTCTTTTCTGCCTGTGTAAAAAAATTCACTCATCACCCAGCCCTTTGACCACCTGTACAGTATGGAATAGCCGAGAGGTTTTACGTTGTTCATGAGCTGGTCGGGTATCATATGCACGAGGTATGACACGGTAAAGACAACCCCGAACTCCGGCGCTCCTGTAATCAGCGCGCCTGCCCAGGCGAGCGCTATGTATTCCCAGCCGTGGAATATTACGTAAAGTTTTTCAAAATCGCCCTTATATGATTTAACAAACAGATCCTTAAAATTGAACTTCCTTTCCTCGCGTATGTAGTCTATAACGTGGTCAACATCCACGAGAAACCCGAGAAAAAGCGAAAGTGCCACATACCAGATATTCCCGGTAAAAAACCATACGCCCGCGGCAACAGGCGCGCTCGCCATTACATGATGCTCAAGCTTCATCTTTCAGGTACTGCCCTGCGGCGGCAATCTGCTCTTCTATGGACCCGGGCGATGTGGAGCCGGATGTTTTTTTCATTTCTGCCGAGCGTGAAGGCTTTAAAAGGGCAAAGACCGCGTCATCAAAATGTTTTGAAACTTTTTTTGCTTCCTTGGAGGAGAGTTCGCCGAAGTCCTTGCCGTTTTCCACGCAGTATGCCACAAGTTTCCCGGTAAGCTCGTGCGCCTCCCTGAAAGAGAGTTTCTTTTTTGTGACCAGATAGTCGGCAAAATCCACAGCGTAGAGAAAGGAGTTTTTCGCGGCTTTTCCCGCGGCCGTCCTGAATGTAATATGCCGTATCAGTTTTTCGGCAATTGAAAGCATCGGCTTTATCTCGTCGCAGGCCCTGAAAATCAGAATTTTATCTTCCTGCAGGTCTTTGTTATAGGCAAGCGGCAGCCCCTTCATCATGGAGAGCCCCGCCATCAGCGAGCCGTAAAAGCCCCCTGTCTTTCCGCGCAGGAGTTCGGCTATGTCCGGGTTTTTTTTCTGCGGCATTATGCTGGAGCCTGTCGCGAACGAGTCGTCAATTTCTATGAATTTAAACTCCGCGGAATTATAAATTATTATCTCTTCCGCGAGCCTTGAGAGGTGCATTGCCGTAACCGAGCAGGCGTAGAGAAAATCCAGCATAAAATCCCTGTCAGAGACGGCGTCAACGCTGTTCTCGCACACGGAAGAAAATTTCAGCTCTGCCGCGGTTAAGTTCCTGTCTATCGCGTAGTTGCTGCCCGCGAGAGCCCCCGCGCCGAGAGGCATCCTGTCGGCGCGCGACAGCACAAACTTAAACAGTTCGGAATCCCGTTTAAACATGCTGAAATAGGCAAGAAACCACTGCGAAACGCCTATTACCTGAGCCTGCTGCATGTGTGTGTACCCCGGCATATAGCTGCCCCGGCTGTCCTCCGCGAGCGTGACAAGAGCGCGCATCAGTTTTTTTATGTACTGCCTTATGCGGCCGGCTTCCTCTTTTACAAAAAGCCTCGTATCGGTCGCCACCAGGTCATTTCTGCTCCTGCCTGTGTGCAGTTTTTTTCCCGTCACCCCTATCAGCTTGACGAGTTCCATTTCAACCGCAGAGTGGACGTCTTCATATTTTGAAAAAAATATTGAACGCTCTTTTTTTAAAAGCGCCTTTAACCCGCCTGTTATTTTCAGGTACTCTTCCTTGGTGACGGCCTTTGCCTTAAAAAGCGCCTTTGTGTGTGCAAGCCCCGCCTCCACATCATACTTAAAGAGCCTCTTGTCAAACCAAACCGAAGCGTTAAAAGCGTCAGCCTCGGGGTTAAGCGGTTTCTTAAAACGGCCCGACCATGTTTTTTTCATTAAAAGCCTCCCTTATCTGCCCTTCTTTTTTCCGCTCTGCCTTTTGTTGACCTGGTTGAATATCTTGACCTGAAGCCCGAAAAGATTTATAAATCCGTCCGCGTCCTTCTGCGAATACACTTCATCTTCCTCAAATGTGGCGTAAGAGGCAAGGTACATGGAGTGGGGCGATTTTTTGCCCGCGCTCATTACATGGCCTTTGAAAAGTTTCACCTTTACTTCGCCTGTAACAGTCTCCTGGGTTTTGTCTATGAATACCGACAACGCCTCGCGAAGCGGCGAAAACCACATTCCGTTATAAACCAGCTCGCCAAATTTAACGGCAGCGGTTTCCTTGAAATGAAGCGTATCGCGGTCAAGCGTGAGTTCTTCAAGCTCCCTGTGCGCGTAGTAAAGTATGGTGCCGCCCGGCGTTTCATAAATACCGCGCGACTTTATGCCTACCAGCCTGTTTTCAACCATGTCAACAAGCCCCACACCGTGCCTGCCGCCCAAGGCGTTTAATTTGTTCATCATTTCAACGGGCTTCATTTTTTTACCGTTGACCGATACGGGAACGCCTTTTTCAAACGCTATGGTTACGTATTCAGCCTTATCAGGCGCGTTTTCAATCGCGCTTGTCTTGACCAGTATTTCGGAGGGCGCTTCCTTTGCCGGATCCTCAAGTATGCCGCCCTCGTGCGAGATATGCCACAGGTTGTCATCCTCGGAATATGGTTTTTTCTTTGAGGCGGTTACCGGTATGTTGTGCGCCTTTGCGTAGTCTATCGCCTGTGTGCGGGAGCGTATGTCCCATATCTTCCACGGCGCTATTATTTTCAGATGAGGCGCGAGCGCCTTGTAGGTGACTTCAAAACGCACCTGGTCGTTTCCTTTGCCGGTCGCGCCGTGCGACACCGCGTCGGCGTTTTCCTTCAGCGCCACTTCCACCTGCGTTTTCGCGATTATCGGCCTCGCGATGGAGGTTCCCATCAGGTACTTGCCCTCATATACGGCCCCTGACTTTATCATGGGGAAAACATACTCGCGCATGAATTCCTCTTTTTTGTCCATCACATATACTTTTGAAGCCCCGCTTGCTATGGCCTTTTTTTCCACCTTTTTAAAATCATCAACCTGCCCGACGTCTATGACGCAGGCTATTACCTCACAGCCGTAGTTTTCTTTCAGCCATGGCACGATAATAGATGTGTCAAGCCCGCCCGAGTAAGCCAGAACAACCTTTTCCGCCTTTGTAACTTTTTTCATCTTCTCCGCTCCTTATTGGTCATAATTGTGTTTTGTATTAACTTTACACTGTCTCTATCTCCCCATCAGCAGCGCCAGTATCCCCTTCTGTGCGTGGAGCCTGTTTTCCGCCTGGTCAAACACTACTGAATGCGCGCCGTCCATTACTTCGTCGGTTATCTCATCGCCCCTGTGCGCGGGCAGGCAGTGCATTACCAGGCAGTCGGGCTTTGCTTTTTTTATCAGCCCCGCATTTATCTGATACGGCACAAAAACTTTTTTTCTCTCTTCAGCCTGTTCTTCCTGCCCCATACTCGCCCAGACATCGGTGTAAACTACATCAGCGCCCTCAACAGCCTCTTCCGCGCTGTTAGTGATAATCACTTTTGTCTTTGAAACCGCCGCAAAAGCCTTTGATTTTTCAACCACGGCAGAGTCAGGCTCAAACCCCTTGGGCGAAGCCACCCTTAAGTTTATGTCCATCTTGGGCGCGGCAAAAAGCCACGAGTTGCATACATTATTTCCGTCGCCCACATACGCCACCGTCAGCCCGGAAAGCGCCTTTTTCTTTTCCTTAAGCGTAAACAGGTCGGCTATTATCTGGCACGGGTGCGAAAAATCAGTCAACCCGTTTATGACCGGTATGGACGCATTCGCAGCAAGTTCTTTTACCTCATCGTGCGCGAAAGTCCTTATCATAATCCCGTTAACAAACCGGGAGAGCACCTTTGCCGTGTCGGCAACCGATTCGCTGCGGCCCATCTGTATCTCTCCCGGGCTTAAGTACATAGCGGCGCCGCCTAACTGAAACATCGCCATTTCAAAAGAAACCCTGGTGCGCGTGGAGGGCTTGCGGAAAATCATGGCGAGCGATTTTCCGAGCAGCGGCACAAAAAGCTCCCTGTTGCGCTGCTTTGCCTTTATCATTTCGGATACATTCAGTATCGTTTCCAGCTCCTCTTTTGACATATCCTCTATTGAAATCAGGTCTTTCCTTTTGAACTTCTCGATATTAATCATCTGCGATTACCTCCTGATTAAATTCTTTGTAAGCGAAACATATCCCGCTTTTATCAGATCTCTTCCAGCACTTCCTTTAATATTCCAACCGCCCTGTCAATCTGCTTCTTGTTTATCACAAGAGGCGGAACCAGCCTTATGATGTTCGGCTTGGGGCAGTTTATTATGAGCCCTTTTTCAAGCGCCTTTTTGGTCACTTCGGGCCCTATATCCGAATCAAACTCAACCCCGACTATCAGCCCGAGGCCGCGCACTTCCCTGACCCGGTCAGTGTGCAGGCACGCCAGCCTGCCGGCCAGGTACCCGCCTTTTTTAGAGGCCTCAGCTCCCATTTTTTTTGAGCTTACCTTTGTGACAGCCGCAAACCCCGCGGCGCACGATACCGGGTTTCCTCCCATAGTGGTGCCGTGGTCACCCGCTCCGTAAACAGAAAGCGCCTTTTCACCGCCAATCACACAAGACAGCGGCAGCCCTCCGCCCAGGCCCTTTGCGGCAACCACCATATCCGGCTTTATGCCGTAATGCATGTAGGCGAAGAACTTTCCCGTCCTGCCAAGCCCGGTCTGTATCTCGTCTGCTATCAGAAGTATTTTTTCTTTTTTGCACAGCGAGGCCAGCGCCTTCATGTATTTCTTTTCCGCGACGTGCACTCCCCCCTCGCACTGCACCGGCTCAATCAGTACCGCAGCCGTCTTTTTTGTCACGAGTTTTTCAAGGCTTTTTATATCATTAAACTCCGCGTAGCTGTAGCCGGGCGCCCTTGGGTTCAGGTACTTGTGAAACTTCTCCTGCCCCGTGGCCGAGAGGGCGTTTATGGTGCGGCCGTGAAAAGAATTTTTCATTGTTATGATTTCATTGGCGCCGCCCTTGTGCAGCATGCCCCATTTGCGAGCTATCTTTATCGCGACTTCCACCGCCTCGGCCCCGGAATTCACGTAAAACACCTTGCCCCAGCCGTTAAGCGTGACAAGTTTTTCCGCGAGCTTGATCTGGGAATCGCTGAAAAACCAGTTTGAAAGGTGCGTGTAACGGCCGACCTGCGCCTTTATCGCGGCGTTAACCGCCGGGTCGTTGTAGCCGAGAAGGCTGACAGCAACACCCGCCACCATATCAATATATTCTTTGCCGTCTTTGCCGTAAAGCACAGCACCTTTACCGCGCGAGAATTCAACATTGTAGCGGTTGAATGTATTCGCTATGTATTTTTTATCCTTAGCCTTCATCACCGACATCGTTCTTCTCCTGTTTTCTGTTTTGCGTTTCGCTTCTCAGTTTTCAGTTTCCAGTTTTCAGTTTCCAGTTTTCAGTTTCCAGTTTTCAGTTT
>CAYGHG010000078.1:0-9906 GCA_964349515.1 uncultured Spirochaetia bacterium
GTATTCACATTTACCGAAACAATTGTTATAATTAACAGTCTATATAAGTGAGTAATTGTAAATGGCTTACAAAAGTATATGATGAGGTTTAAAATGACAACGAAAACTGTGCTAAAAAGCCGTGCTTTTAAAATTATGGTTTATTCGTTGTTTATGCTTATTTTTAGCAGCGCGGTTTTTTCCCATAATTACAGGGAAGCAATACACCTTGCAGGTTATTTTTACGGCGCACAAAGGTGCGGAAATACAAATTCCTGGGTACACGGGGCATGTCATGTAAAAGACGGGCAGGCACAAGGGCTTGACCTGACGGGCGGGTGGCACGACTGCGGCGACCACATTTTATTCGGCCAGACGGCCCCTTACTCCGCAGCGGTAATAATACACGCATTCCTTGAGTTTCCAGACTCCTTTGAAGACAGATATTCAACGGCTAATTCCGCGCCTCCGGCAAACGGTGTGCCTGACATACTTGATGAGGCAAAAGTTTTTACAGACTGGCTGATAAAAGCGCATACCGGGTCCGGTTTTTATTTTCAGAAAGGGGACGGGACCGCGCATCAGTTTTTCGCGGAAGCCCGTTATTACAGCCTTAATTACACAGTTGCTCAGGGGGGAGAGTCAAACGGATCGCGCCCGGTCAGATTTGCTTCGTCGGGTGCTTCAAATATCGCGGGTGATTCTGCCGCCGCCCTTGCTCTCATGTCCATAGCTTATCAGCCTTATAATGCAGCGTACGCGACTGAATGTTATAACAAGGCAAAAGCGTATCTGGCAACAGGTGAAACCAGCCCGGGAAATGCGGATAGCTCCCCTTACTACGGGGCTGCAAACTGGGGGGATGATATGGCATGGGGGGCAATCTCAATACGCAGGGCTGCGGTGGCAAGGGGAAACAGCGCGGATGCTGCAACTTATCTGACAAAAGCACAAAATTTCACACAGAACAGTTTTACAATGCCCACTAACTGGACATTTTGCTACGACCGTGTGGAGCCTATCGTAACTTATGAGTTATTTAAGGCAACCGGCAATACTACATACAGAACACAGCTCCAGACCGAAGTAAACGCTTACAGGGGGCTCATGACTTCCTGCGGATACGCGCACAGAACAGACTGGGGTTCGCTCAGGCACGCGGGAAACATGGCATACATAGCCGCGCTGCACAGTTCAATAGTTACGGGAACAGATTCCACCAACGCCTATAATTTCACAAAATCAAATGTTGATTTCATACTCGGCACACATACAGGGGTAGCCGGAAGCCCCGGCGCGCCGGCGGGAATGTCTTTTTTGATAGGTTATACAAATCCAAACAACCCTTCTGCAGGCTCTGCCAGACGGCCCCATCACAGGTCGGCATTTGGAAAAGGGCTCAATGCAAATAATCTTTTTGATCAGGAGGGGGCCAGCCCGGGAAGCGTGGCTTACCTGCACCAGCTGAAAGGCGCGCTTGTGGGCGGGCCGAGGTCATCGTGCGGAAATTACAACGACAGGATTAATGACTATGTCGCAAATGAAGTGGGACTTGATTACAACGCCGGTTTTGTCGGGGCGCTCGCGGCAGTGATAGACAGGGTAAACCCGTCAACCCCGACACGCACACCCACTCCCAATCTGTCGCTGACGCGGACATCAACTCCGACTATAACCCCTACATTTACCATTACACCCGTGCCGCCTCCGACCAACAAACTTAATCTTGAAATAATGAGGACATCAGGCAACGGCTCCTGTTCGGACAACGGAATCATATGGACTGTCAGGATAACCAACTGGGATACAATCGCGATACCTCTTTCAACTATTTCAATACGGGTTTGGCTCAACACGTCAAAGACCGTGACAGCCGAGCGCTATGACGGCAGGGTATACAACGCATCAGGCGGGGACCTTGGGACATTTGCCTCGGTATCTGCGGCTGAGACAGCGCTGGGTTCGGTGTGTTCTTTTGACGGAAGGTCAGCCAATAAATATGTGACGATTACATTTGGCACAGGCCCTGACATTCCCGCAAACGGCGGGTATCTTACCATGAACGGCATTGTAAGAAATACCGACTGGTCAAACCCGTTTGATGCCGAGTGCGACGATTATACAAGGATGCTTTCTACCTGGACCACTCTCAGGAACGAGCCTTCATACACTCTTTATCAGGGCACAAACATTGTATGCGAGTATATCAGCGCGACTACGCAGGATGTAAATACCGGCATTAACCCCTGCACAGGCGGCAACGGCTGTTCGCCTGTGGGCCCGGCTTCGCCTACGAGGACTGTGACGCGTACGGCAACAAGGACAAACACACCCGTGCCGCCGACAATTACGTTCACGCGCACGGCAACAATGACAAACTCTCCCGTGCCGCCGACAGCGACATTCACGCGCACCGCGACGCCTACAAATACGCCTGTGCCTCCGACAGCTACGTTTACGCGCACCGCGACTCAGACAGGCTCTCCTACGCCTATGGCTACGGCGAGCCCTACAGGCACGCCTGTTCCGCCGACAGTTACTTTCACACGTACCGTTACGAGGAGTGTGACGGCGACAAATACCCCGGTGCCTCCTACGCTCACATTTACAGCGACTCAGACCGCGACACCGACACGGACGGCAACGCCGAGCGCAACCCCCACAGCCACAAGTACAGCTACAAGTACGACAACCCCCACTTTTACCGCAACTATGACTTTTACGATAACGCAGACTCACTCGGTATCGCCGACGGCAACGGAAACAGTTACAGGCACTCCGCCTACGCCTACAGATACTCCTACTGTTTCACAGACTCCGACAGTAACGCAGACAGGCACGCCGACCGGCACGCCTACACTTACATCAACTCCGAGCGTGACCGCGACAAATACGCCTGAAGACAGCCCGACGCCTACATATACAGATACGCCTGTTGACACGCCGACACAAGTACCCACAGATACACCGGAGAGCACGCCTGAGGAAACACCTGTTGATACCGCCACTCACACTCCGACGCAGCCCGAGCCTACGCCCACTCAGACAGAGGAGGTATTTACTCCGACTGTCACAAATACAATTGATATTATAAACTCACCGACGCTGACTCCGAGCATAACACAGACGCTCACGGCAACACCGACGCAGGACATACCGACATTTACGGCAACGCCGACGCGGACCGCGACTGCCACAAACACTGCAGTTATTACTTTTACATCTACGCCTACGCGGACGCCTACAATAACGCCGTCGCGGACAGTAACTCCCGCGGCTTCGCCTACTGCCACCCCTCAGCCTTCGGGAGAGCAGAAAATAACAGATGTCACTTCTGTGCCCAACCCTTTATCCTGGACACAAAACGGCGCAATAACAATAGTTTTTGACTGCGTGAGAACTGATTCTGACAGGGTGGTTTTAAGCATTTTTACACAGGGGTACAGGCTGGTGTACAGAAAAGAATACTCAAACAGCGAGGCGTGGGCAATGCTTAACAGCCGGCGCGCTGTAATAGAAAAATCATCCCTGTCTGCCCCGGCAAACGGGACATATTTTGTTGTCATAACCGCAGAAAAAGACGGGGTAAAGACAGTTTCCAACCGGGGCAAGCTCGTTATTCTGCGTTAATAAAGAGTTAAGAAGAGATAATGATGAGCTTTCCTTTTTAACGTTCAAACGCTCAAAAACAAAGACGAAAACGGGCGAAAAAAAACTTGACACAAATAGGCACTTTGGTATAATGGCTGCAATTCTCACAGGGAAAACAATACAATTAAGGAGAAGGGCATGAGAAAACTTGTTTTATTATTATCTTTTGCGGTTCTTACTTCCTGTTCAGTCTTTGCTTCGCAGTCTGATTTCACAATAATCCCGGGTTCAGACCCTGTTTACGCTGATTTTGCCGCCATGGCAGAGGCGGGGATTATCACATCTGTTGACGCCTCTTATTTCAGCCAAAACCCGATTTCAGACATTGACGCGGGCAGGTTCATAGCAGAGGCAAGGCAGAACTACGCTGCCGCGGCAAAGGCAAAACCCGCGGGAAAAAAGGACGATTCAGAGTCAAAAATTGCCAGGTACTATGAACAGTATAAAGAGCAGGCTGAAAAGGCCAATGCGAGAACGGCAGAGATAGCCGCCAAGGCCGGAGAACTGGAAGCAGATTTAAAGACAGAAAGCTATCAGGAGCTTAAAGAAGCGATAAACAGGCTCAGCAGCGAAATAATTGAGATTGAAGATGAGTTTAAGTTTACTACATTCCGCGGTGTTCCTCCTTTTAAAGTTATGGGCATGATAATGATGCGCTGGCAGGACATGGCAGGTTTCGGCCAGGGCCCGATGCATCACACTTCGCTCGGAGGCTCTTTTATGTCGCTGTGGACAGAGGGCATAGTTACAAGCGACGTTTCCTTTAAACTGAATCTGACATTTGAAAGGCCCGCAAACGAAGCTGAGAAAAACGAGCTCTCAAGGGTACCTGAAATACAGTTGCCTGAATACTGGGGCACAGGGCAGAGGTTCCTTGACAAATATACAATCAACCTTGACCTTTTTGGATGGAGAATATCAACCGGATTTTTCTGGGAAGACATCACCCCTTTCATAGCAAAACAGATACTGACCGAGAGGCCTGTTCTGTTTGACCGCGACGCATACGCTCTTGAATCCACCTCAATGGGCCACTTTGAAAATGCATTTCTTCACGCTTTTTCCAAAAGGGGCGACATCTGGTCAAAACACGGCTGGATGGGTGTAGGGCTTTATAACATGAATCTTTTCGGTTCAAGGATAAAGGTTATGGGGGGTAAAGGCGAGAAATTCAACGAATATTATGACAAACTTTACCTTTATCAATATGCGGCGCGCTGGGCTTATCCTTTTGACATACAGGGGATATTAAAAGAGGGTGAAGTAGCTGCAAACTTTTTTAACACTTCAAATGACAAAGGTGAGATAGAAACTCTTGCTCCGACAGCTTCTGACAACTACCCTGCGAGACCTTACGGTTATATACAGTCAGCGACCATAGCAGGCGGAGACATGAAGCTTACTCTTTTTGATGTTCTTAACCTGCAGTCCGAGTGGGCGAGGTCAAACTATAACGGGAAAATGCCGAAAAGATACCTTGTTTACGGGCCTGATTTTAAAACAATATTTGAAAGGGGTTACGGTGTTTATGCCGATAACAACCCGCCAAATTTTACTATGACAGGTGATGCTTTTTATGCAAGGGGGCAGGTGGACTTAAAACCTGTCAAATTTGAGGTAAAGTACACGAGAATTGACCCTGAATATGTTGCGACAGCGGCTGCAGTTATAGATACTTCTTACTGGTGGGATCCGACTTTTACACCTGCCGGAACAATTGATCCTGATGCTATTGAGCTTCGTCACAGGACATACGCAGGTGACCCTACTCTTCTGTGGAACAACATGGACAGGGTGAGCGTATTTGGAAACATTACAATACCCAACGGTTTTATTCTTTTAAACTATGGAACCTGTAAACAGATTGTTGACACGGGAAAGGAAGTTGAAATGGAACACTTCCTTTTCGGCAACAGGCTTAACGGGGCTGCCTGGTGGCATTATTTTTTCAGCAATTACGGGTTTCCAAATCCGGATGGTGTTGTTCCTTCAACGAGGGATGACGCGTTTGTCAACTACAACGCGAGATTTCCCAATAACGAACAGATACTGATTACCGAGAAATGGCTTACCAACAAAGTAAGGGTACAGATGGATTACTCGGGCCCTGAGTTCACAAAAAAATACTATAACAATGCTTCGGTTGAGCTCAGGTATTCGCTAAACAAACTGATCGGTTTCAAAAACAACTGGTTCTTCCAGGTTTACGGTGAGCTTGCGACGCTGTCAAACGGCGCTGATCTGATGGTTGATTTCAACCCGAGCAAGCTGCTGTCTCAGAATATCGTAAGCGCGTTCACGGTATTCGGGCTGACGAGAAAAATGAACATAATGGCATTCGGCGCGGTTGAACGCTGGGCCTCGGACAACGTGCTGAACGGATATGACATAGAGTTCATAAACAATGAATTTGGAGTGGGTTTTGACTATGATTTCGCGCCGAGGACATCGCTGTTTATGAGGGTAAAGAAATTCATTCACACAAACGTACAGATGGAAGAGGCAAGCTTTGACGGATGGCACTTACTATTTGAACTTAAAAACTTCTTCTAATAAACAGGAGGTAGGGTAATGCTGAAGAAAATCGCTTTTGCAGTTGCTGTGATGCTGGTTCCCGTGTTTCTATTCGCGGGCGGTATGATTGAAAAGGGTACGCAGACCTACAATGACATTGAAACGCTCATAGGGGCGGGAGTCATAACAAAGCCGCTTGTCAAGCAGAGCCTGACAAGGGAGGAAGTTGTAGGCTACATAAATGACGGCGTGGACAATGTACTTTACGCTGCGGCTGCAAAGCCAAGGCCGGCGGCAAAGAAAGCGGCCGCTCCCTCTGACATAGAAAAGCTTTACAACCTTGTAAAGCAGTATATGGCGGATATGCAGAAAGCCGATAAAAAACTAAACGACATACTTGAGGTTATGGGCGACCTGAAGGTGAAAAAAGCAGAACTTGAGAAAAAACAGGACAGGCTGCTCAACCTGATGGGTATGAGGATAAACGGCGAGTCAAGCGCATATATGACTGATTTAAACATTAATTATTTGAATGCGTCAACGAATGATGAGTCTTACAGGCCTATCACACAGTATATTGACCTGAAATTTTCCCTTAACGCAAACAAAAACCTTTACGCCGAAGCTACTTTCAGGCTTCAGAACCTTTTCGGAGGATTCTGGGGCTCGTATGACATATACGGGCTTAAGAGGTACTTTGTACAGGGAAACTACCCCATATCATTTGTGATGGGGGACTATCAGGGCAAGCTGACGCCGCTTACTCTCTGGGCTGTTGATGACAAGAGGCCTTTTGAATCCAGGCTCTACAGCGACAGGCGCGACATGATTAAAAACGAGCTTTATCTCATAGACAACTCCTGGCCGCTCAGCGGTGCAAAGGTTCATACAGTAATGGAACTCTTTGACACGCTTGACATACATCTCCAGGTGCTGGGTTCAAGGCTGAGCCAGTTCGCACAGGGGACTTCAAAGCCTTTTACATATTATGAGTATGGAGGCGATGCGTTTACGCCGACTAATTATCTGCACGACCAGTATATGATAGGAGGAAGGCTCTCGACAGATGCCACCCTTACTGACATGCTGGAGATAGGTTTTAACTACAATGAAATAATTGACGCTAAAGATACAGGGACATATACAGCGCCTGTTCTTAACAATTACGTGGGCTCTGTTGACGCGGAGTTTAAGCTCGGACTGTTTGAAGGTGCTTATGTAAAAGCGCTCGGTGAATTTGCAATGTCATGGTACACAAACGATAAATTCGTAAACCCGTACATAACAGACACGGCTGTAGTGGCGGGGGTAGAGGCCTCTATGTTTGACACGAAATTAAGCGGGAAATTCAGGATGGTCGGCAAGGACTTTACATCATTTGCGGCACAGAACAGGATGGAGCCTGCGAATTTTGCTTATGACACCGATTCTGAGTTTTATAATACACAGAACAATACCTGGAACATAGGGCTTTTTGCACCTGCGTTTGAACTCGGTGAAATAGTATATCCTTTTACACGGTATATTCCCAGGATAAATGTTTCTTATATGGGTACGGCCGGTACGACAGGCGCCCTGATGCAGGGGCTGTTTTATGAAAACATAGCTTCATACGCGGGAGATGCCACGCCTGACAGGACGGGCGCGACGGTTGAACTGTCCGGGCGTTATCTTGACGGGCTTGTAGTGCCTGCTTTAAAGTTTGAATTTCTCTCTGAAACGGAATATCTTGGAAGAAATTTCATGGTTTTGCAGGGAGGCGTAACGGGTGATGTTGCGGGGATTTCTTACTCTGCCGGATATCAGACCGAGATAGCCGAAGCATTCAGCGGTGACAAACTGGAGTCTTACATAATAGACGCAGGCGTGTCTTACGCGCTTATGCCGAAAAAACTTAATGTATATGCAGGCGGAAAATACATAGGGTTTGAAGGCGTAGAAGACCCGATAGGGGACGGAATAACAGGGATTTCTGATTTAAAAGGGTTTTCTTTTTCTTCCGGCCTCGGAGTTGAGTACATAATAGCAAAACCGGCAAAAGTGGCTGTGACTTTCACAACAACCAAGATAGGGCTGATACTGCCGGCGTTTGTGGAGTCCATAGTAAACGAGCTTGACGTGAAAGTAAGTATCAACTTCTAAACTTAAAGTTTAAAGCTGAAAAGTGAAAGTTAAGTTATAAGGAAATGGATGTAAACGGCAGGGTGTTTCAGGGCGTCTAAATACAAGCGAGGCCTTTAAAAGCCCTGAAATAAAGGTTAAAAATAAAAACAGGAGGCATCAGAATGAAGAAAACAGCGGTTATACTTTCTGTATTCGTACTTGTTTTTGCCTCCGCGGTAATGGCAGAAAAACCGACAGCAAGCCTGAACATCGTAAAAGGCGGCATAACGGTTGACGGCAGCACCGCGGACTGGAAAGCACTCGGAATAGAACCATTGTCAATTGAAAAAAAAGAGCAGGTGGCAATAGGCGGGGTTTACTGGCTGGGAAAAGAAAAGCAGTCTTCAAAAGTATATGTGGCATTTACCGAAGAGGCGCTTTATCTGTGTGCGGTGGTAAAGACTCCCCGCGGAGCGATGAACAAATACAACGGCGAAGATATTTACAAAGGCAACGGAGTTGAGCTTTTTATCGGGTTTGACAACTCGGAGCCGGGCAGGCAGATGTACACAGAAACAGATTATCAGATAGGTTTCAGCTCGGGGCAGTACACAAAATCAACAAAAGAGTGGAAGAACAAACCTGAAGTTTTCATATACAATCTCAAACAGCCGGTCAAAGGCGCAGCGATAAAGGTGAAACCTACGGATACAGGTTACATACTTGAGGCTTCCATCCCCGCGGCTTCGCTTGACGGCTATTATGTGGCTGACGGGCTTGAAATAGGATTTGACATAGGAATAGACGACGTAGGTGATTCAGGGATGCTGCGCAAAATACAGATGACCTGGTCAGGCGACAAGGAAGGCTGGCAGAACCCCAAGGGATGGGGTAAGGCTGTTTTGACGGAGAAGAAGTAAAAAAAAATAAGATGCAAGACAAAAGACAGAAGTGAAGGAATAAAAGCCTATGGAGGCTTGAAATTAAAATTTTAAAGGAGGAAAGAGCATGAAAAAAGCACTCGTTGTAATGATAGCAATTGCACTTGCTATCGGTTTTGCAATGTCAGGCTGCGGAACAAAAGACGCGCCGGCTGAGCCCACACCTACGCCTGTACCGCTGCTTGTTGACGACATGGAAGACGGGGACAACAGGTCAAATTCGGTTGATTTTGGAGGATACTGGTTCACATATGACGACCTTGCTGACCCAAACCTGGGGACCTCTAACGTATGGCCCGGTTCGCAGACAGCAGCTGACAAGTATTCATATCCGACACCGCTTCCTACGTTTGAAATGACAGCGCCCGGAATTACGGAAAGCCCATTGTTCTGTGCCAGGGTGTCGGGTGTTGTAACAAACACTTTCCAGTTCGGTTTCTTAGGGATGGGAGTGGATTTACTCGGGGATGATACGGTTAACGGCGGTAAACTGCCGATGGATCTGTATGATGAAGGATTTAAATCATTGAGGTTCTGGGCAAAGAGCGGGCCTAATGAAGCAAGGTCATCAAAAGTGTGGAAGATAAAACTGACATCAACATACGCCGGTTTAAATGACGGAAATGACCAGCCTCTTGATGAGATAACAGTGACAACAGACTGGCAGCAGTTTACACTGCCCTTGACCGGTTTCACACAGGAAGGCTGGTGCTCAAAC
>CAYGHG010000078.1:10006-12234 GCA_964349515.1 uncultured Spirochaetia bacterium
CTCAGCCACTTGTTATACAAACGCCCTGCTTCTTACATCAGTAATACAGATACAGTTCCAGACACCGGGGGCAAATGTAATAGGAAGCGGCACTGTCGTTGACCTCATGGTTGATAAGATAGAATTTGTAAGATAACACGTATTAATTCAGGGGCGGCCGTTTTGGCCGCCCCTGAAATAAAAAAGCAATACCGGGCGAAGAAACGCCCTTTAGGAGGAAAACGTGAAAAAAATATTATATTTAATAACGGCACTCATAACAGCCGGGCTGCTCTCGTCTTGCGCCGGGCTTATAACACTTAAAACGCCCGAAATAACCGGCGGTAAGATAGAAAAGGCCAAATATGTGCCCAAGAAGCCGCCGGCTTTGTTTGAAGATTTTGAGGCAGGCACTCTGGTAGGAGCATATACTTATGCAAATACAGCGGCAAGCGCATGGTCAAAGTACTTAATCAGCGAGCCGGGTAAAGATGAAGCGAAAAACGGCCGCTACTGCGCCAAGGCAGAGTTCTTTACAGGCTCTGACTCTGCGTGGGGCTGTGGGTTTGGCTCACAGTCTGTTTACGGCGGAGGGTTTGTTGACGCAAAAGACAGGGAATACCTGAGTGTGTGGATAAAAGCGCCCGCGGGGATGAAGTTTCACATATTTGTAAATGAAGCACAGGCAAACGGCGCTGACGGAGAGTACTGGAACTCCATGGACCAGACAGGCGCGGGAGACTGGAAACTATACGACATAGCGCTGGATACTTTTTATAAGAACGTATATTCAGGGAGCCAGTCTGGAAACAATATGGTTGACGCAGGCGGAATAGGGACGGTGGGCCTGCAGGTAGGCGGAGCGCAGGGCGAAGGCGTTATATATATTGATGACATTACATTCAGGTAAAAAGGGGTAAACAAATGAAGATGAAAACTCTTCTGTCTTTGTTGTTTGCATTATTTTTTATTGCCTCCTGTAATAATTTGACCAACATAGCAATGACATCCGCTGATTTTACCGGCGGCAGTATTGCTGACCCGACCCAGGAACCCACTCCGGAACCCACCACTCCTCCTGTGATAGGCCCGAATTTTGACGACATGGCTGACTGCGATAACCAGTCAAACTGGGGCGGTTACTGGTACACCTATAACGACCACGATTCGCCGAATAACGGTGATTCTGCTATCTGGCCGACTTCCGAGAATATGATGGCGGGCGCGGAGTTTGTCATGAGCAGCCCGGGTTCCGGGGGAGCGGGCGACTGCGCGGCAAGGCTGACCGGCAACGTCACCACAACTTATCAGTACGGATTCATAGGAATGGGTGTGGCGACAGGGGCTGGGAATAATGACCTTACCGTCTATAATGGTATCAGCATAACGGTTAAAGGCGACGGAAAGACATATTCAATAAAGTTTAAGGCAAGTTCTGCCATAAACACAGGATTTAATGACTATAAATTTAACTTTTTGTCTTCGACTGACTGGAATACCATAGGAATTCCGTTTACAAGCCTGACACAGGAATCAGGATGGGGCACTGTAGTTGTCAGAGATACAGTACTTGCGGACGTTACGGATTTACAGTTCCAGACTGTCGGGCAGCCGCACGCTTCCATAGATATCTGGGTTGACAATATAATATTCTTTTAATAAATCAGGAGGTTTAAAGTGAGAAAAATAGCAATCACAGCGGCTGTTTTGTCTGCTGCGGTATTATTGACTTCGTGCGCGGGGATATTTAGTTTGAGAAACCCCAAGTTGAGCAAGGCGGATGTTGCGGTAAAAAAATCAGGAGAGGCACTGACGCCTGTTAAGTTTGAGGATTTTGAAAACGGCGCGATTGTAGGCGCTTACAGCTATGCCAATACGGCAGGCGGCGCGTCTGCGTCTTATATGATCAGCGACCCTGACACGGACAAAGCTTATAAGGGGCAGTATGCAGGCAAGGCTGTGGTAAATACAGGAACAGACTCTGACTGGGGCTGCGGATGGGGCTCAATGTCATCTTATGGCAGCTACATAGACGCAGCGGGCAGGGAATTCCTGACTATGTGGGTAAAAGCGCCCAATGAAAAGACTTTTTATGTTTTCTGCAACGAGGCAGGAGCTAACGGCGGGGACGGCGAATTCTGGAACTCGCCCTCACAGACAGGTGCGGGAGACTGGGCCTACTATGAAATACCTTTTGACGAATTCTTCAGAAATATTTACTCGGGTAACCAGGAGGGAAACCTGGAAAT
>CAYGHG010000079.1:0-12220 GCA_964349515.1 uncultured Spirochaetia bacterium
CACTTAAGTGTACTGCAGATTATGGCCATTTACACAAATTTTATGACATACTCTAAAATTACTGACAATATTTACTCTTTTCTTTTGTTTGGTTTCGTTTGTTCACCCTGCCGATTTTGATCCGATACTAGGTGAAACTGCGAACGGCAATTTTACCGGTATCGAAAGCCCATATAAAAAAGATGGTGTCAGGCCCTGACCTGACACCTGACAAAAGCTTGAATTATTAATTGACAGATTCTAATTATGGAGATATAACAGAAAAGCTTTAAAAAATATAGAGGGGGGAACAATCCATGGGACGGCAACTGCGTATTTTTATGCCCGGATTTGCTTATCACATTGTGGCGCGTGGAAATGAACGGAAAGAGATATTTCGGGATGACGGGGACAGGCTGTACTTTCTCAAACTAATTGAAAAAGCTAAAGAGAGATTCGGATTTTCAGTACTTTCATACTGCCTGATGACCAACCACTACCATCTGCTTGTAGAAGTATCGGCCAAAAATATGTCTGCTGCAATGCAGTACATTAATGGCAGATACAGCTGTTATTTTAATCACAAACATAACCGCTGCGGGCATCTTTATCAGGGGAGGTTTTTCGCAGGTATTGTAGAGCACGGTCCTGAGATAAAGTTTGTGACCGCGTACATACACCTAAATCCCGCGCGGGCTTACATGGTGAAGGAGCTGAATACATACCTTTGGAGCAGCCACAGGCAGTTTACAGGTGCGGCGGGAGGCGGGATAGCGGTGCCGGAATTGGTACTGAAATACTTTTCTGATGACAGGGCCGCAGCTGTCAAAAAATATGAAGAGTACCTGGCGGAGGCTGCGAAGACGGATGACAATTCAAATAAAGCAAGACTGTATGATGATTATGTTCTTGGGACAGAGAGTTTTATGCGGGATATTAAACTGCTTTTAAAAGATAAAGACCTTGATAAGGATATAATTAAGAGGAGAAAACTCAGGAGAATATACGAGGAGAATACCATTATTTCCTGTGTTGCGGATTTTTATTCCGTCGGCAGGGAATTGCTGCTTTATAAAAAGACCAAATGGAACAAGGGAAAGAGCGTGTTGATATATCTGCTTCAAAAGGACGGGGGAAAAAATTTCAGCGAAATAGGAAAATTGCTTGGGGGATTGTATCCGGGTGGGGTTGGAAGGGTGTTTTTGCGCATGGAAAAAAGGATTGAAAAGGAAAAGAAATACAGGGCTGTTGTAGATGAAATACGCAAAAAATATGGGGATAGTGAAGTTTGTCAGGTGTCAGGTCAGGGCCTGACACCTGTTTTTTCGTATGATGAAACCTAATTCGAAACTTTGGGGGGTTTGGGTTGTCAAAACTATGCTATATGATATAATTTCCTTAACGTTAATCGTTTAAAAGGAGACCTGCATGCGCCGGATTATATTTCGCCTTTCCTTATTTATAACTTATAGCTTATTGCTTATCAATTTAGTTTCAGCTGATACCTGCCTTAAACCTTTTCCCCAGGCAGTTACATATCCTTACGGAATAAAACCCACCAACTACACCCAGGCGCAGATGAACCAGCATGTACAGGACTGGTGGATAAAATGGCGCGATAAGTATCTGACTCAGACAAATTGCGGGCCGGGCGAGTGGAGGGTGCAGAGGACTGAGACCGGGAACTCCATACATAAAGGCTGCTCGGAAAATGACACTGTATCAGAGGGGATTGCATATGGAATGATAGTCTGTGTTTATATGTCTTCTGCGACAAATAATACCAAGCAGTATTTTGATGGGTTGTGGAGATACTATAAAAACAACTCTACAGGCGGCTTGATGGATTGGCAAAAACCTTATTGTGACAGTGCAGGCGCTGCGACTGATGCAGACCAAGATGCCGCTAAAGCATTGATGGTAGCAGATAAGCAATGGGGTTCAGGAGGTGCTATAAATTATGCGCAGGAAGCATCAGATTTAATTGGACTTGTTTTAGGTCAGGAAATAACAAATGGGACAGAAAACACACTGGGTTCAACAATTAATGATGTTAAGCCCGGAAATCAGTGGCATGGCGGAAATATTTCATATTTCGCACCATATATTTACCGTATGTTTGGAGATTATGTGGGGAATAGCAGATGGTATAGCGTAGCAACAAAGACATATCAGACGATAGTTAACTACTATCATAATGGAGGGGGGAAAAGTTCTACCTATAATTCGGCTCTGGGTATCCATACTGGTCTAATGCCAAATTGGTGTACGTATGATGGGCAACCTTGGGAACCCACGGGCGGTTGGGCTATGCGGGCCGACACTTGGTGGTGGGATGCCATACGGCATGCCTGGAGGCAGGGGTATGATTATGTGCTTTACGGCACGCTGAACCACCAGCTTGCGCATGATAACAGTGTGAGGGTTTCAACCTTTTTTAAAACCAAATACAACGGCGATCCTGCACTTATAAAATCACATTATGAACTCGATGGCACAGAGACAACATACTGTCGCGGAGACAGAACGCCTGACCTTTGTACTGAAGATGTGAAAAACCTTCCCGGTCCTCTGGGTGCAGTCGCTATAGCCGCAATGGCGGGTGAAGATCAGACGTGGCTCAATGCTTTATATGACAGGCTCGTAAACATGGACGCGGGTAACGGGCCCGGCGAGCTGACCGAGACAGGCGTCATGTGGGGGACAGATTATTTCTGCGACCTTTTAAAGATGCAGTACCTTCTCATATTAACAGGCAACATGCCGAATCCGCTCGGTAATTATCCTTCTCCGACACCGACTAACACATGGGATACCAGGACGCCTACGCCCACGCCTGTGGGGCCCGGCGCTTTTGATGATTTTGAAACAGGCGTTTTAAAGAACCCGGACACGTCAGAGTCCAACGGCCCCGTGCTCACTATATCCAATACCAATGAGCTTGACAATGGCGGGGACAGGTCGTTAAAAGGCGTAATAACCGGCGGGACCTGGGCGATATTTTCCATTGACTCTCCGTATGACGGCGGGCTCGGTTACAGGAATTACACAGGCGCGACCGCGGTGGAGTTTGACATATATTGCCCTGCGGGTAAGTCGTTTTTTGTGGAGATAGAAGAGGGCACAGCCAACGGCGCTGACGGGGAGAGGTTCTCAAACAGGGGCAATCCCGTCACAAAGACGGCGTCCACATGGCAGCATATAGTCATACCGCTTTCCATAATGACCAGAGACGAGTACTCACCCATAAAAATAAATAATGTATTTAACCTGGGGTCAATCGTATCTTTCCTGCTGCAGTTTGACAACCCGGGCACAATGACTTTTTATATAGATAATATAAAGTTTACCGGCAATTTCCCCACGCCCACACGCACACCCACGGCCAGCTTTACCAGGACGCCCGCGGGTACGCCGACTGTGACGCCGAGCGCGACAAGGACCGGCACTAATACGCCGTACTACTCGCCTACTATGACGCGCACTTCTACAGTGACGCCCACGAACACGCCGTACTTCTCGCCGACAATAACGCAGACGCCGACAAATACGCCTGCCATACCTTTCGGTGTGTTTGATAATTTTGAAACAGGCGTGCTTGAGAGCCCGGACCAGAATGCTGACGGCTGCGTGCCTACATACAGCAACAGCACCGCGAATCCGAGAAACGGCTCGCGCTCGCTTCTGATACCTTTCTCACCCTGCGCGCCGGGAACAGGCGCATGGGGCTCTTATGTCGCGGTGGGTTCGCCATATAACACCGCAACAGACCCTGCTTTCTGGATCAGCTTTGCCGGTGCGACTCAGATTACTTTCTGGATTAATACTCCGGCGAACACAACGTTCTTCCTCAAGATAGAGGAGTGGGAGTCAGGGCTTGGCGGCGCGAATGCTGACGGCGAGGATTTCGCGTCGGCAAACATCACAAAGACAACAACAGGCTGGCAGCAGTACACAATAAATCTTTCTACATTTAATCAGTACGGTTTCTCGGGAAGGCAGGGCGGGAATGGCGTGCTCAACCTTTCAAACATAGAGCGCGTAGGGTTCCAGTTCAACGGCGGCACGACAGGCCCTGTCTATATTGACGACATAGAGTTCCTCGGAATGCCGGTGCCGACTTTTACGCGTACAGCTACCAGGACGTATACACCGACGCAGACGCCGGTTTTGACATCAACATTCACGGCTACGCGCACAGCTACAGGAACCTTTACTTCCACGGTTACAGTTACATCCACCACGGCGCAGAGCCCGACATTTACAGCCACGCTTACCGGTACGACGCCTCCGTCGCCCACTTTTACCGCGAGCTCTACGGCAACAGCAGTGAACACAGCCTCCGCAACAGCAACAGCTGTGAACACAGCCTCTGCAACAGCTACAGCTGTGAACACAGCCTCTGCAACAGCTACTGCTGTGAACACAGCCTCTGCAACGGGTACTGCTGTGAACACTGCAACTATTACAACTACCTGGACGCCCGACCTCGGGCCTTCGCACACTGCGACTGCGACATTTACAAGTACGCCTGTGGTAACTGTTACTTTTACATCCACACTGACTATGAGCGCGACACAGACTGCGACGCTGACCGCCACTCCTTCATTTACCAATACAATGCTTCCGACAGCTTCTGACACGCCTACACCTACTGACACCATAACGCCGACGCACTCAGTGTCGCCTACTATCACGCAGACTCCGACAGGCACGCCGCCTACCCTGACAGTCACGCCTACCACTACGCAAACTTATACTGTGACAGCCACTGTGGAAAACACCAATACGCCTCTGCCGAGCCTGACTTTTACAGCTACAATTACGAATACATCCACTCCAAGCCCCACATCCCATATCCCGAGCAGTACGGCTACTGCCACAGTCACGGCAACAGAGTTCACAGCCCACAGCCCGACTCATACTGCAACACCGGTAAACACCTTTACAAGAACACTGACAGCCACGCCCACCGCGCATATAACAGGCAATACTCCGACGCCTACGCCTACGCCTACTGTGCTGATTACTTTTGATTTGCGTGTGACAAAAGGGGATGCGGCGCCGAGCGTGATTATTCCCGGCACTTCCGTGTTTATGGTGGACTACACTGTCACGCGTAACTGTGACAGGGTGAAATTTAAACTCTTTACAAAGAGCTACAGAAAAGTGGCCGAGGTTCTGATAGCCTCGCCCCAGGGCGCGGGCGGTTTCAGAAAGGAAATACCCGTATCAATATTTTCGGGCCTTTCGCCGGGTGCTTATGTTTACGTTATTGAGGCTGAGGGAGAGGGCCGCCGGGCGCTCTCAAAAGCAGGAGTGCTTACGGTAATCAGGTAAACCGGATGCCGTATTGAATATGAAATAATAGCCCAGCCTCTTTTTTGGGGCAGTTTTATGCATTTAAGCACGCTCTCAACCTGCCCTCTCCCGGAGGGAGATGAAAATTGAGGGGATATTCTCCTTCTAACCCGCTCGCGGGGTAGAAGGTTGGGATGAGGTCGTATTTAAAGGCTTAAAAACACCCCCCTCACCAAAGCCTCTCCCCCAAAGGGGGCGAGGTTTTACATCAAGAACCAAATTACATACTATTATATACAGTATCCGGCAGGACTTTACTCTTGAAATCAAAGATGTTTTTGTAATATAATCATTTCATGAAAGAAAAAATAGAAAAAGCGGTACAACAGCTCAAAGAGCAGTCAAAAAGCATATGCCCTAAAAGGGTGGCCGTCCTGATAGGGCTGTTTCTTTTTATGTCATCGATTGTTATTGCCTCCATATTCGTAAACGCCACACAGTCAGTCGCGCACATACCCCCGAAACTTGATATTTTTGAGGACATATTAAAGAGCAAGGGCCAGAATCTGGAGGCGTTAGACGACGATAAGTTTGCGGAAATATGCAGCCGCGATAAGGAACTGGCTTTTTACTTCTTACGCAAAAACCTGCTGGCAAAGGACGTGCAGGTTACTTTGTATAAGGTAAAACAGGGTGAAAACTTTTGGGGCATAGCCAAAAAATTTGAGGTAAACATTGATACTATTATCGGCGCCAACCCGGAGTTAAAAAACCTCCTCGCCAGGCTTGATCATGAAATTATAGTCCCCTCAAAACGCGGGGTAATACACCAGGTAACTGACAGGGCGGAGACGATTGAGGTGCTTGCCGAGCTTTACAAAACTACAGTTGATTCTATAAGGGAAGCTAATAATTTAAAGGCCGGAAAACTTCAGTACGGAAACGTGATATTCATACCCGGCGCCAAACCCGTCTATATGCACGAAGACCTTAAAAACCTTTACTCCAAACGCAGTATGTTCCGCTCGCCGCTCTCGGGCACTTACACTTCGCTTTTTGGTACGAGAACTCACCCTGTCACAGGCGAGAAACACGGGCACAATGCGGTGGATATCCGCGCAAAGATAGGCACCTGGGTGGGAGCCTCTGCCGACGGCACAGTGACATACGCAGGCTGGCTGGGCAATCTGGGCTACACCATCAAGATAAGGCACAAGGACGGTTATGAAACGCTTTATGGTCATTTAAGCAAAATGTATGTCAAGCCCGGGGACAAGGTTTTCTCCGGAAAACTAATAGCAAAGTCAGGCAACTCAGGCAGGACAACAGGGCCGCACATTCATTTCGCGCTGTTTAAAAACGGCAGGGCGATTGATCCTATGAAGTATTTGTGGTAAATAAGATTAATGCAGAATTGTTTCAGGTTTCAAGTTTCAGGTTTCAAGTAAAAAACAATGTAAATACACTATGATGCGGATGAAAACACACAATAACAGAAGAATAGTGAAATAAATATGCGCGTAGCTGTTGCTTATCCTCCTCTGCTTCGCGGCGGAAAGATACCCCTTCTCGGGCAGAACCGGCAGTTCAAATACACACACTCAAAAGAGATAAAAATATTTCCCCTTGTGCCTGCTCATGCCGCCACTTCTTTAAAGGCAGCGGGCCACGAGGTGCTGTGGCTGGACGGAATCAATAAAGGAATCACGGGTGAAGAATTTGGAATGACGATTGAGAGAGAAAAACCTGACCTGATTATAATAGAAACTAAAACCCCTATAATTCAAAAGCACTGGGAGTACATTAACAATTTAAAATCCAAAATCCAAAATTTAAAATGTGTTCTCGCCGGCGACCATGTGAGTTTTTTTCCGGAAGAATCCATGAAAAACTCTTCTGTTGATTTTGTAATAACAGGCGGGGATTTTGACGTGTCGCTTTTAAAACTCTGTGAGCACCTCTCGGGGCGCGGCGCGATGCCTGCGGGGGTGTGGTACAGGGAAAACGGGGAGATAAAAAATACCGGGAAGCCGGAGCTTTTTGCTGACCTTGATTCGCTGCCCTTCATAGACAGGGATCTGACTGACTGGAAAACATACGGAGAGGCATATCTCTACAGGCCGTGCGCTTATATACTGACGGGCCGCGGGTGCGGCAGGGAAGGGAAAGAAACAGGCGGGGTCTGTACCTTTTGTATCTGGCAGCACGCTTTCTGGCAGAAGAAAGCGCGGTTAAGAAGCGCACCAAATGTAGCCTCTGAAATAGAAATGCTGGTGAAAAAATATGGCGTTTACGAGATATTTGACGACAATGAGTCAGGCGCGGTGTGGTCAACGCAGTGGCTTGAGTCATTTGCGGCTGAAATAGAAAAGAGAAAACTAAAGGGTAAGTTTGTGCTATCTACAAACGCGAGAGCCGAGAATCTGACCGAGGAAAAATGCCGTCTTATGAAGAGATGCAATTACAGGCTGCTAAAAGTCGGGCTGGAATCAGGCTCTGAAGCGACGCTGAAACGCATAGGCAAACTGGAATCAATAGAAGAGATAAAAGAAAACATAAAAAGGGCAAAGCGCTACGGATTCAAAGTCCTGCTCACCATGATGGCAGGCTACCCGTGGGAAACAGAATCAGACGTAAAACTGACCTACGACACAGCCCGTGAGCTGATGCTCTACAAAACCCACTTCGGAGATTCCCTCCAGGCCTCCATAATAATGCCCTACCCCGGCACCCCGCTATACCGCGACGCGGAAAAGAACGGGTGGCTGACAGAGGAAGCGGGCGATTACGAAAAATACGACATGGAGCACGACATCCTGAAATCAAATTATGACAGCGAGTTTTGGTGCAAAAAAATGTGGGCCATCCACAAAGAACCCCTGTTTTTAATAAAAAGTCTTTTGTCTTTAAGAAATCCCCGCGACATAGCGCTTGCGTTTAGGGGTATTAAATCCCTTATAGGGCATGAAAAGGATTATTAGATGAACTTTTTTAAAGTGTTTATTGATGACAGCGGCAGTAAAGAATATAAAAGCCCCTATTCAAGGGAATTTATTAAATCTCCGCCGGCTTACAGGAAGTACATTGATTTTTGGAGGGCTAATTATTTTGTTTTATGTGCTGTAAAGATCCATAACAGTAATTTGGATCGGATCAACAGCAGAATCAACATGATAAAGGAAAAATTTTTTGGTACAAAGGATGTGGAATTAAAATCTGAGCGGTTGAGGTACCCTGACAGTCAGAAGAAGCATTATCTGGATAAATTCAGCATATCAAAAGACAATCTAAAGAATATGACAGATGAATTATATGACTACATAAGCAGTGAATGGGAAAAAATCAGGGTTTTGTCTGTTGTTTTTGACAAAAGATACTATGGAGAAGACAAAAGAAAAGAGGCCGAAGGGAACCCGCTTATTAAGTGTGCGCAGGTTATACTTGAAAGACTGCAGTATTCCGGGGATATGCATAAAGTTTTTTTTGATCAATTTGAAAGCCACCTCAAGGTGGCCAAGGGCGCGCATAAAAAAATTCTGGGCATTAAGACCGGGGATATAAAGATGGAAAGGGATTTTGTGAAGGATTTTAGCTGTATTCATAGTATAGATTTTAAAGAATCGAAAAGAGAAAATTTTATACAGATTGCGGATTTGTGCGCGTATAACGTTTACCGTCAGTTTACTGAATTTGGGCGGGTGTGGCAGGGAGAAGAGCACGGCGAGATGAAGTTATACGATTATTTTGCCAGAATAAAAAACAATTTTATTTGTGATAAATCCACAAAAAAAGTGCCAGGGTATGGAATAATTTTGATTCCTGATGTTGGAAAGCTTAAATGGGATTTGCCGTATAAATAATAAAAATTGAGGTCGGTCTCCTGGCGGATATCCACATCGCCGAGAGGTGGCCTAGCCCTTACGGGCGACCGACCAATATAATTATAGTAAATGAAAAAGTTTTTGTCAAATGAAAGAACCCATATATGTAAGGTTATTTTTGCGGCGGGCAAATGCAGATGCAATAAAAAACACATTACAATCGGGGGTACTTATGGATAGCAGCGTGAAGGGTGGCAAAGTAAAGTCTAATTTATCCACGATAATTGCGTTTGCTATTTCTTTGGCTGTATTTATTTCTTTCTTGGAGCAGGTCAACTAAAGATCTCATTTCCGATCGGAGCTATAGTGTTCAGGTTAGTTCTGAATGCCGGTAAGAAAAGTGTAAAATCAATCTGACGGCTGTTGAGAAATAATGAGTTTTAAGCGGGGCGGGATAACCAGAAAAAAGAAATGTAGTTGGCAATCCGTATAAAACGGCTATACTTATATTTAAGTAATAACGTTTTATACGGAGGCTGTGTTGAAAGATCAGAAAACTCTTATTGCAACATTTGGGGCCGGACCCCAAATGTTGCAATAAGGATAAAGGTGCAAATTTACGATTGCAGACTAAATTTACACTTTTTCGGGACGCAGGCTGATTCGGCACCTGATAAATACTGAACATCAGTTCTTGACGCATGGCGCGGGTATGAGAAAATATGTTTGTAACGGGCAGTTCTGAAGACAAAACGCAAAACAGAGGTGTTATGAAGCTTAAAGTCTTATTAATAAACCCTCCCCGGGTATCGGGATACCCTGTGGTTCGGGAAGAGCGGTTTGAGCACAAAGACATCGGGTCGGTGTACCCTCCGCTGTCGCTGTTATATATGGCCTCTGTTTTGGAACAGAACTCGGACTATGAGGTAAAACTTCTGGATGCGAACGGGATGAACATCCCATTAAACACTGTTTATAACGAAATAGCTTCTTACTCGCCTGACGTTGTAATTACCCGCTGTGCTTTTGATACTCAAAAAGAGGATCTGGAAGTCCTGCGTGCGGCCAAGGCGCTCGGCGCCATAACCGTGCTTCGCTCCAAGATAATAGCTGACGTGCCTAACGTCAGGGATGAAATACTTCGCGGGTGCTGTACAGACATATTCATGGACTCGGAGCCTGAGGCTGTGCTGCCCGCGCTCATGGCCGCGCTTTATGAGAGCAAAAGAGAACTGCTCGCAAAGACCCAGCCTGCTGCCTGCCTTTTTGACCCTGACTGCAGGGCAAAGGAAACCTTTTGGAAAAATCTTGATGAGGTCAGGGGTATTACCTACTATTACGCCGGGAAAATGACTACGACCGCATCTGCGCCTGAAATCACAGAGCTTGATTCTATTCCGTTTCCTGCGTGGCATCTTTTGCCTCCGCTTAAGCCCTATCATACAGGTGTCATGGAGGCGCCTTTTGCGCTGGTGCAGACCACGCGCGGCTGCCCCTTTAGCTGCACTTTCTGCGCTTTTGGAAAATCCAAATGCAGGGAGCGCTCCGTGGAGTCAGTTATAAATGAGCTAAAACTCCTGCGCGACACTTACAAAATAAAATCTTTCCTCTTCTTTGACGACACCATATCCATAAAGGGCGGAAGGGTAGAAGAGCTTTGCCGTCGTATGAAAGAGGAGGGGCTGGATAAACTGAAATGGGCCGCATGCACGAGGGCAAACCTCGTTACCAAAGAGATGCTGTCCGCGATGAAAGACGCGGGTATGAAAGAGATAGCCATAGGCATAGAAACCGGTTCTGAAACAATACTTAAAAACATCAAAAAGGGAGTAAGCTTAAACGACATAAGACAGGCCGCCAAATGGTGCAAAGAACTTAAAATAATGTTCTACGGACTCGCAATTATTGGGCTGCCCGGCGAGACAGAAGATACCGCAAAAGAGACGGTTGAATTCATAAAAGAGATAGACCCTTTTTACACGCAGTTCTGTTTTTCCACGCCGTTTCCCAATACTGAAATATATGAGTGGTACAAATCAAAAGGGCTGCTTCTTACCGAAGATTGGTCAAAGTATTTCCCGCTTGCGGACAAACCTGTCATCAGGACAGAGGCGCTCTCTGACGCTGATTTGATAAGGCTGCGCTCCTACGCCTACTCTAAGATACTGATGAGGCCGCTCTACCTCCTGCGCCAGGTCAGGCCCTTTGACCTCAAGTGGACCATAGGCGGGTTTTTGAAAATAATGGAGCGGATTGTAAGGCTGGTTTTGGGAAAAGCAATGCGGTAAGACGAAGTAAAGATTAAGTGCAGACAGAAGACAGAAGGTAAGACGAAGTAAAGATTCAGTGCAGACAGAAGACAAAAGACAGAAGTTAAAACAAGAAAAATAACAAAAAAAACCCAAAAACCTTTTGTTCCTAATTGCTATTGAGCAGTATTTTTTTGGGTTTTACTATTGACCTTGAGTTCAGGCAGTTGATGTAGGTCATTCTGTAAAACTCTTCCTGCTCCTCGGTCATTCCCCTGTAGGGTTCCCAGCAGGATATTTCGCCAAGCGTGGGCTTTATCAGCGGGCTTTGTTTGATGACATTTATGCGTATGCGCATGGCTCCTCCGTCAATTTTTATAGGCAAAAAAGAAGAAAAGGTGAAAACCAAAGGGGTAACTTTGAATTATTAACATAATTATAAGGGTGATTTTGGCAAAATGCAAGTAATATTTGCCGGAGTGTCAATACAGAAAAAAACTGTCAGAAATTATGTGTATGGAAAAGCCGATGTACCTGCAGATTTTCCTCTCCCTCCGGGAGAGGGCTTAGGTGAGGGTGTCTTTAAAGCATAAAACTACGACCCTCGAAAAACCTCTACCCCTCAAGGAGGTACTAAAAAGAGTACCCCTTTAAAGGTACAGAGGAAATCATATTACACACGAATGTGAACAACCAATTACCTTATTATATGTTGAATTTTCCATGTAATTCGCTATAATAAAAAAACGTTTATTAACCCTAAAATATCAATTTTCAAGGAGGAAATACAGTATGGAAAACATTTCAGAGCTTCAGATTTTAAGGAAAAAATTCAAAACCGAACTTCCACTTATCCTCAGGAACAAACCG
>CAYGHG010000080.1:0-12144 GCA_964349515.1 uncultured Spirochaetia bacterium
CTTATTATAGGATACGTCGCTCTTATTTCATACACAACTTTTGATTATAACTCAAGTCAATTATTAGACGCGCGACAGAACTTTGCGGCTTATAGTATATAAATCGCGTTAATACCTGATTGCATTATGATTATTTTATGCTGAATTTTCTTTTGATAACAGCTGTTTTCAGCTTAATTCCGGCCGGTTTTGGACTGTTTCTATTTGCTGCCGACCAGAATCTGCGGTATCCGTATTGTCGGCTGTGCGTCGGCAACCGGCACCCCCTGTCCGTCCTTGCCGCAGGTCCCCACGTCAAACCCGAGGTCATTACATACCGCGTCTATTGAATTTAAAACCGCAGAACTTTTTCCCATGAGGGTGGCATCCCGCAAAGGCTCGCTGATGCAGCCGTTTTCTATGAGATAGCCTTCCCTTACTTCAAAGATAAATTCGCCTGTCACGGTATTTACCTGCCCTCCGCCCATACGTTTTACAAGTATTCCCTTTTTAGTCTCTTTTATCAGCTCTTCAGGAGTTCCCTCGCCGGGCGCTATCATTGTGTTTGTCATCCTCGGAATAGGCTTAAACCTGTAGGATTCCCTTCTTCCGTTTCCCGTGAGTTCTTCACCGGACTTCAGCGCCGTTTCCCTGCTGTGCATAAACTCCATAAGCCTGCCGTTTCTAACCAGGACTTTCCTGCGCGCAGGCACCCCCTCATCATCAAACAACAAAGAACCCCTGCTGCCCGGAAGCGTAGCGTCATCAATAACGGTAATAACCGGAGAGGCTATGATTGTGCCTTTTTTTTCTTTATATTCGGAGAGGTCCTTTTGTATCAGGTCCGCTTCCAGCGAGTGCCCCACCGCCTCGTGTATCATAGTTCCCCCCGCAGAGGCAGAGATTACGGCTGTCATAATGCCGTTAATTTTTTTATCCACGCCGAGCTGCCTTACGGCAAGAGATGCTGTGGAAATCACTTTTTGCCTTACTTTTTCCCTGTCAATAATTTCATAACCTTTTCTTCCCGATATAACAGCGTGGGCAGATTCAATCCTTCCGCCGCGCGAAGCCGTAACCTGCACAACAAAAGATGTATAAACCCTTTTTTCCGCCGCCGACGTTCCGAGGTCCGACAGTATAAAAACATCCTGTTCTTTCTCCATATATGTAACAGTGACCTGCCTGATATCGCCGGAAACCGCTCTGGCGGCTTCATTCATCTCTTTTAAAAGAGATATTTTTTCCGCCGAGGCAATTCCGGCCGGGTCAACCTTTGCAATATGGATATTTTCAGCCGGTAAAATCTTAAAAGAAGAATTGGTGTGACTGCCTGAGTTCTCAGAGCATAAGGACGCGGCGGTCTTGGCCGCCTCCCGGGCGATATTAGTGTATCCATAATATGTTTTAAATTTCTTCATCCCGCGAAGACCTATGCCGTAATCCGTTCCGCTCACGGATTTGTCAACCCTGTTATTCTCAAAAGTTATCGCAAGAGTACTTGAACGCTCTTCAAAAACATCCCACAAATCAAACCCCCCGGCAGCTAAAACCTTTGCAGCATCAAATACCGTGCCGTCAGCCATTACCATTCTTACCTTTTTCCTTTGTAATCGCGGCAACGCTCCAAAGCAGGCAGGCGGCTGAAAAAAGCAGAACATACAAAAGTATGAAATTAAAACCGAGCTTTATTATCGCGGCAGCGGCCATAACTCCCGTCAACCCGAAAACAACAGCTATCATTTTATACATCAGAGAGCCTCTTCCCCCGTTCGCTGCCTTTTTTAGCCAGTTTGTCAGCCTCGGTGTTTTTTTCCCTCCGCACGTGTCCAACAGAATACTTTATCTTTTTTTTATGCGCCAGGGCCTTCATAAAAAGCGGCTTTAAACCTTCATTTTTGACCTTGTACTCACCGGAGAGCTGTTTCACCATCAGTTCGCTGTCTGAGAAAACCTCTATTTCCTTTATACCGTGGTGTTCCAGCATTTCAAGCAGGGTAAGCAGCGCCGTGTACTCAGCCACATTATTGGTTTCTTTGCCTATGTATTTTGACTCCCTCACAATATCCTCGCCGTCCTTATAAACCACTATGCCTATCCCGGCATCCCCGGGATTCCCGCTTGATGCGCCGTCTATGAAAGCCGTGTATTTTGCCATTTAAAATCCTTCCGTATTAACATTTTTTAATTTCTGTCTTATGTCTTCTGGCTGCAGTTGAGTCTTTTTTATTCTAATTCACCGCTTCATAAACTTCCTTTATCCTTGCCAACGCACCCACGATCCTGCTCAGCGGAAACTGCGTTTCCCTGTCCGAGAGCGCCTTTTCAGGCTCCGGATGCACCTCCATAAATACTCCGTTAGCCCCTGCCGCCACAGCACCCTTTGCGATTGCCTCCACAAACTGCCGCTCTCCCGCACTGCTTGTTCCCGCGCCGCCCGGCCTCTGTACCGCGTGTGTGGCGTCTATAACAACAGGGTAACCTATAGCTTTCATTATTGCGATTGATTTCATGTCAACCACGAGGTTATTGTAGCCGAATGAAAAACCCCTCTCCGTTAGAATAATTCTGTCATTCCCCGAAGCTTCTATCTTTTCTGTAATATTTTTCACCTCGTAAGGCGAAAGGAACTGCCCCTTTTTAACATTCACCACACGGCCTGTCTTGGCGGCCGCAATCAAAAGATCGGTCTGCCTGCATAAAAAAGCCGGTATCTGAAGTATATCAGCTACTTTTGCAGCCTCCTTTACTTCGGCAGCGGAGTGCACATCTGTTATAATTCTGACACCCAGCCTGTTTTTAATTTTTTCAAGAGTCTTAAGCCCCTTTTTAAGCCCCACTCCCCTGAAACTTTTAAGGGATGTTCTGTTAGCCTTGTCATACGACGCCTTAAAAACAAAAGGTATGTCAAGATAGGAAGTCACTTCCTTGAGCATGAGCGCGGTATCAAACGCGAGGCGCTCGCTTTCTATGACGCAGGGCCCTCCGATGAAGAAAAAACCGTTTAAAATATCATCAAAGGATTTTGCCGTTTTTACCTTTCGGATTCCTGCCGAGACTGCTGAATTTCTTTTCTTTTTCTTCAAGCATCCACCCCGTTATTATGTTTTTTACCATTATTTCCAGAGGAATATTGTACTTTTTAGCTATTTCCTGTATGGCGTTATACTTTTCCTGAGCTGACTTGTGCTTTGCCTGCATAAATTTAAGAATGTCATCTTCCATTAAATTTTTCTTTTCTTTTTCATCCATCATTTTACCGCCTTTCTGAATTTTTTAAGGTCAGCAGGCGTGTCTATACCAATGCTTTTTGTCTTTGATACCACCACTTTCATAACGCAGCCGTTTTCAAGAAGCCTCAACTGCTCGAGCTTCTCAATCTTTTCATAACTGCTTTCAAATTTCGCCCACCTGTCAAGCACGCTCTTCCTGTAAGCGTATACCCCTATATGCTTCAGCGCCCGGCCGCTGTAACCGCCGCCGTCCCTGTCGTAAGGAATCGCGGCCCTTGAAAAATACATCGCGGTTGAATCCCGTCTTACTACAACTTTCACGCATGACGGGTTAATTATTTCCTTTTCATCCATTATCGGGGCCGCAAGCGTCGCCGAATCGCAGCCCTTGTCTCTTTTAAGCTCGCCCACCAGCCTGTCAATCAGGCGCGGCTCAAGAAGCGGCTCGTCCCCTTGTATATTCACCACAACATCATTCATGGAAAGTTTCAGTTCTTTGACCGCTTCACGTATCCGCTCCGACCCGGACTTACAGGAGGCAGGCGTCATTATGACTTTCGCCCCGGCTTTTTCCATCACAGTTTTTATTTCTCTGCTGTCGGTCGCAATATAGAGCGCCTTTAAAAGCCGGGCTTTTTTTGCATTTTCATAAACGCGCTCTATAATAGTTTTTCCCTTTACTTTTATCAGCAGCTTTCCCGGCAGCCTGGTTGATTTCAGCCTTGCCGGAATTACCCCTATTATGTTCACTATCCTGCTCCTTTAGGGCCGATATGGCATATAAAGCCTATTTATAAACTTCCACTATTTTCTTTATTATATTTGTCGTGGATTTGCCATTTTCATACTTTATGTTTTTTACTTTGCCGCCGTTTGCTTTAACTACATCAGCGCCTATTATTTTATCAAGCCCCCAGTCGCCCCCTTTAACAAGCACATCAGGTACAATATCGCTGATAATTTGGTACGGGTCATTTTCATTAAACAACGTAACTATATCAACACTTTCAAGATAAGACATCAGTTCGGTACGTTCAGACTGGGGCGTGATCGGCCTCTTTGGGCCTTTTATCCTGCGCACAGAGGCATCGCTGTTGAGCGCCAGAACCAGAATGTCACCCATTTTACGGGCTTTTGCAAGAAATCTCACATGGCCTCCGTGCAGGAGGTCGTAACAACCGTTTGTGAAAACTATTTTTTTACCCTGTTTTTTGAGTGCCCTGATCTTTTTTACCAGCTCAGAGCGCCTTATAATAATTTTTCTGTTCTTCATTTAATTTCCTTCAGCAGCTGCTGCGGCTTTACCGTCACAACACCCACTTCCCTGACAGATATTCCCGCGGCAAAATTTGAAAGCACCGCAGCTTCGGCAAAAGAAGCGCCTGCTGCCAATGCAAGGGTTACCGTACTCACCACTGTATCTCCCGCACCGGTCACATCGTATACTTCTCTTGCCACGGTGGGTATGGTTTCAAGGCTTACGCCGTCATAGAGTGACATCCCGTCTTCTCCGCGCGTTATCATAACCGCTTCAGCGTTGAGCGTTTCCCTCAGATTGGCGGCTGCCCTGCGTATGTCATCCTCTGTTTTAATGTCTATTCCCGTTCCTTCCGCAGCCTCTTTTCTGTTGGGGGTAATTATCGTCGCATTTCTGAAAATTTTTATATTTGCGGGCTTGGGGTCGACCGAAATAATCTTTCCTCGCGCCGCGGCAGTTATTTTTTCAACTGTTTCCCATATCAGGACTCCCTTGTTATAGTCGGAAAAAATCACAGCATCAACACGTTTTGCTATTCTTACAGCTTTTTCAATCAGCCTTTCTTTTATGGCTTCGCTTAATAAAACTTTTTTTTCCCTGTCAATCCTCACCACCTGCTGCTGATGCGCTATAACCCTTGTTTTTACAGTTGTCGGCCTTTTTCTGTCTTCAATTATGCCTTCTGTAGAGATTCCCCTCTTTTTAAGGTCTTTCTCAAGCTTGTGTGCATTTGCATCGGCGCCCACAACCCCCGCCGCGTAAACCTTTGCACCGAGTTCCACGAGATTCAGCATTACATTTGCGGCGCCGCCCGGTTTGGATTCCTCTTTATATACCTCAACCACGGGTATGGGCGCCTCGGGGGATATTCTGGAAACATTGCCCCATATATAGTCGTCTATCATTATGTCCCCGACCACAAGAATTTTTTTGCCTTTAAATTTAGGAACGAGGGCTCTTAACCTGCTTAATTTTACGTGTTTCATTCAGCCGCCCCCGCAAGTCTTTCTTCCACAAGGTCGCACACCGTGTGAAGGAATGTAAAATAGGTTTCCTGTATGCGCATTGTGTCTTTTGATTTTATATCTATGAGTATGTCTGACACCGTCGCAAGTTTGCCGCCGCCTTCTCCTGTTATTGATATGACGGTCATTGCCGCTGCTTTTGCTTTTTCAGCGGCCAACAGTATATTTGGGGAATTACCGGAAGTGGATATTGCCACAAGCACATCCCCCGGCGCGCCGTAAGCCTCAACCTGGCGCTCAAATATCCTCTCATAACCAAAATCATTGCCGCAGGCTGTTATAGCAGACATGTCCGAGCCGAGGGCTATCGCGGGATACGCTTTTCGGTTTCGCTTCAGCCTTACAACAAACTCGGCGGTAAAGTGCTGTGCGTCGGCAGCAGAACCTCCGTTGCCGCAGGCGAGAAGTTTGCCCCCCGATAAGAAGCTTTTAGTTATGGCATCTACCGCTTCTTCAAGCCGGGGCGCCAAAGCCTCCGCGCTTTTTACCTTTACATCGGCACTTTCCCTGGCCGCTGACAGAAATTTTTCCTTCATCTTCAACCTCTCATATGTTTATTCATCTATTATATTTCACGCAACGGCAAGTTTCAACTTTAATTCTGCTTACAACTGCCCTATTTCCCCCTAACAACCCTGGCGTCAACCAGCACCGCGTCTATTGTCCCGATAAAAATTTTGCTTTTAACCATGACCGGCATCAGGTATTCGTCGTTTGTAAGCCAAATATAAATCTCCCCCTGCTGGCGGAAGATTCCTTCGTAATTCAACATAGGCCTGACTACCACGCAGTCAAACTCGCCCGCGTCGGTTTTTACCTTTTCATATTTTATTTTCTTAACCTTTACCTTATAAGTTTTACACTCGTCAGAGGCCACGTCTATGAATATTTCATCCTCACCTTTGTAAACCGAACGAAAATAGTAAAACTCAGAGACTATATCCTGGCAGAACCTGGTTATTTCACATTTTTCACCGTTGTTTTTAAGGGCTGTACCTGCTATATGATCAAAAACAATGTCTGTATAATTCCTGTAACTGCCCTCCTCAAGCTTCTTTGAATATTTCCAGGAAAACAACCCGTACGCATCCATCCAGGAAGATATTACATCATTTACCCTGTAGAATGTCTCAAAGAACGGCGCTGTCCTGGCGGTTATTTCAAGATGATAAACCGGCCTCGAGTTGTACTCTTCCAGCGCCTTAACCTCCAGCGTTCCGAAACCCGCAGTCACATTAAAGTATCTGACGGCAAATACCAGTTTTTCCCCCACCGCCCAGGCTTTATTCGGAATTACACGGTATTCAAAAGGTTTTTCTGTTTCCGGAACCCCGGCTTCTTTCTGCGCTGCAGGAGTAAATTCGGGTATTAATAAAAAACGGCCCGGCTTTATGATATGCGGCTCTTTTATTCCGTTTAGCCCGGCTATGCCGCCCCAGCCTGCACCCCGTCCGTAAAAAGCACGGGCTATCTTCCACAGATTGTCGCCTTCTTTGACAGTATATTCTTTTGGCCAGGCTTCTTCCGTTTTCATATCAAGAGCATCAACTCTCATCTGCCTCTCGCCTTTTCCCAAATCAACAACAGATACTGTTCCGGGATTAGTGGTAGCGCACGAAACAAAAACAAGCCCTGCCAGCATCACCGCCAAATATCTCATTTTGATTCCCTGAAAAGAGCGTCAAGCCTGCAAATAACATCTTCCGCGGAAATGGTTTCCATCGCTTCCCGCGGTGTTTTCGCCTCGCGCGCGGGTTTAATTATTTCCTGAATATTTCCAAGCGGCCTCCATCTTCTGGAAGCCATGGCAGGTATGCTGTCCGGCGGAAAGAAACTCAGTGTTTTTACCCCAAGAGCTGCAGCCATATGCATCGGCCCCGTAGAGGATGATATCAGGCAGGAAGATGCGGCAATTACAGCCGCAAAGTCCCTCAGCTCCACCGCTTCATTCATAATCACAAGAGACTCCGGGCTTCCCGCAGATATCTTTATTCTTTGCAGTTTGTCCTGCTCCGCAGGCCCGCCTGTCAAAAGCACTTGGCGCCCCTTTACAGAACACAGCAGGGATATTATTTCACCATATTTTTCTTCGCTGATATTCCAGGCAGAGCCTTTGCTTCCCGGGTGCACTATTACAAAACCTTTCCCCAGCCCTTTTTTTAATACATAATCTTTCCCGCCCTGTATTTCTTTGTCAGAAAGGTACAGATACTCGCGTTCCGCGGCAGCCTGCCCGCAAACATCACGCGCCAGCATCAGATTATAATCCGCTTCGTGATGCTCTGATTTTTTTCTGCTTACATTTACCCGCCTGTTAAACAAAAACGGCGAATACCACCTGTTTGCAGTGCCGTAACGCTCCTTTATTCCGGCCATAAACAGCAGCCATGCTGTTTCAGGCCTGGCATAAGCCGCTATCGCGCAGTCAAAGCTGAAGGCTTTTATTTTTTTAATGATATTTTTCTCGTCGCCCTTTTGATAGGTTATAACCTCATCTACAGCAGGGTTGTTAACAAGCACGGGGGCTGCATACCGCGACGCAAGAACCGCGGTATAGGGCTTATGCGCGCTGTCCTTTACCGCCTTTATAAGCGGGGTGGCAAGCAGCAGATCCCCTATTCCGTCCGTCCTTGAAATGAGTATTTTCTTCATGAAACCCGGTCTTCATTTTGATTTTTCGATTTTGGATTTCGGATTGTTGTAAGCATTACAAATCTAAGCTCCAAATTCCAAAATCCAAATTATAAACTTCACCCATACCTCTCAACCACTGTCTTTATCAAATCCGTCGTTGAGTGATTTTTCCTGTCTCCGACTATCGCTATTTTTATTCCGAGCGCCTCTGCCATATCTTTTTCAGGCACTGTGTCTTTAGTGTAATCTGTTCCTTTTGCGTGATATGTGGGAAGCAGGGATTTTAGGGTTTTATCCACGGTCAGTTCGTTAAAAATAACCACATAATCTATGAATTCAAAACCTGACATTATTTCAGCCCTTTCCCGCTGGTTAACCAGCGGCCTGCCGTTTCCCTTTAGTTTGCGCACCGAAGAGTCGGAGTTTAACCCGAGCACCAGCACATCCCCTTTTGCCCTCGCACCTTTAAGAAATCGGATATGCCCCACATGCAATACATCAAAACATCCATTGGCAAAAACCACTTTTTTGCCCTGTTTTTTCAGCTTTGCCGTTATTAACGCGAGTGCCTCCCGTTCTTTAAGTTTTGACACGTTTAATGGCCCCTTTCAGTTCGTTAGGCGATACAGTCGCCACCCCGCGCTTCATTACAACTATGCCTCCGCCTAAATTTGCGAGAAAAGCCGCATCATAAAGCGACGCCCCGCAGCTGACGGCAAGCGTAACTATCGAAGATACAGTATCGCCCGCGCCTGAGACGTCCACAATTTCATCCCCTCCGTAAGGGGCGACTTTCATCACTTTTTTGCCTTCAAATACCATCATACCCCGCGAGCCCCTGGTAATTATCATTCCTTTTGACTTAACGGCTTTGGCGAGCTTTTTTCCGGTCAGTTCAACATCTTTTTCCCCGTATTTTTCAACCCCCACAAGCGGGCCTGCCTCGGTTTCATTGGGAGTGCCGGTAGTTACATTTCTGAATTTTTTCAGCGCATGCCTTGAGTCCACAATTACTTTAAGGCCCTTGGCCGCGAGCTCATTAACGCACTTTATGACCCTGTCCGTCACTATTCCGCTGTCATAATCTGAAACAAGCATAGTATCTGCCGTTTTTGCCGCACTTAGGATAGTTTCTATAAACGTATCCTCAAGATCTTTTGGGGGTGTTTCTTCCGGCACCCGGTCAATCCTCACCACCTGCTGTTTGACCGTATGCACGCTTCCCGCCATCACCCTTGTTTTAACAGGCACACTGTAGCGGCTGTCGCGTATTATGTGGGACGTATCCACGCCTTTTGATCTGATCATATCAATCAACGTCTTCGAATATACATCATTGCCAGCCACCGAAACAGGCAGGGGCTCACCGCCCAAATCTTTTATGTTCATAATAGGGTTTGCTCCGCCTCCGGCCAGATACACGGATTTGCGGTGGCGCAGTATCAAAACAGGCGCTTCACGCGATATCCGTTCTGTCTCGCCGTAGAGGTACTCGTCAAGTATGAAATCCCCGAGCACTATCACTTTTTTGCCTTTAAACTTCTCCAGCAGTTTCAGGTATTTGCTCATACACACTCCGTTTTTATGGCCCACTTTACGGCAGCATAAAAATCCCGCGCGATAAAATCGGGCTTTATTTTGTTTTCCTTGATTTTTTCCTTCTCCTTCCGCCCGTAACCGGTTAAAACAAGTATCCCCTTTGCTCCCGCATTATGACCAAGCTTTACGTCAGAGAGTTTGTCCCCTATTGTGACACTTTTCTTAAGGTCAATTTTATGTTTACTCGCTGCCGCCTCAAGCATTCCGGTATTTGGCTTTCTGCAGGAGCAATCTTTTCTGTATTTCCCGCGCACTGCTTTTTTATGATGCGGGCAGTAATAGAACCCGTCTATTTTCAACCCGTGTTTTTTCAGCAGCGCGTTAATATGTAAATGTGTGTCTTGAACAAATTTTTCCGTAAAATATCCCCTTGCCACTCCGGACTGGTTTGTCACTACAATCACTTTAAAACCAGCCTCTTTGAGCAGTTTTAGAGCGGCTATACTGCGGCTGTAAAATTTCACCTTCCCGACTTCATCCATATAGCCTGTTTCAACTATCAGATTTCCGTCGCGGTCTATGAACGCTGCCTTACTTTTCATCAGACTCACCCTTGCCGAGCCTGAACTGCATATTGTAAAGTTTCGTGTATATTCCGCCTTTTGCAAGCAGTTCTTCGTGCCTGCCCGCTTCAACAGCCGCGCCTTTGTCAATAACTGTTATGACATCCGCGTTTCTGATTGTAGAGAGCCTGTGTGCTATTACAAAAGTGGTTCTGTTTTTCATGAGGTTATTGATCGCTTCCTGCACGAGTATTTCAGACTCGGAATCCAGGGCGGACGTGGCTTCGTCAAGTATGAGAATGGGGGGGTTTTTGAGTATGGCTCTGGCTATCGCGAGCCTCTGGCGCTGCCCGCCGGATAAGCACACTCCCCTGTCGCCTATCATGGTTTCATAGCCCTCGGATTGTTTTAATATGAATTCGTGGGCGTTTGCAGCTTTTGCCGCAGATTCTATGCTTGCCTGATCAATGTCCGGGTTTCCATAAGCAATATTGTTTTTAATAGTGTCATTAAAAAGTATTGTTTCCTGTGTCACAATACCAATCATTCGCCTGAGCGAGGATAGTCTTATTTTTTTAAGATTCACCCCGTCAACAAAAACATCTCCTTCATCAGGGTCGTAAAACCTTGCAAGCAGGTCCGATGTTGTGCTTTTACCCGAACCGGAGGGCCCGACCACGGCAAATACCTCCCCCTTTTTCATCGTAAAAGAGAGTTTATCAAGCACATTTTCGCCCTTCACATACGCAAAACAGACATTTTTAAATTCCACTGCATTTTGAAATTTCTGAATTTCAACGCAGTCAGGCGCGTCAACAATATCAGGCTTGGTGTCAAGAATATGAAAGACCCTTTCTGCTGCAGCTATTGCCCTCTGAATGACATTATTCATGTCATTTAATTTTTTTGCCTGAGGGTAAAGCCCTGTAATCGCCGCTATAAAAGCAAAGAAAGTCCCCGTTGTCAGTTCGTCTTTTATCACCCACTGCCCCGCCACAAAAACTATGGCGGCTATGCCTGCCGCTCCTATTGTCTCCATGACAGGGGAAGCTATTGACTGGGCCCGCACCGCCTTCATGTCAAAATCAAAAAATCTGCGAAGGTCAGACCTGAAACGCGCCCTTTCATAATCTTCCATTCCAAACCCCTTTACCACCCTGATTCCGTTAAAAGACTCGTTTAAAACAGATGTAATATCCCCCATCTTTTCCTGCATTCCGCGGGCCGCCATCCTCATTCTTTTGCCGAAATGTGTTATGGGATAAACCGCAACGGGGAAAACTATCAGCGCAAGTATGGTGAGTTTCCAGTTCAGAAAAAACATCATCCCGGCAAGCCCCAGTATATTCAAAACAGAACCGATCACATTAGCCAGCACATTTGCAAGTGCGCCATGCATCAACCCCACGTCGTTTGTAATCCTTGAAATCAGCGTGCCTATTTTCTGCGTGTTAAAAAAACGCATAGACAGTGAAGTAACATGCCTGTACATCTCATTTCTTATGTCCATAATTACGCGGTTGCTTATCCAGTTAATGAGATAACCCTGCAGAAACAAAAACAAGCCCTTCATGGCATAGATTATTATGATTGCAAGCGGCAAAATTTTTATAAAACTCAGAGCTTCTTCTTTATTGGGATTTGCAAGTATCTTATCTATAACCGGTTTGATTATATAAAAAGATGCCGCAGTAAGCGCCGCACTTACCGCCATCACTATAAGCGTAATAATGATGCGGGGCAGATACTTTTTAGCGTACTCTAACAGCCTTAAATATGTATTCATGTTCTCCTTCTGCTCTATTTAATACGATATTTTATGACATTTATCATCATATTACAAGAAAAGAGTGTAAGTATGTCAATGCAAAGTAGAAATGTCCTATTCTCTGCAAAGTAGAAATGTCCTGTTT
>CAYGHG010000081.1:0-12017 GCA_964349515.1 uncultured Spirochaetia bacterium
ACCATTCTTTCGAACACCTTGCAGATCCTGAAAGCGCGCTGGCTGCGGCGGCAGAACTGCTCACGCAAAACGGCGTGTGCATAATCAGAATACCCGTATGCGGCGGTTTTGCCTGGGAGCATTACAAAACAGACTGGGTTCAGATAGACGCGCCGAGGCATTTCTTCATTCATACGGAACAAAGCCTGCAAATTACGGCGGGTAAAGCGGGGCTTGAGATTTTCAGGTCGGACTATGATTCATATGAGCTGCAGTTCTGGGGAAGCGAGCAGTACAAAAAGGGAATTTCAATGCACGCGGTCAATTCATATTTTAAAAACCCGAAAAAATCAATTTTTACACCGGCTGACATGAAGGAATTCAGAAAAAGGTCAGATGATCTTAATGCCGGGAGAAAAGGGGACCAGGCGGCTTTTTTTCTTAGAAAGAAATGAGCTGAAGTCTTCTGCTGTCAGGAACTTGAAAGACGGCCGGTTGTGTTTTGACCCGGGAAACATTATGAGTGAGGGCGGGTTTGTTGACAAATCAGTGATAAAGGGTATAATTATATCAGAATTATACTATTATTATGATATGAGGTGACATGTGGTTATTAAACCTTCTACTGTGCTTAGGAACAATTACCCTGCTATCTCTGCTCTTGCCCATAAAAACGGCGAACCTATTTACATTACGAAAAACGGCGAGGGTGATCTTGTGGTGATGAGCATTGATGCTTTTGAAAAAAGGGAAGCGCTGGTTAAAATGAGGGAAAAACTCCTGTTCGCGGAGCAGGGGCGGCTGAACGGTGAAAAGAGTTATACCGTTGATGAGGCGGAGACAATAATAAACAAGCGCTACTATGAAAAAAGTTAAAGTCGAACTTCTCAAACCGGCCCTGGAAGACATTGACAATATAGCAGGATATTATGCACGCGAGTCGGGCGTTAAAGCGGCAAAAAAAGTAACAGACGGTATTTTCCGCTCGCACAGGAGGATTGCTGATTTTCCGCAGTCAGGTACTTTTCCTCCGGATGAAGAGATGAAAAAGAACGGATTCAGGTTTGTCGTATCAGGAGAGTATATTTCCATTTACAGAATATCAGGGAAAACAGCATACATCTATCATATCTTCCACGGCGCAAGGGAGTACTCCGGAGTGTTTAAGGGTTATCTTCGGGGGAAGGCTTAAAGCTATAAAGACCGGGAATCGAAAATTGAGAATAGACAGCAAGCTCGGAAGGTATTAATATTGAAACTTTCCCTTACAATCCCCTTGACATCCGTTATACAAAACGTATAATAAACCCATGAAAACAAAACTAACCGAATCAGAAATAAAGGCACTTCGTGAGATACGTAATGCTGTGATGCGTTATGGGAAGGCTCCTTCTGTACGGGGGCTTATGAAGGCTTTGGGGTATAGCTCGCCCCGGGCTGTTTCTTATCTTTTGGAAAAACTTACCGCGAAAAAAATCATAAAACGGGATTCGGACGGGATACGTATTATTTCGGATTTTGAAGGGGATGACAGCAGGGTAAATACTGTGGATGTTCCTCTTGTCGGTGAGGTGGCCTGCGGCATGCCTATGCTTGCGGAACAGAACATACTTGATACGATACCGGTTTCCATAAAACTCGCGCCTCCGCCTTACAAGTATTTCATGCTGAAAGCCAGGGGGGACTCCATGAACAAAAAGGGGATAAATCCCGGAGACCTCCTGCTTGTAAAACAGCAGCAGACAGCAAAAAACGGAGACCTCGTGGTGGCGCTCATAAATGACGAGGCTACTGTAAAAGAGTACCGCGTGCTTGACGGCGCGGTAGCGCTCGTCCCCAAATCCACAAACCCAAAACACAAACCAATAATAATCCAGGATGATTTCATGATACAGGGAGTGGTGCAAAAGGTATTGGCGGGGTTGTAAGTATTACCCGGTATGATTATCTTTTATAGAGGTGAAGTGAGTGCGTTTTGATCAACTCAGGGAGTTGCACTATATCTGCCATTCGGCTAATATTCCTTCGGTTTTACTGAGAGGAATACTCTGCCACGACGAAGCAAGCAAACATGAACACGAGGATATCTCCATGCAGGATGTGCAGGACCGCAGAAAGAACAGGGCTGTTCCGGGGGGCCTGCCTTTGCACGGCTATGTCAACCTGTATTTTCACGCAAGAAATCCGATGTTATATAAACGGCTGGAAAAACACGAAGAACTGTGCGTGCTAGGTGTTGATAAAAATGTGATTAATATTAAGGAGTCGGTAATAACTGACGGTAATGCGGCCAGCGAATATATCAGGTTTTACAAGGGGGTTGAAGGGCTTGAGCATCTTGATTATGACCTGGTTTTCGCGGAGTTCTGGAACGATAAGGACCCTGTCAGGCGTATGGAAAAGAAAAGAATGAAATGCTCGGAAGTTCTGATTCCGGGACGGGTGGAAGCGGAATATATCAGATGTATTTATGTATCTAATGAAAAAACATTACGGAAAATATCCGGGATGAATACAGGGATAGATGTTATAATTAATAATAATTTATTTTTTGGGTGATTAAGATGATAACAGTAAAAACAGGCGATATGTTCAACTCACAAGCACAAACTCTTACCAATACCGTCAACTGTGTCGGGGTTATGGGAAAAGGCATAGCCCTGGAATTTAAGCGGAAATTTCCGGATATGTTTAAAGATTACGAAAAACGCTGTAAGAACGGTATGGTGAAACTTGGCAGGCCGTACCTTTACAGAACCCTTGTAGAACCATGGATTCTGAATTTTCCCACAAAGGATCACTGGCGTTCACTGGCTAATTACGACAGTATTGTACAGGGGCTGGAATTTCTTAAAGCCAATTATAAGGAATGGGGCATAAAATCGCTGGCATTGCCTCCTCTTGGCTGCGGAAACGGGCAGCTTGAGTGGCGGATCGTAGGGCCTACTATTTACCGTTATGCAAAGGCTATGGACATAGATGTAGAAATATACGCACCTTATAACACGCCGCACGAAGAATTACAGATAAACTTTCTGGACATATCATCCGGATATCCGGATAGAATGCCCGAGCCTGTTTTTTTAAAGCCGGGCCTTGTTGCTGTTGTCGAAATAATCGGCAGAATTGAGAAACAGCCTTTTCATTGCGATATAGGCAGGACAATTTTTCAGAAAATAGCATACGTGGCGACTGAAAAAGGGATAGATACAGGGCTTACATATCAAAAGGCGAGTTTTGGGCCTTATTCGGAGGGGTTAAAAGAGGCTGAAGCAAAACTTGTGAATCACGGGCTTCTTTCGGAAGAACGAAAGGGTTCGATGTTTATAATCAGAACAGGGGCGACTTTTAAAGATGCAAAGAAGGCATATCAGGAGTACCTGGACAAATGGGACGTAATAATTGATGAAGTGGCTGATTTATTTTTGAGAATAAATACGCGCCAGGCGGAAATCGTAGCAACCGTTATTTTTGCATCCAAACTTGCGGCTGTTGTGAAAAAAGATATAGATGAAATGGACATCCTTCGTGAAGTGATGGAATGGAAGGAAAATAGAAACCCCAAGCTTGAAGATGCTGAAGTCGCGCTGGCCATAAGAAATCTGAACCTGCTTGGTTGGCTGAGCGCAAAACCAAATGATAAGCTGCCGCTGCCGGCGGATGAGACGGCAGAGGTGTGATGGGAGTGGTATTGCGTGTTTTAAAGGGGCTTTGATAATAAACATTTTTGGGGGCGTCTGACATGAAAAAATACATTTTATTTACACCTGACGGTTTTACACAGGACATGGACGGAGCTGATACTGAAAACAGCCAGGTGCTGGGGTGTTGTTCGGGGAGGAATTTTTCGGATGCTGTAAAGAGATTCCGGGAGGACAATGAGTGGATTAACGGATATAAATATGAAAGTATTCACGGGTATGAGTTAAAGGACGAAAAAGAAATTACTCTGTAAATGAGGGGTGCGAGCAAAATGAAAAATTCACTTGCGGTTTTTGAGGACTATAAGATCAGGCGGCATTATGACGAGGAAAAGGAAGTTTGGTATTTTTCTGTTGTTGACGTCATCCGGGCGCTGATACAACAACCGGATTTTCAGGCAGCCAGGAAGTACTGGAATAAACTTAAGGAAAGGCTTAATAAAGAAGGTAGTCAGTCGGTGACAAAATGTCACCAACTGAAAATGCAGGCAGCAGACGGGAAAAGTTACATGACGGATGTTGCAGACCCTGAAACACTTCTCAGGCTCATTCAGTCAGTCCCAAGCCCTAAAGCTGAGCCGATCAAGCTCTGGCTGGCAAAAGTCGGGTATGAAAGAATGCAGGAAATGGCTGACCCTGAAAAGTCTCTGAACCGGGCCAGGGAAAACTGGCAAAAACACGGAAGAAGTGAAAAGTGGATACAGCAGAGGATGATGGGACAGGAAACAAGGAATAAACTGACTGACTACTGGAAGAACCATGAAATTACAAAGGAAGAGGAATACGCCATACTTACTAACATTATTCATAAAGAATGGGCGGAAGTGGATGTAAAGGAACATAAGAAATTGAAAGATTTAAAAACACAGAATTTACGTGACCACATGTCGGAAGCAGAGCTTATTTTTACAGCCCTTGCCGAACTTTCTACGAGGCAGATAGCGGAAACGATGAAGGCAAGCGGCATGGATGAGAACGCTGAGGCCGGGAAAAAAGGCGGAAAAATTGCAAAAACAGCAAGAAAACAACTTGAGAAAAAAACCGGAAGAAAAGTAGTCACGGCGGAAAATTTTATGCCGCTTCAAAAAAAACATATTGATAAACCATAAAGTTGCCGGGGCGCAGGCTTCAGCCTGCGGTTCTTGATTTCCGGGGATGATACAAATACCGCAGGCTGAAGCCTGCGCCTACAAAGGCCGGGAAGACTGCCCTCACCCTAACCCTCTCCCAGAGGGAGAGGGAATAGTTGCCTAAAACCTCCTCCTGTAATATAATTATAAATGCCTAAGGAGGGCGTATGAGCCATAATTTAACAGTACATGAAAAAGAGGGATACATCTCTGTTGTGACAGAGGGGCAGCTTCTGATAAACGAGCTTACCTCGATTGGCGAGGAGTTTGTGGCCAAAGAACAGAAAACAGGGCTCAGGCGGGTTCTCATTGACATCCGCAAGGCCAGGCTGCGCGTTGGCATAATTGACGCTTTTACATATACATCCAAATCCAAAATTCCCATACTTCAGGGAGAAAAAAACGCCATACTCGTAAACCCCAAAAGCCCCGACCTTTTCAAAGTAAAACTATATACAATGCGCTCGCTATTATGCGGCCTGCATGTGAGGAAGTTTTTTGACGAAAAAGAGGCGCTGGAGTGGCTTTTGCTTTAAAAATACGATGTTTTTTGCAACTAATAAACTGTCAGACACGTCAAAAAAATGCTTAATTCTTAAAGACCCCTCACCCTGCCCTCTACCCCTCGAGGGGGTACTATAAAGAGTCCCATAGGGAGAGGAGATGACTCCCTCGCCCGCTTGCGGGAGAGGGCCGGGGTGAGGGAAGTTTTACAGTATTTGACTTTTTGTACCTGCGGGACTAAAATGATTACATTAATTTTTAACCGAACATACGGAGGAAAACGTGAAAAAGATTGTAACTGCATTATCCCTTATTTTGATTACCGTCTTACCTTTATTTTCCCAAACACCGGAGCTCGGCTACATGGCTTTCGTATCCATGCGCGACGGCCATGAGCAGATTTATGTCATGAGCGAGGATGCATCCATACAGACAAGGATTACAAACCTTACCGGTTATGCTTTCTGCAGCCCAAAGATTTCTCCTGACGGCTCGCAGATAGCGGCAGTAGGCTACAAGCAGGCAAATGAGGGGCGCGGCGGGAACGCTGATATTTATGTAATGGACATTGACGGCTTAAACCTTAAAAGAATAACAGAGGGCGGTTATGATAATGAATGCCCGGAGTGGATGCCGGGAGGCAGCCGCATATTGTTTGCCTCGAAAAAGAGCGGGAAATGGGCGCTTTATACCGTTGATAAGTCAGGCAAAGATTTGAGGCAGTTAACAGGCGGGGACTTTGACGATTTTAACCCTGCGTTGTCGCCTGACGGAAAAACAATAGCGTTTGAGAGCAATAAAGCTGAGGAAAATAAACCGCGTGTATATTCGGAAAATGAATCTGAAGAGTCAGGTGAGTATGAGGAGTGGGACGAGTACAGCGTGCCTGACGGTGTTAAAGTCGAATACGTGAATTCCGGGTCAAGCCAGATATATGTAATGGACATTGAAGGAAAAAACAGGAAGCGTCTTACAAATCACGGCGAAAAGATGACAAAACCGTTTTGGCACCCTGACGGCAGCAAACTGTATTACTTTGAATGGTATGATAGAAACATGCAAGCCATGAAAATGAACCCTGACGGCACCGGTAAAGAACAGACAGGGCTCTTGATGGAAAACGGATATGACGGGCCTGTGGCATGGGTAATAGGCGGCAGGATTCCCGTATTCAGCGTATGGGACAAAGAAGGCAGGAGGAGGAATCTTCACGGCCTTAATAAAAATCTGGAGCCTGTATCACCGGTATTTATAACAGCATCTGATAACTACGACGCGTGTGCATTGCCGCTGTCCGCTCCGGACAAGAAACTTTTTACAAGGAAAACAGCTGAAAGATACGAAAAAGAAGGCATGATAACCTTTTCCACGCGCCGCGACGGCGAAGGCGTGGATGTTTATGTCATGACGCCTGACGGCAGCCTGCAGAGAAAACTCACATCAGACAATTCATCCATTGGGGCTTCTTTGTCATATGACCGCAAAAAAATATATTATGTTGGCGATGCGCCGGGGCGGGTTGACGCCGTAAACCAGATATATGTCATGAACGCTGACGGAACTGAAAAGAAACAGCTGACTTTCGAGCCTATGTATCATAATCATGTTGATGTCTCGCCGGACGGAGAAAAACTGCTGGTTATTTCCGGCGAGGAGGGTAAAACGAACGACATATATGTGATGAACAAGGATGGAAGCGGAAAATTAAAACTGACTGAAGATGAATACTACGAATCAGACCCCAAGTGGTCACCTGACGGAAAACGCATAGTTTTCTCGAGGCACAAAGATAAAAGAAACAGGGTGTTTGTGATGGACGCTGACGGAAAAAATCAGAAGCAGATTTCCAATACCGGCGACAATGACGATACTCCGTGCTGGTCGCCTGACGGGGCGCTGATATTGTTTGAAAGTGAATGCGTGCTCATGACGGTCAGGCCTGATGGTACGGAACTAAAGGAAATCAAATGCCCTGTAAAGGCAGAGGAGCCCTGTTATTCGCCGGAGGGCAAAAAAATAGCCTTTAAAAAGTATTCAAGTGAAGAGATATATGTGGTGAACGCGGATGGAAGCAGCCCCGTTGACATAACAAACAGCTGGACCGTGTCCTACGACCCCTGTTGGCGGTGAAAAAGTGAAGAGTATTTTGCTTATATTGGTGTTTTGCGGGTTATTTGTTTCGACAGCATTCTCGTACAACTACAGTGTTTCCGTGGAACTACCTGCGGGCGTGCTGAAACTGCTTCCTGAAAAGCCGGATATTTTGTCGGCGGTCAGTGCGGACTTAAACGGCGACAAAAAATCTGATTACGCTGTGATTATTCAGTCAAAACCAACTGACAGCCCAAGCAAAGCCGAAGAGGAGAAATCCGGCACAGAAGGAAGGCGGCTTCGTGAATTTTATGTTATTACCGCAAATGAGGCCGGTTATGAGATTGCGGCAAAGACAAAACAGGCTGTGCTATGCTCTGACTGTGGATCAGAGGGCAGGGATTCTTTTCTGGAAATAAAAGCGCTTACAAAAACTTTTACAATACTGCATAAGTTCAATGATTCCGAGGGCGGCGCATGGGGTATTGCCTCCAAATTCGGGTATTCAAGGCGGGACAATAAGTGGCAGCTTACATATTTTTCTGCGGCAGGCATTGAACTAAAGCCCGATGATTTCGGGCTGATAAACCTGGAAGATTTTGACATTGATTTTTTTATGGCTTCCGGGCAGGTGCAGGCGCGGCCTGACAGCGGTGACAAGAAACATATCGCTGATAGAGAAATACTCTTTACGGAAAACGGCGCTGCTTTCGCGGTAATGCCGGATGAGACGGGATTGCGGTATCTGGCCGGGGACAGGTATTACCGAAAGATAATCCTGCCGTGTCTTTCCGCGGACAGAAAACAGATAGCATTCATAAGAAACAACGACATGTATGTAATGGATTCGGACGGGCGCAACGAAAAAAAACTTTTCCGGGATGTGTTAAAAATATCGAGGTATAATTACGAAAGCGAGGGCACCATCTATTCGATGGACTGGTCGCCTGACGGCAGGTGGTTTGCCCTTACAGGGCTGAAGAGCAACATGTATTATGACAAAGGTTATTTTTATCTCAGGGGTTATGACGGCGTTACAAAAGCGGCAAAGGAATACGGCCGTGATGACTCCATAAAATCGCCATGCTTTTCACCTGACTCTTCAAAACTGGCTTATTACCGCGGGACAACAATCACGGTGATGGATATTAAAACAGGCACGGAAAAAGAGCTGTGCGAGGTCAAAGGCAGGGCCGGAATTACATGGTCAAAAGACGGAAACAGGATATTGACCGCTGTTGAGGGCGGTTACGGTATAATAGATGTAAACAACTGCAATGTGCGGGTCGTTAAATGCAGGGGTTCTTTCGGTTATGGCAGGCTGTACTGGTCAGACGATGAAAAAAATGCGCTCTATTATACTTCTAATTACATTTTCACGACACCGCTTAATGACGGCGCGGATATGAAGACAGTCGCAGGGCCGTCGTACGGCGGGCTGATAGACGGGCTGGCATGGTAAGACAATTAAAATATGCAATTTACAAACAGGGAGATGAAAACGTGAAAAAATTTAAGATATTTATGGCGGTTAGTGCGATGTTGACAGTTACTTCGGCGGTGTACGCGCTGATGGGCGATGACGTGGAACGAGGCAGGGTTGACATGCCGGAGGCTGCGCAGAAACTGCTGCCTGACAATGGCAGCATACTTACGTCTGTCACGGCTGATCTTGACGGCGACGGGTCATCTGATTTTCTTATAGCTTTTGAGTACCTTGATGCTGTCCGGGAGCTGATTATAGTGGTAAATAACGCAGGCAAATATAAAATTGCCGCAAGAAGCAAAAGGGCGGTACTCTGCGCCGAGTGTGGCGGGGTTTATGGCGACCCTTTTGTGAGGATTTGGGCGGAGAAGAAGAAATTTGGAGTGGACCATTTTGGAGGCTCTAACTGGAAGTGGTCCAATAATTCCGTTTTCGGATACTCCCGCAGGGATAACAGGTGGCAGCTTGTAGATTTTCAGTCTGCGAATTACGATCTTGATGCAAACGTGGAATCCGAGGAACTAAAACCCGCTGATTTCGGGCTTATTAATCTTGAGGAGTTTGACCTTAACGGCTACATGGACGGCAATGGCATAAGTCCTGTGCCTGACGAGACTCAGGTGGCAATAAACGAAGAAAAAACAGCGGTTGCGGAAACACAGACTGCGGTTGTGGTGAGCAGTTACACGCCGACCCCTATTCCCACATATGTTTACAAAAAGGCTGAAGAACTTAAACACAGAGAAATGATAAAAATACCGGGTGCGACATTTACTCAGACAGACGGGACATCATCTTTTCAGCACACATTGTCAGGTTATTCCATAGGCAAATATCCTGTTACTTATGAACTGTGGTATGTTGTAAAAAAATGGGCGGAGAAGAAGGGGTACGTTTTTCATTCCGCGGGTGCGGGCAAATGGTACGGTCAGAATGAGCTTCCCGTGAAAGATTCAAAGGGCCCGGTGATAGGCGTTAACAGGCGTGATGCGATAGTATGGTGTAACGCATACAGCGAGATGGTGAAAAAGAAACCTGTGTATTTTTCTGACGCCGGATTTAAGAATCCGATAAAGTCCTCTGCGCCGGGAAACTATGCAAGCAGTGAGAATAACACTCCGGGCAGTTTTGACAGCCCTTATGTGAACCGGCAGGCAGATGGTTACAGGCTGCCGACCGAAGGCGAGTGGTCGTATGCAATTACATATATTAATGGTAAGGAATGGGCGCAGCCGGATGCGGAGGGAAACAGTAAAAACGGGTTAGGTGTAGTATATGTGCGTGCCCAGGTATCGGAATGGCTGTGGGATTCGCACGCGCCATATCCGCAGGCTGAACAGAAAGATTACATGGGGCCGGACACGGGCGGCGCGCGAGTACTGCGCGGCGGGCCTGACCCTGTGGACTTTCGGCAGAAGGCAAATAAGCTGGGAACCAGGCTCAGGGTATACCCGCTGGCGGGATCTTACCTGAACGGTTTCCGCGTTGCGTCAAAATAAATCAGGGAGGAAACAGATGAAGATTAAGTGGCTGATGATCTTGGTTTTAATTGTTTTTTCGGCGGTACTTCACGCGGCTGACGACAAACGTTTTATTATTGTAAATGGTGACGCGGATGTGAGTGTGGTACCTGACAGGATAGTGCTTTCTTTCGGGGTGAACTCTGAAGGAAAAGAACTGGAAGCTGTTAAAAAGGATAATGATACAAAAATAAAGAAGGTAATAGAATCGCTTAAAAAGAACGGTATTGCCGAAAAGGAGATACAGGCGGCGCAGATGATGATAAACCAGAATTTTGACTACAGGGACGGCAGGAAATTTCTGGGTTACTCGGTCGCAAGGAGGGTAACCGTAACACTGAATGACATTAAGATGTATGACAAGGTTGTCTCTGAAATAGTTTCGGCAGGCACAAACAACATGTATAACACGGAACTGCAGGTATCTGACAGGCGTAAATATAGCGACGAGGCAAGGGCGCTGGCGCTGAAGGCGGCAAAAGAAAAGGCCGCGGCAATGGCGGCGGTTCTCGGCACCAGGGCAGGGCAGGTACTTGAAATACAGGAAACAGGCACACCGTGGGAGGGCAGGTTTTACGGCGCGGCAAATGTAATGGCAGAGAGAGGCGCCGGAGGCAGCGGCGAGGGAACCATGACGCCCGGGGAAATAAAGATAAGGGCATCTGTCACGGTAAAGTTTGAGCTTAAGTGATTGCTTATGAACTGCACGCTTTGCGGAAAAGAGATAGAAAATTATAACGTTGAATTTCACAGATTTGAACCGGATAAAGATAAAACTGCCGATATCTGCCCTAATTGCGCGGATAAATTTCTGAAATGGCAGGGCAGGAAATTTGCAGCGCTATTTCCGACTGCTGCGATGAAGAAAAGGTACGGGAGCGGGAACCTCAGTAAGTAAAATCCCTGCCTTTTTTTGTCCTTGTGCTTATGGGGTTTTTCTGTTTTGCCGCGAATTTCGCGAACTTGATTATCTTTTCATCTTCCTTGAGTTTGTCAAGCGTGTTCAGGTTGTCCGCGAGTTCCTTTGGTTCGTGTAGTTTATGAATGGCGTTGTGGCAGTCAACGCAGACCATGACGTGCTCGTCGAACTGCTCCTGTGTAAAGCGACGCTTGTACCAGTTTTCCTTTTGCAGGGTCGTGGGTATGAAGTGGTGGCTTACAAGGTGAAGCTCCCGGCCGCACAGAGGGCACTGCCCGATGTTTTCCATTATGAGTCCTTTCGTTTAATTTTTTAAGTTCAGTTCCGCCAGAAAATCAAGCGCTTCCTGCAGATTGTCCTTAGTAACAAGATTTTTACGGCGGGTTACCATGATGAAACCGTCGTAGAGCGTGCGCTGAAGCCCTTCAATGCCGGTCATGACGGTCATTTTTATGTGGGGCTTGTTGCCCTCTGTGAATTTTTTTAACATCTTCATTATTTCCGGGTTGAAGTGCCCGTTTTTTACGTCGGCAATGCAGCAAAGCGACCCCAAAGGTTCTTTTCTGATAATAGGCGCTGCTTCCGCTATTTTTTCCGCGAGTTCTGCCGTATTATTACTTGCAAGAGCTATGTGAAAAACTCTTACTCCTTTGTGTTCTATCCATTTGCAGTATTTCATTGCAGGCC
>CAYGHG010000082.1:0-2375 GCA_964349515.1 uncultured Spirochaetia bacterium
GTTCCAAGGGGCGGGAGCAGGTAAGGGAGCATAAACCACAACATATTGTATAAAAACATAAAAAAAACGGGTTGACATACCAATAGCGTGTTGTATACTTATCCGCCAAATTGTGAAAGGTTAAAAAAAACGGAGGAATCCATGAATAAAAACAATACAGTCAAACCCTTGCTTTCTGAAAATGCTCTTACGGTTTTGAAAAAAAGATACTTCAAAAAGAATGACAAAGGCGAGCCTTCTGAGACTGCCGAAGAGATGTTTGAGAGGGTGGCGGTAAATATAGCAAAGGCGGACGAACTCTACGACAGCATCGCCGCCGCTGAAAAAACATCGGTTGAATTCTACAATCTTATGGCGTCGCTTGAGTTTCTGCCGAACTCTCCCACGCTTATGAATGCGGGGCGCGACCTCCAGCAGCTCGCCGCCTGTTTTGTACTGCCTGTGGAGGATTCCATAGAGGGGATTTTTGAAGCTATAAAAAATGCGGCCCTCATACACAAGAGCGGCGGCGGCACCGGGTTTTCTTTTTCGCGGCTAAGGCCGAACCGTGACAAGGTAAAGACTACAAGCGGCATATCATCGGGGCCTGTTTCCTTTATGAAGGTTTTCAATGCCGCTACAGAAGCGGTAAAGCAGGGAGGGACGAGGCGCGGCGCAAATATGGGAATACTGCGCGTTGACCACCCGGATATAAGGGAATTCATAACCTGCAAGGCGGATAATCTGGAAATAACAAATTTCAACATTTCCGTCGCCATCACCGAGAAATTTATGGAAGCTGTGAAAAAGGGCGTTAAGTACGACCTGCTAAACCCGCGTGACGGCAAAAAAGCAGGCGAGGAGGACGCAAAAGAAATATTTGAAATGATTGTCGATTATTCGTGGAAGAACGGCGACCCGGGAATTATCTTTTTGGACAGGATAAACCGCGACAACCCCACCCCGCACATAGGCGAGATGGAATCCACAAACCCCTGCGGAGAGCAGCCCCTGCTCCCCTATGAAGCGTGTAATTTGGGGTCGATAAACCTTTCTCTTATGGTAAGGGAAGATAAGAGCGTGGATTATGACAGGTTAAAAAGAGTAATCCATTCGTCTGTTCATTTTCTTGACAATGTCATAGATATGTCCAAATACCCGCTGCCTCAGATAACCGACATGGTGCGTGGCAACAGGAAAATAGGCCTTGGAATCATGGGCTGGGCAGACATGCTGCTGCAGATGAAAATCTCATATGCTTCTTCGGAAGCAGTCAAGTTGGGCGAGGAAATAATGAAGTTTATCAGGGATGAAGCGGGAAAAAAATCCGTGGAGCTTGCAGAGAAAAGGGGTGTGTTCCCGAACTACAAAGGTTCTGTATATGATAAAAAAGGGATAAAAATCAGGAATGCGACGCTTACGACTATTGCGCCGACAGGCACGCTTTCCATGATTGCCGGATGCTCGTCCGGCGTTGAGCCTGTTTTCGCGGTGGCTTACACCAAAACCGTAATGGACAACGACAAGCTGCCGGAGGTCAACAAATATTTTCTGGAGGCTGCAAAAGACGGCGGATTTTACACCGACAAGCTCATGATGAAAGTGGGGGAAGAGGGGCACATTGCACACATAGCCGAGATACCGGAGGCGGTAAGAAAGGTTTTTGTGACCGCCCATGATATAGCGCCCGAGTGGCATGTAAAGATGCAGGCCGCATTTCAGCGCTGTACTGATAACGCAGTTTCGAAAACGGTGAACTTTGGCAACGACGCGACAAAGGAAGATATAAAAAGGGTATATGAACTGGCGTATGAAACAGACTGTAAGGGCGTGACTATTTACCGCGACGGCTCGCGCGACGCACAGGTGCTGACAGTTTCGGTATCTGATAAAACCCCTGCAGCGGGCGGAGGCGCTCAGGCGGTCCGGCTCCAGGACATAGAACCGAGGAAAAGGCCTGATGTCACCTACGGCAAGACCATAAAGATGAAGACAGGCTGCGGTAATCTTTATGTGACCATAAATGAAGATGCAGAGGGAATCTGCGAAGTTTTCGCGGCAATGGGAAAATCAGGAGGGTGCGCCTCTGCCCAGTCAGAGGCCATAAGCCGCCTGGTGTCAACCGCTCTCAGGGCTCACGTGAGGCCTGAGTCAATAGTAAAGCATCTGAGAGGAACCCGCTGTCCTGCGCCGGCGTGGCAGGAGGGCGGCATAGTAATGTCGTGCCCTGACGCCATAGGGATTGCGCTTGAAAAGTACATACACGGCAAGGAAAATTCGGGTGAAAAATTTGTTTTTAAAAATACAACCGGGCAAAAAACACTGGGGGAAACATGCCCGGAATGCGGTACCACACTCGAACACGAGGGCGGCTGTAACGTATGCCGTGTGTGCGG
>CAYGHG010000082.1:2475-11615 GCA_964349515.1 uncultured Spirochaetia bacterium
CAATGCCTAATGCGGCTATTCGAAATGCCTGTGACACGCCGCAAATAAGTGCGCGGGTTTTTGGAAGGTTGGAGGGCTGGAAGGCTGGTAAATATAGAAACAACCTGAAGAGGGGGGGTGGCAATGAGCGAAACAGAGCAGATGTGATATCGCCTCCGCGAACCGGCTATTCGTCTGAAAACGGATTTTTCCCCTATTTCCAAAAGAGTTTTTATGGTATATTTCTTATATAAACTACAGGGGAGTGTATATGGGAAAACTGGGATACAGCATACTTCTTGTGGAGGATAATCCGGGGCACGCCAAGCTTACCATGCTCGGATTGAATGAATCTGTTAGAGCCGCTGCAATACATCACGCGAAAAACGGCGAAGAAGCGGTAAGTTTTCTTAATGAAAACAGGGATTCGGGAGGGAAAGAGGCTCGGCCCGACCTTATACTTCTTGACCTGCGGATGCCCAGGATGGACGGGTTCGAAGTTCTCTCTGAAATAAAAAATGATCCAAAACTCAGAAACATACCTGTAATTGTGCTCACAACTTCCGAATCTGAAAATGACAAACGCCGTGCATTTGAACTAAAGGCGGATGATTATCTCGTAAAATCAACCGATTACTGCGAATTCAGGGACCTGCTCAAAGAAAAAGTTGAAAAATGGGGCGGCCGGGCATTATGAGCAGGGCAATTATGCAGAAACTATACAGAAAAACCTGCCTGGCAGTTCTTTTTGCAGGGATTATCATTTCGGTGCTTGCCCTTAAAGGGCAGTACCGCTCAAATGAAGCGCAGTTCAGGGTAAAATTTGAAAAGGACGCATATATACGCTCGGAAATAATAAAGAGGCATTTTGAAAACTCCGTAAACAACCAGCTTCTGCTCAGGGCGTTTTTTGAGAATTCCGACGAAGTGACTGCCCCTGAATTTTTAAGTTTCTGTTCTGTCCTCTCCCAAAACGGGCACTCCCACAGGTATCTGTGGGCCCCGGAAAAAAACGGAACATATAACATTAATTATGCGTACCCTTCCGGAATGCTGAAGGAATATATGGAAAAACACTCTGTATGTTTTGATGAAATTAAAAAGATGGATTTTACTTCAATGAAAGAAAAAATAGTTTCCGGGTACTGCGGCGGCGGGGACATTAGGTTTATGTCCGGCGTGAAAACAGGGGACGGCGTACGGGGTGTTATCATCACGACGATAAGCATTGAGTATCTTGTCAGGCAGGCGCTGGAGCCCATGCCGATGATAAACATGCCTGTACATATTTATTACGATTCAGCCGGAGAAAGCCTGGAAGTTTACGAGTGGAAGCCGAGGCTGCCGGGCGGGGAGCCCAAGTATTTTTTTCCGTTTGTACCGGGCGGAGTTGTGTATGAAAATGATTTTAAAGCCGGAAGCGGGACGCTGAGGATAGCCATAAAGCCCGGGGCGGAATATGTGAAGAGGAATTTTCCGGTGAATCATATTGCACTGTTCGGATTCCTGCTGGTTTTGTCGGTTTTGTCCGCGTATGCCGTCAATAAAGTGGTAAAGGCGCGTGAAACCGCTGAGGCCGCGGCAAGGGAAACAGGGAAAAAACTGTCGGAACTCACGGAGGATTTTGAGAGGTTTTTTGAGATTGCAAATGACATGTTTGCCTTTGCCACTACAGAGGGCAGCTTCATAAAGGTGAGCCGTGAATGGGAAAGGGTGCTCGGTTATAAAACGGAAGAATTAAACGGGAAAGCTTTTCTTGACTATGTCCACCCTGAAGATATTGAAGAGACAAAAAAAACCATGTCTGTCCTGGCGCAAAGAAAACCTGTAATGAATTTTGTGAACCGATACAGGTGCAAAGACGGCGGTTACAGGTATATAGAGTGGCGTTCGGTGGCTCCGGAGGGAAAACTGATATATGCCTCGGCAAGGGATATAACTGAGAGAAAAAATTATGAAAAGGCACTGGAGGAAAGAGAATACTGGCTGAAAGAATCGCAGAAGGCGGGAAAAATAGGCTCATACAGTTTTGATATACAAGGGGACTCCTGGTACTGTACCGAGGCTCTTGACTCTATTTTCGGGACAGAAAAGAATTACCCTAAAACATTTAAAAGCTGGGATGAACTGCTGTTTAAAGACGATAGGGGGATGATGAACGCCTATTTCGAAACGCTGCTTGAAAAAAAAGGCTCCGAGCCGTTTAACAGAGAATACAGGATAAAGAGAAAGTCAGACGGCGCGGTGAGGTGGGTTTATGGCAGGGGGGATTTTATTGTAAACAAGGGCGTTGTGGAAAAAATGATAGGCACGATTTCGGACGTAACAGAGCAGGTGGAGGCGAGGCTCGCGCTTAAGTCTTCGGAAGAGCTGTATAACAGCCTTGTCGAAACAGCCCACGACCTGATCTGGCGTTGTGACTCGCAGGGAAGGTATATTTATGTAAATAAAGCATGGGAAGAGGCGCTTGGTTTCACGGTGGCTGAAATAACAGGAAAAAAATTCACGGATTTTATGGATTCCGAGCAGGCAGGGCGTGATACTGAAACGTTCGCAAAAATAATCTCGGAAGAGGGGCATGTTTACGGGTACGAAACCAGCCACAGGCGCAAAGACGGCACGGCCGCGAACCTGGTTTTCAACGCGTTAGCTGTAAAGGACTCCGCGGGCAATGTGACAGGAACGCAGGGTACGGCTCAGGACATAACCCTTAGGAAAAAAGCGGAAGAAAAGCTGGTTGAGAGCGAGCGCAAGCTGCGCTCACTCGTTGACGGCATGGCTGAGGGGGTGGCCATGCACGAATATATTTTTAAAGACGGCACGCCTGTTGATTACAGGATAGTTGATGTCAATAAAAGTTATGAAAAGATACTTTCCGTTGATAAGAAAAAAATAACCGGAAAAACATCAGCCGAAGCTTACGGCACGGGCGAACCGCCTTATATGAAAGAGTTTTTAAAACCTTATGAGACCGGAGCCCACTACATATTTGAAACATATTTCCAGCCTATGGACAGGTATTTTTCAATATCTGTGGCACCTTGGGGAGACAAGGGTTTCGCGACCATATTTAGCGACATAACCTCCAGAAAAAAATCCGAGGAGGAGCGCGAAAGCATGATACGCGAGCTGGAGGCAAAAAACGCCGAAATGGAGAGTTTTCTCTATACTGTCTCCCACGATTTAAAGACGCCCCTTGTCACGGTTTCCGGGTTTTCCTCGCTTCTGGAATTGAAACTGGAGGGGCGGCTCGGGGAGGAAGAAAGGGAGTTTTTAGGGCTTATTAAAACTTCCGTGTCGTCAATGAACGGGCTTTTAGACGGGGTGCTTACGGTATCGCGGGCGGGCAGGCTGATTTCCACTGAGAAAAACGTAAGAATGTCAGAAGTCATAAAAGACGCGATAAAAGTTTCAAACGGCGTGCTGAAAAGTCGCGGCGCCGTGATACGCGTGGTACAGGCCAAAGGCGCGCCTCTTGACCCTGTGTTTGAGGGAGACAGGAAAAAACTCTCCGAGGTTTTCCAAAACCTGATAACAAACGGGGTGAAGTTTGTGCCTGAAAACGTAAAACCTGAAATTGAAATAGTGATAGAGCAAGACGCGTCAGGCGGCACGCCGGTTTACTGCGTAAAGGACAACGGCATCGGGATAGAGCCGAAATATCTGTCAAAGGTGTTTGGGCTGTTTGAGAGGCTTGACGACTCGGTGGAAGGGACAGGGATAGGGCTCGCAATAGTAAAAAGAATAATAGAGCTGCACGGCGGCAGGGTATGGGCGGAGTCGGAAGGGAAAGGGAAGGGGAGTGTGTTTAAATTTAAAATCTGATTTTAAGTTTTGAAGACAGAAGACAAAAGACATAAGTAAGAACAAACGAAAATGTTTTTATCTTTACTTTTGTCTTCTGTCTTTTGGCTTGTTAACACTTGTCTTGTAATGTATAATCCTTTAAAAAATATGGGGTGGATGTGATGGATGAACAAATGATAACTGCTGAGGCGAAGTTTCCCAACGAGAAAAGGGTTTACCCGAGGATTCCTCTTAATTCAAGCGTGCGCTACCGCGTACTCGGCGGCGAGGAACTGGACAGGGCGATGCACCGCTATTTTGACGCTGATAAAATTCTGGCGGAAAAGCATATTGAAACCGAAACCGTAAACGTGTCAAAAGAAGGCATGCTCATGTATACCAACGAGGAAATCCCGCTGAAAAGCATGCTTGCGGTGAACTTGTATATCGCCGTGCCGGGGATTTCGTGCAACTGCAAAGCCCTCGGCGAGGTAGTGCGCAGGGAAAAGGAAACGGAAAATGAACGCTACGGGTATAAGGTGGCGGTGAGATTTCATAAAATTGTCCACCACAACCTTAAAAGCTACAAGTATCTTGATTTGCCCGACCTGCTAAACATCAAAGAAATTCCTCAGGCTTAAGGCGGATATCGGTGGAGTTCAGGGAAGAGAAAAAGGAAGCGGATCTTTTAATACCACAGGAGCGCAGGGATTATCCGAGGATAGCAATAAGCGTACACGTGAAGTACAGGATTCTTCAGAACGACCCGTCTGACAGGGAACTGGTAAAGAAATTTGACCCTGAAAAGATATTTGAGCAGGCAGGAAGCGCCACCATGGTCAATATTTCAAGTTCAGGGCTTCTGATGTATGCCCCTGAAGAAATCCCCGAGAAAAGTTTTGTTGCGGTCAGTATGTACCTTCCCCTTCCGGGGTTATCGTGTTCGTGCAGGGTTTTGGGGGAATGTGTGCGTTGTATCAAAGAAGATGACCGGTACAGTATAGGGCTGCAATTCCTCAAAGTCCTTCACCACGACCTGAATCAGTTTAAATACATGGCTCTAAAAGACCTGCTTGAAATAAACAGGGAGCCATATAAACCGCTTGATAAATAAACCGTATAAAATAGTAAAAGTGTCATAAAAAAAATACAATCCATGAAAGGCCTTTAAATAAAGGGCAAATCAAAACAAAAAAAACCGTATAACCTTGCCCCGCAGCGTTTATTCTGATATTATTAGTGTAGAAAATTTCCGGAGGGAAAATGGGAATAATCATAGTAGGAAAAAGCCGCGCAATGGAGTCGGTGTTCCGCTTCATTGAAAAGAGCGCGGCCACAAATCTGCCTGTTCTTATTGAAGGCGACAGCGGCACAGGCAAAGAGCTTGTGGCCCAATCAGTACACGAGCACAGCCCGAGAAACGCCGGGCAGTTTGTGGCATTTAACTGCGGCGCGATGCCCAAAGAACTGATAGAAAACGAGCTCTTCGGCCACGAGCGGGGGGCTTTTACCGGTGCCACAGATGAAAAAAAAGGCCTCTTTGAGATAGCTGACAAAGGCACGCTTTTTATTGATGAGATAGGGGAAATGGACCCGGGTGTGCAGGTAAAACTGCTGCGCGCGATTGAGACCGGCGCATTCCGCAGGTTGGGCGGCGCGAAAGAGATAAAAACAGAGGCCAGGATAGTGACCGCGACCAACAGGATACTTGAAAACGAAGTAAATGCAGGCCGCTTCAGGCTGGACCTCTATTACAGGCTCTGCGTGCTCAGGGTGAGGCTGCCTGCGCTTAAAGAAAGAAAGGAAGATATACCGCTTCTGCTGAAACATTTCATGAAAGAAGAATGCCACGAAAAACATATCAATCCCAGGGTTATGGAAGCTGTCATGAATTACAGCTGGCCGGGCAATGTCAGGGAGCTTAAAAATATCTCGGACAGAATATGCACGCTTCTCGGCAGCGAGCCCTCCGGTGATGAAGAAATTATGAAAATAATTCCGGTCAACAGGCCGGAGGGGCCGGGCAGTTTTCCGGGCAATGACATAAAGCGTTTTGATGAATTCATTGAATTCGCGGAAAAAGAATTCCTCCGCAGGGCTCTTGTTAAATACGGGGAAAACAAGACTGATATGGCGCGCGCGCTCGGAATAAGCAGGGACAAGCTTTACAGGAAACTGAATAAGTACAGCCTCTCTGATTGACTGTAAAGGGTAAAAATAGTATATTATATAAAACAGGAGATGCCGTGGAGAACATTAACATACTTGTGGTTGAAGATAATCCTACAGACGTGAGGCTTATACTTGAGGCCCTAAAAGAACCCGGCAGGGAAAACAACGTTTCTGTTGTGGGCAACGGGGAGGAAGCGCTTGCTTACCTGAGGAAAGAGGGCTCCTACGAAGGCCTGCCCGAGCCTGACGTCATACTGCTTGACCTTAACCTCCCGAAAAAAAGCGGCCATGAGATACTAAAAGAGATAAAAAATGAACCATCGCTGAAACACATACCTGTAGTGGTGCTCTCATCTTCAGATTCCGACCGCGATGTGGTGAAAAGTTACGAGCTAAACGCCAGCGTACATCTTGTAAAACCCTTTGACGTGGACGAATTCTTTGACACGGTCCGCTCGGTTTCAAAACTGTGGTTTGAAAAGGCAAAGTACCCGCATAAGTAAAAAACAGTTTACAGCTTATAGTTTATAGTCTAAAGTTGTAAACTATAAACTTTAAACTTTAGACTATAAACTATAAACTCCAGAAGGTGGATGCTGATGAAGGCAGTAATACTCGCGGGCGGGTTCGGGACGCGGCTCAGGCCGCTTACCACAAACGTGCCCAAACCGATGGCAAATGTAATGAACACCCCTATGCTTGAGCACATTATCAATCTCCTGAAAAAACACGGGTTCACCGACATTACCATGATGCTCTATTTCCAGCCCGAGGTCATAACAAATTATTTCCGCGACGGCTCCGCTTTTGGGGTGAAAATCAGCTATATTACTTCGACAAAGGATTTGGGAACGGCCGGCTGCGTGACTCTGGCAAAAGAACACCTCAAAGACGAGCCCTTCCTGATAATTAGCGGCGATGTTTTTACAAATTTTGACTTAAGCGAGGCGGTTAAGTTTCACTCTGAAAAAAAGGCCCTCGCGACCATAGTGCTTACAAAATCCACAGACCCTCTCCGCTACGGCATTGTAATTACCGAAAAGGACGGGAGGGTGAATAAGATACTTGAAAAACCCTCGTGGGGCGAGGTTTTCAGCGATACCATAAATACCGGCATATATGTCTTCAGCCCCGGTGTGTTTAATTTCATACCGGATGACACTGATTTTGATTTTTCAAAAAACCTCTTTCCCGCGCTTCTTAACGGAAATGCAGGGTTATACGGGTTTACGGGCGAGGGGTACTGGAAGGACATAGGAACCCTCGCGGAATACAGGCAGGTTCACTACGACATACTGGGCGGTGAGATTGACTGTGACATAAAAGGCGAACGCCACGGCAAAATAGGCAAGGATGTCTGGATAGGGAAAAACTGCGAGATAGGAAAAAAGGTGGTATTCCGTGATACTGTCGTTATCGGGGATAATGTAAAAATAATGGACGGCGCGGAAATTTCCAACTCGGTGATAGGGGACTGGTGCTGGATAGACAACGGCGCGAAAATTGTCCGCTCCATAATCTGGGACAGAAATGCAATAGAAAAAGAAACAGACATAAAGGAAGCGGTCATAGGCAGCAACAATAAAATACGGTGGAAAGCATACGTAGGAGTAGGCGCGGTTATATCGGAGAACTGCCTGATAGGAAGGGAAGCAATAATAAAGCCGGAGGTAAAGTTATGGCCTGACAAGACGGTTGAGGACGGGTCAATAGTTTCTTCCTCCCTGATATGGCAGGAGCGCTGGTCAAACAGGCTTTTTGACATATACGGAATAACGGCGCTGTCAAACATAGAGCTTACCCCGGAAGTCGGGGCAAAGATCGGCGCAGCGTATGCGTCGGCTCTTCCAAAAGGCAGCTCCATACTTATAAGCCGCGATTATCACCGCAGTTCGCTCATGATAGAGCGCGCGATTATGTCGGGCATCATGTCATCAGGGGTGAATATTTTCGATTTCAGGATAATGCCGCTCTCTGTTACAAAATATGTCGCGAAATCCCTCAAAGTGGCCGGAGGGCTTCACATAAGAAAATCCCCCTATGACGCCAAATCCATAGACATAAAGTTCTTTGATGCCGCGGGGATGGATATTTCACTCTCCCAGGAAAAATCCATAGAATCTTCTTTTTACAGGGAAGAGTACAGGAGGGCGGAGGATTCAAAAATAGGAAAAATAACATACCCGCCGAGGGCTGTGGAGTACTATCTGGAAGGGTTCAAGGAAAAAATCAATACTGAAATAATAAAGGGCAAGAAGTTTAAGCTTGTGATTGATTACTCTTACGGAACCGCGCTTAATATATTTCCTTCGTTGCTGGGCGAGCTTGACTGTGATGTCATAGCTTTAAACGCCCACCAGAGCGAGAGCAGGCTCACGAGGACCCAGGAAAAATTTGAAGAGGCATTAAATAACCTTGCCGAAACGGTAAAGACCATAAAGGCGGACGCGGGGGTAATGCTTGACGCCGGCGGGCAGAAAGTTTTCATAGTGGATGATTCCGGCAGGATGCTCAAAAATGATGATGCCGTGCTTGTGATGGCAAAGCTCTTTTTAAAGGCCAACCCCGGAAAAACAGTGGCGCTGCCCGTTGATATTACAAAAGCCGCGGAAAAGATGATAGAAGCCGAAGGCGGCAAAACAATACGGGTGGGCACGACCTACCGCTCGCTAATGACTGCCGCAAATGACAAGAAAGCGGATTTTGTGGCGGAAGAAAAAGGCGGTTACATATTCTCGGAGTTTCAGCCCGCTTTTGACGGTATGTTCGCGACGGTAAAGATGCTTGAGTATCTGGCCGGAACCGGAGGCAGGCTCTCTGAAATTACCGATTCGCTTCCTGAGTATATTAAAATTTCCGAAGATGAGCCCATAGCTTGGGACAAGCGCGGGGCTGTCATGAAGGAACTGGTGGTTTTAAGCCAAAAAGCCGGCACTGACAATATAGAGGGAATAGAGTTTACCGAAGGCTTGGGCAGAATACTAATAATACCCGACAACGACAGGCCATTTTTCCATATTTATGCGGAAGCGGAAACCAAAGATAAGGCAGCTTCGCTGATTCAAAAATACAGGGAAATACTGAAAAACACCGCTAAATAAAGGGTTTGTCTCTTGGTATTTCATTATAGCTCACAGCTTAAAAACTCACGATACTGTCAGGAATCATGTGTAATTATAAAATAAATTTGTTATACCCGGTAA
>CAYGHG010000083.1:0-11392 GCA_964349515.1 uncultured Spirochaetia bacterium
TTTCAACTTTCAACTTTCAACTTTCAGTTTTCAGTTTTCAGTTTATTATATCCCAGCCTGCCTGCTGTTGTATATCGAATTTGCAAGTGCGGCAAAAGAGATAAGCCCTACGTCTTCGGCTCTCGCTTTTTCGTCAATGCCTGCGGATTTGAAAGCGGCTTTGGCCTCTTCATCGGCAATTCCCGTAACACGTTTTACGTTGTTTATCAGCATTTTCCTTCTCTGGTTGAATCCGCCCCTCACTATGGTGAAAAACAGCTCTTCATCTTTTACCTTTAAGTCCGGCGCCTTTTCAAAATCAAGCATGACAAAGGATGAATCAACTTTTGGAACTGGAAAGAAAGACTTTCTGTCGATTTTAAGAAGCATTGTGGTTTCGGCATGGTACTGGCAGAAAACCGAGAGCGAGCCGTAAATCTTTGACCCCTCTTTTGAAACCATCCTCTCAGCCACCTCGCGCTGGACAGTGAAGAAGGCCTTTGATACGCGTGTTTTATTTTCAATCATCTTTTCTATTATCGGAACAGTAATGTAATAGGGTATGTTGCCCACTGCCTTTATCTTTTCTTTGGGAAGTATGGCATCAAGGTCAACATGCAGTATGTCGCCGTGTATTATTTCCAGGTTGGCCCTGCAGGGAAGCTTTGACTCGAGTTTCGCAATCGCCTCATGATCAAGCTCCACGGCTATAACTTTGCGCGCCTTATTTATCAGGTTCTGAGTAAGCGCGCCCGCACCGGGGCCTATTTCAAGTATGGTCTCGCCGCTCTGAGGGTCTATTAGTTCCGTCATCTGCCCCAGTTTTGAGGTGTTGTGAAGAAAATTCTGTCCGAAATGCTTTTTGTACCTGAATTTGCCGCTGCTCATGCGCCAAACTCCGGAAAGGTAACGTAATTAAAAATACCATTACTTCCCTTTTTGTTCATACTGACTACCGTAAATAAAGAAGGCTTATACTTCTTTATAAAATCTTGAAAAGGTTTCTCGGAAAAAGAATCGCCGTTCTTTTTTATTTCAAAAGCTTCAAGCGTTTCTTTTTCCCTTATAAAGTCAATTTCAAGCCCCGCTTTTTTTCTGAAAAACTTGATTTCATCCGGCCGCGCCCCTGCCCCTGTCAGCATTCTCAAAGCAGCGCCTTCCAGCACGGCTCCGGCGTCCGGCCTTAAATCCGGAGTGTTAAAATTATTCAAAACGGCATTCCTGAGCCCGCGGTCAATAAAATACACTTTTCCCATTTTCACAAGTTCCTTATTTTTGTTGCCGTAAAAAGGCCCGACTTTTTTTGTTATAAAAGTTCCCTCCAGAAGCAAAAGGTATCTTTCCATCGTGGGCCGCGACAAAGAGCCTATGTCCCTGCACGCGCTTTGCACATTAAAAAGCTGCCCTTCATTTATTGCAATGTATTTTACAAGCATATTGAATTTATCATGGTTTTCAGCCCCGGTAAAAACCGCGGCGTCTTTTCTGACATAAGAGGAATAGATCTCATTAAGCAGGCTTTTTTTCTTTTCGTTTTCTCTTTCAAGCGCAACGCCGGGATAGCCGCCGTATGCGCAGTACTGCGAAAACAGTGCGGCAAGCTCCGGCCCTGCAGAAGGCCTGCCCTGCCTTGCGTCCCGCCTCAAATCAGCCCCGCCCGAGAATTCAATAAATTCACCGAAATTAAGGGGCAGAATTTCAAATACCTTTTTTCTCCCCGTCATGCTTTCCCTGAACGCGCCGGAGATTTCAAGTGCCGAAGACCCTGAAATGAATATTTTCAACCTGTGTCCGTAATGATCGCACAAATATTTCAGGATTCTTCCCGCGGAGCTGATATACTGCGCTTCATCTATAAAGAGATATTTTTTCGGCGAAGCATCATCATCCAACCCGAGCTCTTTTTTGATTGTTTCTATTCCGGAAGAAAACATGGAAGCGATATTCGGATCTTCTGCGTCATAAAAACTGATATTTTCCGGGTCTGTTTTTTCATTGTCCATGAGATATTTTATTATGTACAGCATTATACTGGTTTTCCCGGATTGCCTTGGCCCGGTTAGTACAATTATCTCCTTATCAGGCAGCCATTTTAGAATCTCATCTATATAATCCCTTTTAAATAAGGGATTTTTTAGTTTTTTCATTAAATCCATACTAAACTCCTATCCATACTATAATTTAGTCCACCTAAATTATAGTATATAGTGCAAAAAAGTCAAGTTTTTGATTTTAAAGCATTTTAAAGTAATATTTCAAGTGCGGTTGGATTTTATTATTGAAGCAGTGCAAAGCGCGCTGTAGAGTGATTCATCAGAGGCTGCGCCTGTGCCCGCAATGTCATAGGCTGTGCCGTGGTCAGGCGAGGTTCTCACAATAGGCAGCCCGAGGGTGGTGTTTACACCCTTTTCAAACCCTATAAGTTTAAGAGGTATCAAACCCTGGTCGTGATACATGCACACGACAGCGTCATGGCTTTTTGTTTTGACGACTTTATGAAATATGGTGTCAGGCGGAAATGGCCCCTGTACGTTTATACCCTCTTTTTTTGCGTGCTTAATCGCAGGCTCTATCAGAAGTTTTTCTTCTCTCCCAAAAGCGCCTGACTCGCCCGCATGCGGGTTTAAGCCGGGCACAGCTATGCGGGGATTTTTAATGCCAAAATCTTTTTTTAGCGATTCGTGGGTTATTATAATTGCCTCAAAAATATTTTTGACAGTCAGAAGTTTTGGCACGTTTTTAAACGCAGTATGTATGGTGACAAGCACCACCCTGAAATCCCCCGTAAGCAGCATCATGGCGTGCTTTTTTGCCTTTGTCATTTTTGCGATTATCTCGGTGTGCCCGGGGTAATCCAATCCCGCCATGTGAAGCGTTTTCTTTGTAATGGGCGCGGTTACCATGGCGCCTGCCTTTTTCGCAGCGCAAAGTTTAACCGCTTCTTTTATATATTCATATGAAGCCCTGCCCGCGGCAGCCGAAGGCTCTCCTAAAAAATAATCCCCCTGTTTTAAACACTTCATGTCTATCAGGTCTATGATTCCCTCTTCAAAACGCGCTTCATTAATTGATTTAACGGGCCGTATGGAAACTTTGCGGCTTGTCCTGCGCTGGGCGTCAAGCATGGGTATCAAATCACCGATAACAACAGGCCAGTACTTCGCGCTTATGCCTTTACGCGCGAAAAGTTTCACTATTATCTCAGGCCCGATCCCGGCGGCGTCCCCCATGGTAATTACAACGGGCTTTATCCGGCGTTTGTTTGTCTTGCTTTTAAGTGAGTTCAAGATTTCCTCCGTTTTCAAAACTTGGTGTGTATTTGGAGATCTGTGCTGTGCAACGCGGAATTTTTTTCATACTTCCGTTAAAAACAAAAATACAACTGCCCCTCACCACAGCCTCTCCCAAAGGGAGAGGTAATAATTACCCCAAAAGAACCTTAAACAGCTCCTCTTTTTCCATTTCCTTCTGCTCCCCGGTCTTCATGTCTTTTACCGAGTACTTGCCGCTCTTTGCCTCGTTTTCACCTATTATAACAACGTGTGCCGAGCCTTTTGATTCCGCTTCCCTGAACTGGGACTTGAAGCTTTTTCCTTCAAAATTCATGTCAGAACTTATCCCCTGTTCCCTTAAAGAACAAAGGAGTTTGTACCCTTCTGTTATATATTGCTTGTCGGTTACTATGAATGCCCTGATTTCCTGCCGAACTGCCGCAGAGCCCGAGGCTTTCAGCACCTCTGCCATTCTTTCAAGCCCCAGGGCAAAACCCGTCGCGGCTGTTTTTTTGCCGCCCAACTCCTCGACCAGGTTGTCGTATCTTCCCCCCGCGAGTATGGTGTTCTGCTGGGGGCCGAGTTTGTCTGTAATAAATTCAAAGACTGTACCCGTATAGTAGTCAAGCCCGCGCACCATAGAGGGGGATTCTTTGTACGCGACACCCGCAATGCCAAGCAGCTCTTTTACCTTTGCGTAATGGAGCGCCGCCTCCTGTGTCAGGTGGGATGTGATGAGCGGCGCGTTTTCCACCGCTTTTTTGCACGGCTCTTTTTTGCAGTCAAGCACCCGTATCGGCGCGCGTTCAAGTTTTTTCACGCAGTCTTCGCAGAGAGAGGATTTTACTGATTCAAGAAAGTTTTTTAGTTTTTCGTTGTAGCCGGGCTCTGCCGCGAGGCAGTTTATGTTGAGTTCAGCGCCCTGCACGCCTATGGCCTTTATGATTTCAGCCGCTGTCTTTATGGTGTCGGCATCCTTGTAAGGCGTCGCGTCGCCGTATGACTCAACCCCTATCTGGAAAAACTCCCTGTAGCGCCCGGCCTGCGGCCTTTCATAGCGGAACATCTGGCCTATGTAAAACAAATCGCTTTTTTCCGGGAGTGAATTTTCTATGTAAGCGCGCACTACAGAGGCCGTGCCCTCGGGCCGCAGGACTATGTGGCGCCCTTTTTTATCCTGAAAGTCATACATCTCTTTCATCACTATGTCGCTCCCCTCGCCTATGCCGCGGGAAAACAGGGATATTTCTTCTATGGTCGGGGTTATGATCAGGGAGTAGTTGTGTGTTTTCAAAACCGAATATGCCGCGCCTATTACAGACTGCCACAGCGCACTGTCGGCGCCGTATACGTCCTTTACACCGCGGAGCCTTGAGTATTTCACCTTTTAATCCCCCTTTATCCTGGACATGACCCTGTAGGAGCCGCTTTCAAGCTTCATTATATAATACTGCTTTACCGCGTCTCCCTGGCTGTTAAACGAAAACTCCCCTGTCACCCCGTCAAAATTCCTGACCCCGCTTAAAAGTTTCCTGAAATTTTCCCTTGATTCAACCCCCGTACTGACCAGTGCCGAGGTTATTTTCATGAGGTCATAGGAGTTTGCCGCTATTTCATTTGCGTGTTCGGCATATTTTTCCCTGTATTTTCTGACAAACTCGCTGACAGCAGCGCTTTCATCGCCGGCGTGGAACTCAACGGGAAAAATCATTCCTTCAAGGTTTTCCGGAAAACTCAAAATATAACTGCCCGACACGGAAGAAGTCGCAAATATGGGCAGGTTCATGTCATAATATTTCAGCTGGTCGGCTATCAGTACTATCTTTCTGTCCGAAGCGGCGACGTATGCCGCCTCAATCCCGAGCGGGTTTAATTTCGGGTCTTTTATTTTTGAGTAGGGTATTGTGATTTCGTCTATTATCTGCTCGTCCGCGACAGAGAGCACAAAAATTTTAAATGTAAAATTGTAGAAATCTTCATCCGTAAAATTGTAAACCATCTCGGTATTCCCTTTGGTGTCAACAACCGGCTCCGGCAGGAAGTTTGAAGTGTTAGTGCCTGAATCCGCCTCTTCCACAATCTGTCCCCATACGAGTATGTCTGTTTTAAGCCTGAGCGCAGCGCTTATGGCTATGTCCCTGTCCGTGTCCTCGTAGCTGACCCCCATAGCGGCAAGCGCGGAATTTACCGCCGCCTGTTTTTTAACGTCAAGCACCGTCTCCCTTGCCATAGTGTAGCTTATTTTTTTCACGCCCTCGCTGTCCAGCTGATATCTCACCGTATTTTCCCCGCCCGGCACAAACTGAATAAGCGTTACACCGAGTTTGGGAAGCGCCGCTTTCTCTTTTTCATCTGTTGTATATATCATCGCGTAATCAAGAATTCTCTTTACTATCCTTCTGCCCGCCTCTTCCATGGCGTTGTTTAAACCCATGTTTTCCTTTGCGCGCCGGTCTTTAAGTATTACGGTGTCTATTCCGCCTAAAGCCACTATCGCTTCCTTGAAGTCCGACGTCCTTGAGGGGTATTCCGCGCGCCTTGTGACCTCGAGCCCCTTTTGAGCCGCCCTTTCGCTGAAAAACCCGTCCATAGTCTGTCCAAAGGCGTTGTCGGAATAAAGCGTGCCGAGTTTTTTGAATTCTGTATTTGCCGCTATGTAATCCGCCATCGCGCGGGCCTGGCCCCGGGCTGTACCGCAGTTGCGGAAAAAGTATTCCGACTGCCCTGTTATTTCCGGCTGGGCGGCGGTAGGCGAAAATACCGCGAGGCTGTAGCTCTCGGCTATCGGCATTATTCGCCTGACTGTCCTGCTGTAAAGCGGCCCTATCAGCGCTATGACATTTTTTTCCTCTATCAGTTTCACAAGGTTTGCCTCAAGGTTCGGGCTCTCCTCATCTATATATATCAGCGACACCCTTTCTTCGGGCTTGCGCTCAGCATTATCCTCTCCGAGGGCCAGCTCTATCCCGTTTTTTATAGCCTTTCCTATATCAACAGCCTTTCCCGAGAGCGGTATCACAACACCTATCTTTCCTCTGTCAACCGGCCTGAACTTGACGTAATTCCTGAACTTTTCGGATATTTCCCCTATAAACACCGAATCCCTGAAGTTCATCAGGAATTCCCTGGCATAGCCGAAAAACTTTTCAAAATCATTCGCCGCTGCGGCCCTCACCGCTATCGTATAAAGCGCGTACTCCTCGGCGAGAGGGTGTATTTTTTCCCTGTAGGTTTTCTCGGCTTCCGAGTCGCTCATGAGGCTGAGCACGGCCTTTAAGCGGCCGAGTATGGTCTCGTTATACGCGGAAAAGCGGTGGCGGTTTTCAAGAAGTATTTTTATCTTCAGCATTGCCTCTTCATAACGGCCGGCGGCTGTCAGCATTTCCGCCTGCCTTAAAACCGAGAGGAACCCCCACACCGAATTCTGGTAGTATTTTTCGTTGTATTCGTAATATTTAAGCGCCCTGTCATTTTCTTTTTTGTTCTGGTGGTACTGGCCGGCCCAAAAGGCGCCGCGCGCCCTCTCGTCACCATCTTTGCCCTCTTTTATAAGTGAGGTGAAGTATTTAAACTCTTCCTCGCTTACGGGTATGACATTTGCCGACGTCACGGCATCGGGTGACTTTACTATGACCGCAGGGACGCAGCCTGAAAATGCAAACAGGGCATAAACAGCCGCTGCAAATAAAAGAAATTTCAGTTTATTTCGTAAATTCATTGCTTATGCGTACCTCATATTTTTCCCTTAATTTCCCCATCATAGAATCAAAGGCCTCTTTTTTTCTTTTTGCGTTTATCATGGCTGTAATTTTGTCCTTTGATTCGTCAAAGGACACGGGTTTTTTCTCCGTGACTTTTATCAGGTGCCATCCGTAAATGGTTTTAACGGGCTTTGACACTTCGTTTACCGAGAGCATATACGCCGCGTCTTCAAACTCCTTTACCATAACCCCTTTTGAAAAGAAGCCCAGGCTGCCGCCTTTGTTTTTTGTCGTTTCGTCGTCGGAGTATTTTTTCGCGAGGTCCTCAAACGGCTCCCCCTCGCCGAGCCTTTTCATGACGCCCTGCGCCATTTCCCTGTTTTTTATCAGGATGTGCTGTGCTTTTAGTTCCACAAAATCAGCCTTGTTTTCATCATAATGTTTTCTGGCTTCCTGGGGGGTTACTTTTGCCTTTTTTTCAACGTTTTCATTGTAATAAACATGGGATACTATGTCGTCAAAATCCCACTCATATTTTATCTGCACATCCCTGCGCTCGGCGTAGCCTTCCTCCCTCGCCTGCAGGGCCATCAGTTTTTTGTTTATTATGTACTCCAGAAATTCCTTTTCCTCCGCGGAGGTCAGGGTGTAGTCAAACCTCTGCTTCATGTATTCCTTTATGATATTGTACTTTTCTTTTGTCAGAACATACTTTCCTATAACAGCAACGGTATTTGAATCAAGTTTTGCGGCAGATGCCGCTTTTTTCTCCTCAGCAGCGGCTTTGTCCTGCGCGGCCGCGGACGCATCCGGCCTGTCAGCCGGCGGCTGCAGGTAATCAGCCGTGTCAATCACGCTGTTATTTACTGTTTCGCACGAAGCCGCGGCAAGGCACACCGCCGCCAGCAATACAATTTTTTTTATCATCCCATTCACCTATTCCCTGTAGTATTTTAGGTAATACTTGAGCGCATTTGGTTTTACACCGCACTCCTGCCCTATTTTCATGGGCGCTATTTTTTTCTGTGCCTTCAGTTCGGTTAACCTGTCTATTATCCTGTCCCTGAGTATATACGGGTCCATCGGGTTGATGTATATTTTTGTCCCGCCCTCAAACCCCGCCGGCGTATTCACGCGCATTTTGAGAAGTATATGCCACGGCATCACGTCTATAGAGTCTTTCGGCGAGTAGTACCACTCCTCATTGACCGCGGTCTGGTTTGTGAGCGCAGCGTGCACCGCATGCACTATGTCCGAAAAACCTTTTACCTCTGCGTCTTCCATTTCATAAGGATAGTGGCGCGAGCTTTTTGAGAAAACAGATATTGTCGGGAAGCGGTGGCCTATGTCGGAGAATGCCACGGCGTAGTCATTTTCCGCGACGATCAGATTGAAATTAATGGCGAGGTTGAGCCCCATCTCATTGTATATGTTGGGGTTTTTCCTGACGAGCTGGATTTCGCGCTCAATAGATACCCCCCACTCGTCTATGGCGACTAACTGCTTGTGCAGGTGGTCAAAAGAGGCGCCCGCGGGTTTCAGCCAGTTTTGAAAAACCGAGATGTAGCGTATGTGTTTGTTGTTGTCATATATGTCCTGCATCCCGTGAATTGTGAATTTCAGGTATTGAAAGTGCTCGTCCGGGGTGAGCTCGCCCGAGGAGCACAGCTGTGAGTCAAATTCGGCCTTGTCTATATAATGTTTTTTTCCGACGATAAGCTCATGGCCGCCGGCAAAAAACGCGTCTGCATATTCCATCTTTTCCTCGCTTGAAACCATTCCGGGGTCGCGCCCTAACAGTTTGAGCTTCATGTCTATCACGCTGGTGACGTGGTCAAAACCGCGGCCGTCGGCCAGATACTCTCGTTTTCTCTTTTCTATTTTTTCAGGGAAGTTGTATCCGAAATTCTTTTTCCAGTATTCCATGGTGACTATTTCAAAGAGGTTGGGTATCCTGCGGAACTCGGGCACGGTTTCATATAAATTGTCAGGCAGAAGGTCCTGAATGTAAACATAAGCGTCCCCGGCCTTTACGAGCCTCTCCTTTTCAGGGGGGGTGTTCATCATTTTTGTAACACAAAAATTGCAGAAATCCTCTTTTTCTTTTTTTTCTATTTTTCTTGCGCCCTCGGGGGTGTCGTTCGTGATAGGCTTGCTCGCCCTGCCCGGCACAGTCCAGACTTCCGTGCCTGTAAATGGATTAATCTGCTTTATGGTGCCGTCTTGCATACGGATGAAAAACTGGTTGTAATTTGACATTTTTAATCCTCGCTACGTTTAGGATTTGTACGGCGTATGAAGGATTATATAGGATTTTTAACATAAAAACAATTAAGAAATCCCCACCGGTACTGTATATAATATTGTGTAATTTGGTTTTTGATGTAAAACCTCGCCCCCTTTGGGGGAGAGGCTTTGGTGAGGGGGGTGTTTTTAAATCTTTAAATACGCCCTCATCCCAACCTTCTACCCCGCGAGCGGGGTACTGAAAATAGTCCCGCAATAGGTGACGGCGTTTTTAAACATAAAACTACGCCCCCTCACCTAACCTCTCCCCCTATTTTGGGTAAGACACGGGGTGAGTGGGTGTTTTAAAGCTTGCCCTCCGCCTTTGCAGCGTGGACTTTTATGCCTTTTATCCTTATTCCGGACATTTTCCTGACCACGATATCCGCGCAGCTTTTATCAACATGTACAAATGTGCCCTTGTCCTGCAGGTCAATCCTCCCGACTTTTGAGCCCTGTATGCCCGCTTCTCCTGCGACCGCGCCGAGTATGTCTTTTACCTGCACGCCGTGAGACCTGCCCACGCTCAAATACAGTTTTGCCATTGTTCCCGGGTTTTCCCTCGGGCCGTGCCTGTCATTTCCGGCCTGCGGCCTGCGGTCCTGCGGCCTGCGGGCCTGAGGCCTGCGGTCTGACCCGGCTTTTCCGCTTCCAAAAGAAGAGGTCCAGTCACGCGCCCCCCTCTGCGGTTTTCTGTTTTTATCGGGGCTATAAACCCTCTCCGGCGCGTTTACGTCCTCGCTTGTGGCGGCGCCGGCTTTCTGCTCGCGCGCGAATTCAATCTTTAAAAGCGCCGCAGCGATATCAGTCGAGCTCAGGTCCTCGGACATTATTTTTTCCACTGTTTTAAATTCTTCCTCCAGGTTGCCTGCGGCGATTATTTCCTTTATCTTGACCGCAAACCTCGCGGACTTCAGCTCGTCAATACCTGTTTTTGTCGGGACCTTTTCCTGCCTGATTTTAGTCTTTGCGTAGCGCTGTATGTCCCTCATTTTGAAAACTTCATCGGGATAAACAAAAGTAAACGACCTGCCCTTCCTGCCGGCCCTGCCCGTGCGGCCTATCCTGTGCACATAGTACTCTTCGTCGGCGGGCACGTCATAGTTAAATACCGCGTCTATGCCCTCCACGTCTATGCCGCGTGCGGCAACGTCGGTGGCTATCAGTATGTCGGCCTTGCCATTGCGCACCTTGTCCATTACCCTGTCGCGCTGCTGCTGAGTTTTATCGCCGTGAAGCGCCTCGCACATATAGCCGCGCGAAGTCAGCTGGCGCTCCAGCTCGTCCACCATCATCTTGGTATTGCAGAAAATGAGCGAGAGTTCAAAATCATTTACATCGAGCAGCCTGCACAGCGCTTCAAGTTTGGCCCCCCTTTTTATCTCAAAATAGACCTGGTCTATTGAGGGCGCGGTTAAAACCTCGTGCGTTATTTTTATCAACTCCGGGTTTTTCTGGTATCTTTTGGTTATGTTCATGATCGGGGGCGGCATGGTGGCGGAGAATAAAACGGTCTGCCTTTCAGCAGGCAGGGATTTTAATATGAGTTCTATGTCTTCCACAAAACCCATGTTTAGCATTTCGTCAGCCTCGTCAAGCACTACGATGGAACAATACTCAAGTTTTATGGTGCGCCTTTCTATGTGGTCAATAAGCCTTCCCGGAGTGCCCGCCACTATCTGCGCGCCTGCCTGCAGTGCCTTTATCTGCCTGAATATGGGCTGTCCTCCGTAGACCGCAAGCGTTTTCAGCCCTTTTTTATGCTTCCCGATTTTACCGATTTCTTCCGCGACCTGCACCGCAAGCTCTCTGGTGGGGCACATGATAAGCGCCTGCACGTTCCTGTTTTTTGCATTTACCATTTCAAGAAGAGGTATTCCGAAAGCCGCGGTCTTTCCCGTCCCGGTCTGAGCCTGCCCTATCATATCGGTGCCTTTCATCATCACAGGAATAGTTCCTGTCTGTATGGCGGTTGCCTCCTCAAAACCCATGTCAGTTATGCCTTTCATCATTTCGGGGGAGATGTTAAAATCTGAGAATTTTTTCTTGTTCATATATCTGCCGTTTCCGGGCCTTTAAAGCCCTGTTTTATTTGAAAACAATTATAACATAATATGAAATGTTTGTTTGGCATAAGTTTAAAGGGTGGTGGGG
>CAYGHG010000084.1:0-11386 GCA_964349515.1 uncultured Spirochaetia bacterium
ATAAATATTCCTTTAACACCCGGAAACTATAATTTGTATGAAAAATAAAAAACTCCGAGGTTGATATGGCTGTCATGGACAAAGGAATGAGAAAAAATTTCATAGAGCGGATGCTTTTTCCCATAGCTTCAATGTCACTGATTTTCCTTCTCGGAATAGCGCTCACGCTGATGATGACGGGTATGCCCGCGTTTAAGGAAGTGGGGGTAATAAAATTCATATTCGGGCAGGAGTGGAGGCCGACATACAGCCCTCCATATTTTGGTATCTGGCCCCTTATAGTTTCATCATTCATAGTAACCACCGGCGCGATAATTTTTGCCGTGCCTCTCGGGGTGGCGAGCGCGATATATACATCGGAAATAGCCAGGCCCGCGGTGAGGGAAACAATAAAACCCATAATGGAGCTGCTTGCCAGCATTCCTTCGGTTGTTTTTGGATTCTTTGGCATAGTATTTGTCTCCCCTCTTTTGCAGAAAGTCCTGGGCCTTCCAACCGGTTTAAACGGCCTTAATGCCGCAATCATACTCGGGCTGATGGCTGTACCGACTATCGCAAGCGTGACAGAGGACGCTTTATCCGCGATATCAAAAGACATGAGAAACGCATCTTATGCTTTAGGCGCCAACAAATGGGAGACAATTATCAGAACAGTGCTGCCTGCCGCGAAATCAGGTATTTTCACCGCCGTGATTTTAGGGGTGAGCCGCGCTATGGGGGAAACGATGACGGTTCTTATGGCGGCGGGCGGCGCCAGAGGTGTTCCTTCATCCATATTTGTGCCTATGAGGCCTATGACGGCCTCAATTGCCGGTGAAATGGGTGAAACTGTGATAGGCAGCACTCATTACTTTGCTCTTTTTGCCATAGGTTTCGTTTTGTTTGTCATAAATATTATTTTCAATCTTGTTGCAGAATACGTAAAAAAGAGGAAATAAAATGCAGATAACAAAAAACAGCGAAAAACCCACACGCAGGGATTACGAGCAATCGATAGGTTTCATAGTATTAAAGCTGTGCCTGCTTGTAATACTCATTTCCCTCGGCACGCTTCTGGTTTTTATTTTTGTAAAGGGGATAGGGGTTATTAATCCCGGATTTTTTACCAAGTTTCCGGAAAACGGCATGTCAGAGGGCGGAATATTCCCTGCCATACTCGGTACATTTCTTCTCGCGCTGGTGGCGGTGGTTTTTGCGGTGCCGATGGGGGTGCTGACCGCTGTCTGGCTTGTAGAATACAGCACAAACCCGAAACTCGTGAGAATCCTGAGGGTCGGAATAAATTCCCTCGCAGGAGTGCCCTCAATAGTTTTCGGGTTATTTGGCCTGGCATTTTTTGTAAAGTTCATGGGTTTCGGCCCCTCACTTTTATCAGGCGGCCTGGCGCTCGGCATACTCATACTTCCCACAATTATAAGAACTTCGGAGGAAGCCCTGCTGACCGTGCCTGTGACTTTTAAAGAAGCATCTTTAAGCCTGGGCGCGACAAGATGGGAGACAGTTTATAAAATAATACTGCCCAACTCAATATCCGGAATTTTAACGGGCATAATATTAAGCGTTGGAAGGGCGGCGGGCGAGACCGCGCCGATTATATTTACGGGCGCCACATTCTTTACGATGAAGCTTCCTACATCTCTTTTAAGCGAAGTCATGGCGCTTCCTTACCACATATACGCGCTTATGACGGAGGGAACACACCCAAACCAGCTCGGAATAGCCTATGGCACCGCGCTTGTGCTCATACTTCTCGTGCTGGTAATCAACAGCATAGCAATATACATAAGAATACAGGCAAGAAAAGCAAGGCAGTGGTAAAGGGCCGGGAAATAATAAACAAGGAGAACAAAAATGGACGGCATAAAGATTGAAGCCAGGAATTTTAACAGTTATTACAGCGACAAGATAGCGCTTAAAGACGTTAATTTTGACATTCCCAAAAATAAAATCGTGGCAATGATAGGCCCGTCGGGCTGCGGCAAATCCACTTTTTTACGTTCTTTAAACAGGATGAACGACCTGATAGAAGGCTTCAGGCCGGAAGGCGACATACTGATAGACGGAAAGAACATTTATGACAAGGACATAGATGTCACGAAGCTGAGAAGAAACGTGGGTATGGTATTTCAGAAACCAAACCCCTTTCCCAAGACGATTTTTGAGAATATTGCGTACGGTTTGAGGATAAACAAGCTCTTTTCATCGCAGGCAGAGCTGCGTGAAAAGGTGGAAGCAAGCATAAGGGAAGCGGGATTATGGGAAGAGGTCAAAGACAACCTTGAAAAAAGTGCGTTTGCACTCTCGGGCGGGCAGCAGCAGAGGCTGTGCATAGCAAGAGCGCTGGTGGTAAGGCCTGAAATAATACTGATGGACGAGCCCACCGCTTCGCTGGACCCTATTTCAACCGCAAAAATAGAAGAGTTGATTCAGGAACTGAAAGAGCAGTATACTATAGTGATAGTGACACACAACATGCAGCAGGCTGCGCGTGTAGCTGACAAGACTGCGTTCTTTATGCTCGGCGAAATGGTGGAGTACGATGATACATCAAAGATGTTTACAAAGCCTGGCAAGAAAATAACGGAAGAGTATATTACAGGCCGGTTTGGTTAAAATACAAGCCCTTCATCCCTTCCTTTTGCCCCGCAAGAGGTTACTAAAAAGAGCCCCAAAGGGAGAGGGTAAAAAAAAGGAGAAAATATGGAAAGACATTTTGACGACGAATTAAAAGAGCTTAAAAAAAACATACTAAACATGGCTTCTCTTGTGGACGGAGCTGTTGACAACGCCATGAAAGCCCTTGTAAACAGGGACAGCGCTCTCGCTGAAAAGGTAATAGACGACGACGAAACAATTGACATGCTGGAGATTGCCATAGACAGGCAGTGCCTGGAACTGCTTGCCAAGCGCCAGCCTATCGCAATTGACTTAAGGATGATAACGTCGCTCATGAAAATCAACAGCGACCTGGAAAGAATAGCAGACCTTGCCATAAACATAGCGTACTCGGCTGTATCCATAAACAAACAGCCCGCTTTAAAGCCGCTGATTGACATACCAAAAATGGCGGAGATAACAAGGATAATGCTTAAAGACTCAATGCTTTCTTTTGTCGAGCAGGATTCGGGCAGGGCAAGGGAAATATGCACGCGCGATATGGAGGTTGACAGAATTTACGTCCAGCTTTTCAGGGAGATTATAACCTATATGATGGAAGATACAAAGGCGATAAAAAGGGGCATACAGCTCATTTTTGTAGCCAAGCACATAGAGCGCATGGCCGACCACGTGACCAATATTGCCGAGGATGTGGTCTATATGGTGGAAGGCAAGACCATAAAGCACAGCTTTGAGGAGAGGGAAAAACAGTCAAGAACAGAACACGACTAAAGTTAAGCTATAAGCTATAAACTTTAGACTCTAGACTCTAAACTCTAAACTCTAAACTCTATACCCTAAACTTGTTTTTATCTTAGTTGACAATCTTCTTTTTGGCAATATAATGTCCCTAAAGTACAAGGAGGCAAACATGGGTTTTTTTAAGAAATTAAAGGATAATCTGATAAAACTGATGATAAAACTTGACAACGGGTTTCTGTGCGATACTTGCAGGCTGAACCACCCAAATACCTGCCTCCATGCCGAGCGGCCGAATGCCAAGGAATGTAAGGAGTATGAAAGAAAAAATTAAGCTATGAGCCATAATTTAAGACAAAAAAGAGAATTAACAGGAGCAAAGCATGCCTACTTACAGTTACGAGTGTGAAAAGTGCGGGGAGTTTGAGGCCCGCCAGTCGATGAATGACGAGGCTTTTAAAGAATGCCCGAAATGCGGCGGAAACGGCATAAGGCGCATTATAGGAAAAGGCGGGGGCGTGATATTTAAAGGCTCGGGGTTTTATGAGACCGATTACAAGAAAAAAACACCTTCTTCGGAGAAACCTGCTGATTCTCCCTGCGCCTCCTGTGACAAGGCAAAATCAGGGGAGTGTAAGTAAACATTTACCTGCCTGAAACGTCTAATACAGGTATTTAACTAAATCAAACCGGAGGTTTTATGCGCAGAATTATTGTATTTGTACTTGCTTTGACGGTTCTTGTTATTACAGGCTGCGGCACTGCCATGATTAACAAAGAGGCGCTATCAAACGTAAAAAGCGCCGGAATTATCAGCCTGACAATCAAAAACCCGGGCCCTGACTACCCTGAAAACCGCGCCATAATGCAGCAGGCTGCCGATTATGCCCTTCAGGCTGTTGAGTCAAAATTAAAGTCAGTTTCATCTTTTAAACTCATGCCTGCGTCATACCTGTCAAAGGCAAAGGATTTTTCAGAGTCCGGTTCTCTTGCAAAATCGCCGGCAGTCAGGGCATACATCAAAAACCTCGCGGACACCGACCCTAATTTCGTGATGGGCGCGAGCGCGGCAGGCGCTGAAGACGCGATGGAGGCGCTTAAGGCATATCTGTCACAGACCGGCTCTGAAGAAGAGAGAAAACAAAAGGCAATAGCAAATGTTTATACCGCGGGACAGAAAAAAATAGACGAGTTTAAGGCTTCGCATTTTAACGCCTCGCCGCTCGGATTTGTACCTTACGGGCTGTTAAACGACAATCAGTCAGGTGTGGTAGAGGTAAAATACGTCAACGGAGTCAGGCAGGACAAAGAACAGGATTACGTAAAAACACTGCTCATAGAAAGCGCGAAATCAGCCTGCGCAAAGGCAAAGCTTGACGCGGTGATAGTGGTTTATGCCGACGTTGTAACCGACAAGCCCAGAGGCGTCTACGTTATATCAACAGGAAACAGGGTGCTCGGCACACTGAGGCTCAACATGACCATGATGATGATTGACAAGAGCGGTGAAATAATTGCAGACCTTGACTGGCCCTCGATGGACGACATAGCCCCGAACAGGCTCGCAAAGCCTACGCACCTGGTCACGAGCTGGACGGGAAAAGACAATAAATTCCCGAAAGAGATGGTAATAAACCTGAAAGACCCGCACGGAACGGTATTCAAGGAGATGAAATCGCTGATTGATGAGAGTTCTTCAAACATGGTGAAAACGCTGAGGAAAGAACTGGGCGAGATAGAATAGTTTAAGCCAAAAAAAAGCGCGGCATAAAATTGCCGCGCTTTTTTTGTTTCTTTGGGCTGCAAAAAATTACTCAATGTATTGAGATAATTTACCCGGTATATTGAGTAATTTTATCTGAAAAAAGCCCCGGAAATATGCTATATTATCCGTTATATAAAACACAAAGGGAGGCCTTTCGTGCACATCACCGCTCTGATTCTTGCCGCCGGCAGGGGAACCAGGATGCATTCTGACAAAACAAAAGTACTGCACGAACTCTGCGGGCGCACCATGATTGAGCACGTAATACTCTCTTGTATGGCTGCGGGAGTAAAAGACATAGTGGTAATCGGCGGGGCAAACATGAAGGAGCTTAAAAACGAGCTCTTTCACAGGCACCCTTCCCTGAAATACGCACTGCAAAAAGAGCCTCTTGGAACCGGGCAGGCGGTTTTATCCGCTTTCAGGTCAAAAATCAGCCTTGGCGGCAATGTGCTGATACTTTCGGGGGACGTACCGCTTATCACGGCTCCGACAATACGGGGTTTAATTAATGACTTTACAAAGCAGGGGTGCGCGGGTATAATTGGAACTTCCGTGGCGGAAAACCCGCGCGGTTACGGCAGGATAGTACGCTTTGGCGGTGACGTTGTAAGGATTACGGAAGAAAAAGACTGTACGGAAAAAGAGCGTCTTATTAATGAAGTAAACGGCGGGATATATGTTTTTAGGGCAAAAGAACTTTTCACTGCACTAAAAGCAGTAAAAGTTAACCCGCTGAAAAACGAGTATTACCTGACAGATGCGGTGGAGATAATGTCTAAAAAAGGCCTTAAAATAAAGGGAAAAAAGGTAAGTTCAGAAGAGCTTGCAGGCATTAACGACCGGGTGCAGCTTGGCGCGGCGGCAAAGATTAAGAACAAAAAAAGGCTTGAAAACCTTGCCGAAAATGGTATAACTATTGTTGATTTTGATACCGTATTTATTGAAGAAAACGTAACTATCGGGCAGGAGACAGTTATACAGCCTTTTTGCGTCATCAAAGGCCCCTCTTCGATAGGCAGTAAATGCATGATAGGGCCGGCGGCTCACATAAGGCCCGGAAGCGTCATCGGCAACAACTGCAAAATTGGTAATTACGTCGAGGTTAAAAAATCAAAAATAGGGGACAATACAAGCGTCTCTCATTTGAGTTATATAGGCGACGCCGAACTTGGGCAGGGAGTAAACATAGGGGCGGGGACAATAACCGCAAACTATGACGGAAAGAATAAGCACAAAACTGTAATAGGAAGCGGCGCATACGTGGGAAGCAATGTGGTGTTTGTGGCGCCGGTAAAAATAGGAAAAAACAGCGTGGTAGGCGCAGGCTCGGTAATAACAGACGACGTGCCGGATAACGCGCTTGCCATAGCAAGATGCAGGCAGACAGTAAAACCGCACAGGAGAAAAAAATGATACTTTTTACAGGGAACGCAAATCCGGAACTTGCAAGGCACATAGCAAAGAACCTTAAAACAGACATAGGCGACGCCCTGGTGGGAAAATTTCCCGAGGGCGAAGTGATGGTAAAAATAAATGAAAACGTCAGGGGCAAAGACGTATTCGTAATCCAGTCAACCTGCCCGCCCAATACCAATGACAATATGATGGAACTTTTCATAATGATAGACGCCTTAAGAAGGGCGTCGGCAAAAAGGATAACCGCGGTCGTTCCTTTTTACGGCTACGCGAGGCAGGACAGAAAAGACCAGCCGAGGGTGCCGATTACCGCGAAGCTTATCGCAAACCTGATAACAGAGGCCGGGGCTGACCGGGTGCTTACCATGGATCTTCACGCAGGCCAGATACAGGGGTTCTTTGACATACCTGTTGACCACCTTCTCGCGGCGCCTGTTTTCATAGATTATTTTAAAAAGAAAAAGCTGGATAACCTGATAGTCGCGACTGCCGACATAGGCGGGATAAAACTCGCGTGGTATTTTGCGGAAAAACTGGGCACGGAAATAGCCATAACCGACAAGAAAAGGCGCGGCCCGGAGTCGGTTGAGGCAATGCACATAATAGGGGACGTAAAGGGCAAAAATGTTCTTATACCCGACGACATGCTGGCAACCGGCGGCACGCTCGTACAGGCCGCGAAGTTTCTGAAGGCAAAAGGGGCAAAAGACATATACGCCTGTATGACGCACGGGCTTTTTTCGGGCACGGCGCTTGAAAAAATAGCGGATTCGCCGATAAAAGAAGTGGTGGTAACGGACACCATACCGCAAGACGCCAGAAAGGGAGTAAAAAAAGTAAAGGTGCTCTCTGTCTCGGGGCTTTTCGCGGAGGCAATAAACAGGATACACGAGGAAAAAACTATAAGCGAGCTTTTCAAATAAAAACAATCACACCCCGTAAAAAGGGTAGTGGGCAATGTTATCCAAGGAGGAACGTGAAATGCAGAAAGTAACTGTGGAAGCGAAAACAAGGGAAGGAAAAATTACGGCCCGAAAACTGAAGAAAGAGGGCTCAATTCCCGCGGTGGTTTACGGAAAAGAAACAAAATCAATGCCCATTGAGATTAAAATCAAGGACATAGAAAAAACCGTAAAAACCCTGAACGAAGGGATGATACTTATCACCCTGAAACTTACCGACAAGAACGAGGAAAAGACAGTGGTAATACAGGAGGTTCAGCGCGACCCTGTATCGGAAGAAATCGTGCACGCTGATTTCCACCAGATAAATGAAAACGAAAAGCATTTGTTCAAGGTTCCGGTCACATCCAAGGGCGTGCCTGCGGGCGTTAAAATCGGCGGAACGCTTGAGTTTATCACCAGGGAAATACCGGTACGCTGCCTCATAAAGGACCTGCCTGAGCGCTTTGAGTTTGACATATCAGGGATGGAGATAGGCCATGACTTTACGGTAGCCGACATAAAGGCGCCTCAGGGTGTTGAGATAATGGAAGAAAAGCAGAAGGTGCTCTTCACCGTGCTTGCGATAAAGGCTGAGGAAGAAAAGAAACCGGCCGAAGGCGAAGCTGCGGCAGCACCTGCGGAGCCTGAAGTCCTGACGGCCAAAAAACCCAAAGAGGGCGAAGCGGCGGCTCCCGCGAAGGAAAAAGGAAAAAAATAAAAATTGAAGCTGATAGCCGGGCTCGGAAACAAAGGCAAAGAGTACGAAAACACCCGGCACAATATCGGCTTTTACTTCCTCGGGGAGTTTATGAAATCCTCGGGCGTAAAGAAAACGGAAAAGAACAGGCTCGCCGAATACGCGCAGACGCGCATATCAGGCGGGCCTGTTTTACTTATAAAACCCATGACATACATGAATCTCTCGGGGGAGGCTGTGGTTTTTTTTGCGCTAAAGCACAAGATACAGCCCTCTGACATACTGGTAATACATGACGACATAGACCTGCCCGAGTACGCGCTTAAGATAAAAAAAGGGGGGGGCGACGGCGGCCACAACGGCATTAAATCAATAACCGCGTGCCTTAATACCCCTGATTTCGGGCGCCTGCGGGTGGGCGTGGGAAGGCCGGAGGAAAGAAAAGGCGCGGCTGATTACGTTCTGGAGCCCATGGCTTCCGCTGAGTCGGAAAAGTACGCGGAAAAGTTAAAGCCCGCGGAGGAATTCATATATAATTTTATAAATATGGGTTTTGAAAAAGCAGCCGGCAGGTTCAAGGCTGAATAAATAATTACCGGTAAAATATAGGGGGGAATTCTGAAGTTCACAGACGCCGAGAAAAGCGTACTCGCAACTGTCATCATAGCCCTGTGCGCGGGCATAATAATCAATGTTTTTTTCTCCTACGGAAAAAAGATAGAAACCGTTGAGGTGAAGAAAACATTCACCGCAATTAATATCAATACCGCCGACGAAGCCGGGCTCTGCGCCCTGCCCGGAATAGGGCCGGCGTATGCGGTACGTATTATTGAGCTGAGGGAAAAAACAGGCGGGTTTGCAAAGAAGGAAGACCTGCTGAAAGTTAAAGGCATAGGGCCGAAACGGTACGAACGAATAGCCCACTTAATTGACGTAAAATGAACAGGCCCATAATCGCGCCCGCCGCGGCGCTTTGCGCCGGGATTGTAACTTCTGAAGTGCTGAAAATATACTGGCCGGTGTGGGCTGTTTTTGCTTTTGTTTTGTGCGCGGCAGCCCTTGCGCTGAAAGGTAAAAAATCCTCGGTAATCCTGCTCTGCGCTTTTTTTGCGGCAGGCGCGGCGCTTTACTCCTACGGAGTAATCAGGGTGCCTGCGGCAGGCATCGGCTCGCCGGAATTTGCCTCTGCCGGGAAAACAATCACAAAAATAACCGGGCGCGTCATGGATATTCCAAAAGAATCAGATTACACCGCTTATTTCATAATGGACGTGCGGAGCGCGGAAGGAGCAGGGGTTGTCTATAAAGGATTAAAGGGAAAAGCGCGTGTTTCGATGAGAAAGCGCATGGGAATAGCGCTTCAAAGCGGGGACATAATCGAAATACGCTCGGGTTTCAGCGCCCCGGAGCCGCCTCTTAACCCGGGGCAGTTTGATTATGGCAGGTATCTTCACAGAAAAGGCATAAGCGCTTTGATCAGGTGTGATGACTCCAGAGTAATCATAAAAGGCCATGAGCCGGGTTTTTTTACCTTTGCCGGTTTTTTAAGGCGCACAATGACTGACGCCATATACAGATATGTGCCGCATAGGGAGGCTGTTGTCGTTGAGGGTGTCTTGACGGGAAACGAGAGAAAAATATCTGAAGAGTTAAACGAGGCCTTTCGGGCGACCGGAACAGCGCACATACTCGCGGTGTCGGGGATGAACGCGAGCTTAGTCGCGCTTTTTATGTTTTTGGGGCTTAAAATTTTCAGGGTGCGCGGCAGGCCTGCCGCGGTAATAACAATAGGGGGAGTAATACTTTTTGCCCTCATGACCGGCGCCGAGAGCTCTATTGTACGCGCCTCTGTGATGGCCTGCTCCGCGCTTCTCGCGGTGGCGCTCGGAAGAAACGCGGATGTATTAAACGCTCTTTATATCTCATGTTTTTTTATGGTTACTACCGACCCTGCCGCGGTATTTGACGCGGGCTTTCAGCTCTCGTTTCTTGCGACCTTCGGGCTCATATACCTGACTCCGTGGGTTATAAAAATCTGCAGGGGCTGGCCTGATGCCGTCACGCTGACCGCCGGCACCTCTCTTGCGGCGCAGCTTTTTGTCTCGCCGGCAATCATTAATACATTTGGCAGGCTGTCGCTCATATCCCTGTTGGCAAATATTTTCATAGCCCCGTTGTCGGGGTTTCTCACAATAACCGGGTTTATGATGTGGATTTTTTCGTGGATTCCGCCCATAGCCTCGGTTTTCGGCGCCGCCTGCTGGGCCATAACCGTTGTGATGTCCTATCTGGCGGAGTTGTTAAGCAGGGTGCCGTACGCGGACATATCGGTAAAGCCGCTTGCGCCGTTTTCGGTGCTGTTTTATTATTTTATCCTGATTGCGCTTCCGCATGCTGACGTGGATGTGAAATTAAGGAATATAAGCCTTAAAACAACAGCGGGAATTTTTCTGGCTGTTTCGTTTCTATTTCATGTTCTGTGCCACGACGGAAAATTCAGTTACTATGAATTCAGGGCAAAGGGCATAACAGCTTCATTTTACAAAACGGAAAAAAACAATAAAGTACTGGTGCTTGCCTGCGACGGAGGAAAAAAACAGGGGGATACAGGCTACGCCGTTGTCCCTTATCTGCGGCGATTGGGCGTAAACAGGATTGACCTGCTGATGTGCGTGGAGGTTAAAAACAGCGAAAACATTGCGGAAATTACAGGGAATTTTAACGTAAAGAAAGTAATGTATTCGGGCAATTCCACGAAGTGCTATTTGGAAAAGTGGGGGTCAGCGTGTGCAGGCCCGGGTTTTGGCGAGCTTGATTTCGGAAAAAACGGAAGGTTTGTCACAAACGCGTGGCCGAGGAAATCGGATGAAGGGGTGAAGGCTTTTGTGTGCGGGCGGTAACAACCCCCTTTTTCAAAGGTGGCGTAGTGGGATTGCCGTAACCCCCTTTTCCAAAGGGGGCGTAGTGGGATTGCCGTAACCCCCTTTTTCAAAGGGGGGCAGGGGGGATTGTAGTTAAGTTTTTAAGCCATGAGCTATAAGCTATAAGGAAGCCAAAAGCCATAAGACAAAAGTAATAAACATCCATGCCTGTGTTTTTTGTTCTCTCAACTTGTAAATTGCAACTTGCAACTTGCAACCGTCCTTCTTCGCGGCCGGCAGTGTTATTTTTCCGCCTGCGCCTTGTATTGTGCGCGCCGGTGGC
>CAYGHG010000085.1:0-11325 GCA_964349515.1 uncultured Spirochaetia bacterium
GGCTAAATTACAATATATTATCATTTTTAATTACACACAATTCCTGACAGTATCGACAGATTAAAACAGATTAAAACATTTTTGTCTTATCATTCCTTATCTGTCTTCATCTTCCTTCAAGATACTCCAGAACTTTCTGCGGGTTTTTAAGGCTTCCCTGCCCTAACATCTCAACTATCTTTTCTTCCGCCCATTTCCTGGAATCGGCGTGCTTTGAATTTTTATATATTCCCGCCCAGTACAGCGCCACCTCGTCCGGTTCTTTGTACTGCGCATAGATGTTTCCAAGCAGGGTTTCTATCATCTGCGGATGGTCATCAAATTTCAGGGCCTCTTCAAGAAACCTCACGTAGCTTTCTTTGTCACCCAGTCTGCTGAAAGTCAGAGCTCCAAGATAGAGCCTCAAACGCCATATTTTAGGGTTAAATTTCAAACCCTTTTCAATTATCCTTATCGCCTCATCGTGGCGTTCCACGTTAAAACCGAGTATGGCGCTGCCGTATATGTATGCAAAGGTGAAGTGAGGGTCGGCATCGGTGATACTGTCTATGTATTTGTAAAGCTCGCTGTAACCCGTCTTTCTGTTCTCAAAATTGCCGTAATACTGAAGAAATGATATGTACTCAAAATCCGCCAGCAGCGAACGGTAACCAAACCCCACTCCCAAAATATGGGAAAACTTATTATAGGAATTCGGGGTAAGAAAATACCACGAGGGCTGCGACTCAAATATTTTTTCCGTCAGCCTGTTGTTTATGAGGCAGGAAGCGGCAAACAAAAGCACCGCGGACAGAAGCATTGCCGCGGCTTTTATACCCTTCATTTCAGTAAAACTCCTTTTTCGAAAAAACATACGAAGCCGTTATCAGGATAAAAGCTGAGTAAGTAACGGTGTAAAGAAGGCTTAACCCCAGGTACTCCGGAGAAAAGAAGCCTTCGTAAGAGTATATTTTATCTTTCAGGTTAAAAGCTTCAAAATTCGGGACGCTGTAGTAAATAACGTCGGCCACAGCCTTGAAAAAGGGGCTCTCGCTCATAGCCGCTATGTTTTTAAGATGTATGGTCAGATGCCCCAGTACATAAAAAAGCAGAAGGAAAATAATGCACGTGGGGACATTTGTCGCCACTACGGACAGGAGCAGGGCGATTGACGACAGCATCGCGGTGCCAAGAAATGAATAAAAAACAGATAAAATAAGCCTCGGATCCCAGGCCTCGCCGCCGGCGGCCTTTACCACCAGCATCAGGGCTGCAAGCATAAAAAAAACATTCATAAAAATAGTGGCGCATATCCCGAGGTATTTGCCGATCAGGTATTCGTGCCTGTTTATAGGTTTTACTATAACCATAGATATGGTTTTAAGCTCTGTCTCCTCAAACATCTGTATGGTTATGGATAGCAGCAGCGTAAAAAACGCAAATATGGATATGCTGAACAGCCCGAAATCCTGAACCATTTTTATCTCGGTTTCCTGTGCGAGCGAGCTTATTACCACGGAAAAACCTATTGTAAGAATTGCGAATACAACCAGGACATTGAGCATCCTGTTACGGAAACTCTGCTTGAATATGTAGTCAGCTACTGAAAGTATCCGCCTCATTTTATGCCCCCTTTTACCCCTATGGAATGCAGGAAATATCCCTCCATAGAGCCGTGCTTCTTTTTCAGGGCGGCAGCCGCAGACGTGCTTACCAGCCTGCCTCCGTGCAGCACGCTGACCCGGTCGCAGACCTTTTCAACTTCGCTTAATATGTGTGAGTTAAAGAAAACCGTTGTCCCGGATTTGTTCAGGTTTATTATGATGTCGCGTGTTTCCTTGTAACCCAGCGGGTCAAGGCCGGACATAGGTTCGTCAAGCAGGAGCAGTTCCGGCTCGTTTAATATCGCCTGGGCAAGCCCCAGCCTTCCCTGCATTCCCTTTGAAAAACCCTTTATCCTGCGGTTCGCCCTTGTCTCAAGCCCCACAAGAGAGAGCACCTTTGATATGCGCGCCTTTTTTTCCCTCTGCGGGACATCAAGAAGCTCCGCGTAGAAATCAAGAATTTCCGTGGCTTTCAGGTACTTTGGAAAATAGGGCAGCTCCGATAGGTAGCCTATTTTTTTCCTCACCGCGCGGTCGGTCACGGGCCTGCCGAACAGCAGTATTGAGCCAAAGGTGGGTTTAAGCAGCCCGAGAATCATTTTCATCATCGTGGTCTTACCCGCGCCGTTTAATCCGAGAAGACCGTAGACCTCCCCTTTTTTCACCGACAGAGAAACATTATCGACCGCGGTCACGCGCTCTTTTTTCCAAAAATCAAGAGGTTTGTAAATCTTTGTGAGCTTGTTAATTTCAATTATATTCATGAATTAATTGTATTTGTTTATTATGTTTTGTCAATTACTTTCAGCGCTTGAAATTTTTTCATGCTGACGGCAGCGTAAAATAAAACACAGAACCTTTTCCGGGCTCTGATTCCACCCAGATCTTTCCGCCGTGGCGCTCAACTATTTTTTTGCATATGGCAAGCCCGATGCCGGTTCCCGGATATTCAACCCGCGAGTGCAGGCGCTGGAAAACAACAAATATTCTCTCAGAATATTCCTTTGCAATGCCGATTCCGTTATCCTTTACCCATAATTTAGTCATATTGCCCTCCTTTTCACTTCCTATTTCTACCGTAAGAGGCCGCTCTTTTGACCTGAACTTCAGTGCATTTGCACAAAGATTCTGCAGAAGCTGCTTTATCTGCAGCGGGTCTGCATTTACAACCGGCAGGCCTGCGGCGCTTATTTGTGCGCCGGCCTCATCAACTCCGAATTTCAGCGCCGTCCTGACTTTTTCAAAAACATGATTCAAATCCACTCTTTCAAAATCAGAGGCTTTTGTGCTGATACGCGACAGAGACAACAGCCCGTTTATCAGGTCATTCATGTTTGATGCGCCCTCTACCGCATATTTTATGAATTCTTTTGCGTTATCATCCAGCCTGTCAGCATACCTGCGTTCAAGCAGCTGAAGATATCCGGATACCATGCGGAGCGGTTCCTTTAAATCATGCGAGGTCACATAGGCAAAGGATTCAAGTTCTTCATTAGACCTTTTTAAATCCTTAATAGCTTTTGCGATCATGTCCCTCGCTTCAATCCGCTCTCCAATATCCCTTACCACGGCTATGATTCTTTCACATCCTCCTATCACAGCCCGCTTAAGGCTGACCTCAACCATAATTTTGCGGCCGCCGCCCGTTACAGCCTGCCATTCAAAAACCTGGGGGCTGCCCTCTGCGGCCTTTTTCATGAATTCAAACGCCTTATCCGGCGAATAATCAGGATTCCCCGTATCAGGCGGAAGCGTATTCAGTATTTCCTCTCTTTCCATTTCAAGCAGTTCGCACGTTTTTCTATTTACATCAACAAGCCTGAAATCCCCAATGTCGTGTATGTAAATGGCGTCATTTATGGAATCAAAAATCTCCCTGTAAGCGCGCTCGGATTCCAGCAGTTTTTCCTTGTTTCGCCTGTCATACGCAAGCAGAATCGCGGCAAGCACTATAAATGTCATAACCGCGGTAATCGAAATAAGTATGATGTTTTCAAAATCACTGACCGAATATTTTATTTCCGCGTTCTCGCAGGCTATTATTTTCCAGCCTTTAATCGAAAACGGCTTTTGCTCTATGTAGCAGGCCATATTGTCAAATTTCTGCCTGCCGGAACCGAATTTTACCGCCCCGCCAAGCGGGTCAAAAGGGCCTTCCCCAAACTGCCTGCTTTTTATTAAAGCCTCAAGCCTTTCATCTTCAACCGGCATTACTGATTTAAGATGCCACGATTTGGTATTTGACTGGAAAACTATGCCTTCCGGCGAGACAAGCGCGATTTGAATGTCATAAGATTGCATGATTTTTTGAATCTCTCCGAGGCCCGCCTTTATAACCACAACAGCCTTTATCGCGCCGTTGCCCGGCCTGACAGGGGCGGAAAAATAGTAGCCGCTTTTGAATGTCGTCACTCCGATAGCGGCGTAAATATCGGGCGAGCCGCCGACGGCATTTTTGAAATATGGCCTGAAAGCATAATTGTTCCCCGTGAGGTCATAACCTTTGTGGGATGTGGATATTACTACGCCGCCGGCTTGGTCCATCAGATATACAATATCCGCCCCGATGTAATCCCTTATGGTTTCCATATAATCCAGGGCTTTTTTATTGTTCTCAGGCGAAGGAGCCGACGCCGCAAACGTTATTGACTCGTTTCCGGCAACCCTTTTTGCGGCATCCTCCATTTTGTGTATGAATTCGCTTTCGATGAAAGCACTTATTGAGGTCAGCGCGGCATTTAGCTCTTTTCTGCGGTTTTCTTCCCCAAAAAACGAATACATTAAAAAAACGCAGAAATAAAGGAGGGCAATAGCGGCAAAAGCGGCCGCATAGAACCATTTTCCCGATAATTTAGCCTTCATGTTTCCCCCTTATTCTCCGGCTTTTACGTCCCTATATGTATCGGCTCCACGATTCCCTTTATCATGACTATTGTTGAAAGTGCGGTTAAGTAGCTGGTTTTAGGGTTATTCGGCGACGGCATATTTTCTGTAATGGTCCTGAATCTTCCAAATTCCCCTTCAACTATTACCTCATGGATATTTACCTGTATAAAAGGGTCTATGATAATCTTAACATTTGTATTTTTTGCGCCGACTCCCGCTATACTCAGGGTCGCCGCTACATTTATGTTTGCCGGAAACTTGTCAACCGCGTCTTCCGCAGTGCCTTCAAAAGCCACCGTTTCTGTCTTAATGTTTTCCACGTCTATGTTCATGTCCTTGAGGTACTTGACCCCTTTAAATCCCGAAGGAGGTTTGCGTGTTATAAGGGTCACTTTTTTCAGGCCGCGGTATTTTGCCGCCTCAAGCCCGTCAAGGCCTATTATCGCACCGGAGGGGATGTATACGTTTATCATCTGCTTTTTTGCCTCTTCAAAAAGGTCCATGTTTTTCAGCACGCCGCCCACACTTAAGAACATCACATCTTTTTTGTTCCTGATTATTTCCTCAAAAATCTGCCTGACCCCGTCTTTTGCGGCGCATTCTATAACCAGATCGCACTCGCGCACCAGTTCCTCTGTAGTTTCAAAATACTCTATCTTGCCTATAGACCGCAGTTTCTTCTGCATCGCCTCAAAAGCTGATTTTTTCAGGTCACAGGCCCCTATGAGTTTTACATCTATGTCTCCTCTGTCAACCGCAGTGGCAATTTCAGTGCCGATAGCCCCGCAGCCTATAATTCCTATTTTCTTAAGTGTTTTTTCCATTTTACTTTCCGGCGTTCTTTTTAATTTTGTTTTTTGAATCCATATAGATAATCCTTGGTGAAAACACGTCGGCTTCGGCCGGCGTCATGAAACAATATGCCACTATAATAACGACATCTCCCGCCTCCACTTTTCTTGCAGCGGCGCCGTTTACGCAAATCACTCGCGAACCCGCCTTCCCTTCAATAACATAGGTTTCAAAACGCTCGCCGTTATTTTTATTAAAAACATGCACCTTTTCATTTTCACGCAGGCCGCAGGCCTTCATCAGCGACGCGTCAACCGTAATGCTCCCCTCATACTCAATATGCTTGTCGGTTACCGTCGCACTGTGTATCTTTGACTTTAGAATTTCAAGAAACATTTTACTTTACCTCCGGCTGGGTTTGTATGTTGGGTATTTCCACAACTATGTTGTCAATAAGCCTTGTTTTGCCCGCCAATACCGCCGCGGCTATGGCTATTCTGCCGCTCAGACGCTCCGTTTTCATGAGCGTATCGGCATCAACAGCCTCCACGTAGTCAATTTCAAGGCCGGCTTCTTTTATCTTTCGCTTGATCTCCTTTATTACCGCCTGACTGTCTTTTTCCCCGAGCTCTATCATACTCTCCGCCATCTGAAGCGATTTGTACAAGACAGGGGCTATTTCCCTTTCCGAGGGGTTCAGATAGGCGTTTCTGGAGGAGAGTGCGAGCCCGTCTTTTTCCCTGACCACGGGGCATATCACCACCTGCGTTTCATAGAGCATATCTGCCGCCATTTTTTTCAAAACCACAGCCTGCTGCAGGTCTTTCTGACCGAGGTAAAACCTGTGAGGCGAAACCACATTCAGCAGTTTTGCGACAACAGTTGTCACACCTTTAAAGTGCCCCGGCCTTGACGCACCGCACAACACTTTAGTCAGGCCGCTCTCAACCTGCAGATAAGACGAGTGGCCTTCCGGGTATATTTCAGAAGCATCGGGAGTAAAGACAGCCGCCACCCGTTTTGTTTCTTTGAGCATCTTTATGTCTTTTTTTAGGTCGCGCGGGTATTTTTCAAAATCCTCGCCCGGCCCGAACTGCGCGGGATTAACAAAGATGCTTACAATTACCCTGTTGCATTCTTTGGATGCCGCTTCAACAAGGGATATATGCCCCTGATGCAGCGCTCCCATGGTCGGCACAAAACCTATGATATTAGGGTTCTTTCTCGCGGTTTTTTTCAGTTTCTGTACATACTCCCGCATTTCAGATACCTTTGTAAATATTTTCATTTTCCCTCCGTCAGAAAGAATGTTTCTTTGACGGGAATTTTCCCGCCCTTACGTCTTTTATGAAAGCAGCCGTACCTTTAAGCGCGGCCGCGTTTAAACCGCAGTACTTTTTCACGAATTTCGGGGTGAACCCTTCAAATAGCCCGAGCATATCCTGTGTCACCAGCACCTGCCCGTCGCACCCTCTGCCTGCCCCGATGCCTATTACAGGCACCTTTACGGCCTTCGCAGCCGCTTCTGCGGCTTTTGCGGGCGTCTTTTCTATTACTATTGCAAAGACCCCCGCTTTTTCCAGCGCGACAGCGTCTTTTACTAATTTGTCCGCGCCTTGCGGGCTTGAAGCCCTGACAGGATAACCGCCGTAACTTTTGACTGACTGTGGCTGCATCCCTATGTGGCCCATGACCGGAATCCCCGCGGCGGTTAAGGCTCTTACAGTACCGCTGATTTCCGCGCCTCCTTCAAGTTTTACCGCATCGGCGCCTGATTCCTTGATTATTCTGCCGCTGTTTTTTAAAGCCTGCAGCTTTGACGCCTGATATGACATAAACGGCATATCGGCTGTTATGAAGGTATTCTTAGCGCCGCGCCTCACCGCTTTGGCGTGATATATGATATCGTCAACAGTGACCGGCAGTGTGTTCTCGTAACCGCAAAAAACCATTCCAAGAGAATCCCCGACCAGTATGATGTCGGCGCCGGCTTTTTCAAGCATGGCCGCGGTTATGTATTCATACGCGGTGAGCATGACTATTTTTTTGCCGCCTTTTGAAGAGCTTATTTCTTTTATAGTTTTCATTTCAGCGTCGGAGTAAACCAGTTAACCCCGCCTTTTAAATTAAGGACATAATCTTTTATCATTTTGTACCCTTCGGGGTTTGACGCAAAATCAACCTCGTCTGTATTAATAATTGCCAGCGTCGCGCCGCCTGTATAGTGCGTAAAAAAGTGGTTGTAAGCCTGGCATAGGTTGTGTATGTAATCCTTATGTATGTGCTTTTCAAAAACCCGGCCCCTCTTTTTTATCCTTTCAAAAATAGTCTCCACGCTTGCCTGCAAATAGATAATCAGGTCCGGCCGTTTTATGGACTGTTCATTTACCACTACGGGGTAAATTTTTTCATAAAGCCCGAGCTCGTTTTCATCAAGAGTGATGTATGCAAAAATCCTGTCCTTTTCCACGATATAATCGGAAACAACTTTCTGCTGAAAAAGCTCAATCTGCCCCAGCGGTTCAAGCTGTTTAGCGCGGCTTAACAGGAAAAATAACTGGGCAGGAAAAGCGTAAGAACGCATATCTTTATAGAATTTCTCAAGAAAAGGGTTGTTTTCGACCTCTTCAAGGACGAGTTTGGCAGAGAGGTCTTTGCTTAGTTTTTCGGCAAATGTAGTCTTGCCGACGCCGATAACCCCTTCCACCGCTATATATCCAAAATCCGCCATTTATCTGTTCTCCAGTTTTTTGACATATCCCGACGCTTTGCAGGCTTTCAGCGACTCCGCAATGGTCATCCCGCTTTCGGGATCGGTAAAATCAGGCGCTATATCTGACAGGGGGGCCAGAACAAACCTCCTGCCCCTGATTTGAGGGTGCGGAACGGTAAGAACGCCGCTTTTGAGTATTATATTATCATAATATAATAAGTCAATATCTATAATTCTGGGGGTGTATCTCGGCGCCTCCATATCCCTGCCAAGCTTCTTTTCAGCCTCTTTTAGCGCCTTTAGGCACTCTTCAGGCGCCAAATCCGTATGAGCAGAGGCGCAGGAGTTATAAAAAACAGGCTGTCCGGGGTTGTGCAGGGGCTCAGTTTCATACAACGGGGAGACAGTTTCTGTTATTATCCCCTTTTCACGTATAAGGCTGACAGCCCTTTCTATATTTAACTGTCTGTCGCCGAGATTGCTTCCAAAAGAGAGATATACAAGCGCCATTAAAGTTTTATCTTTTTAAACCTTTCAAGGGCTTCAGCTATTTTATCCTCTTCCACTGTCAGGGCTATCCTGAAATAGCCGTCCCCCGAAGGGCCAAACCCGATGCCCGGCGTTACTACTATATCAGCCTCATCCAGCGCCTTTGTGACAAACTCCATTGATTTATAGCCTTTAGGCACTTTTACCCAGAGGTAAAGCGTAGCCTGCGGCATCAGCGCATCATACCCGAGCTTGGTCAGTCCGTCATAAAACAGCCCTGCCCTTCTCTTATAGAGCTGCCGTATCTCTTCCGCCTCTTTGTCGCAGTTGAGAAGCGTCTTTGCAGATGCCTCCTGCAGGGCGCAGACTGTGCCTGAGTCCATGGATTCTTTGACGGTACCGAGCCCGTCTATGAACTTTGCCCCGCCTGCCGCAAAAGCCACCCTCCAGCCGGTCATATTGTATGTCTTTGACATTGAGTAGAACTCAATAACCCGCTCTTTTGCCCCCGGTATTTCAAGCATGGATACCGGCGCCTCGCCGAAATACACTTCAGAATAGGGCGCGTCCTGGGCAATAATAAAATCATATTTTTCCGCGTATGAAACAACCTTTTTATAAAAATCAAGGCCTGCCATGGCAGAGGTCGGGTTGTTGGGATAGTTGAGCCACATTAACTTTGCTCTTTTGTAAATATCTTCAGGGATTGCATCAAGATCGGGCAGAAATCCGTTTTCAGCCGTGAGAGGCATGAAGTAGTTTTCCCCGCCCGCCATCAGCGTGCCCGCTATGTAGCCCGGATATCCCGGGTCGGGAACCAAAACCACATCCCCCGGATTTACAAAAGCAAGAGGCAGGTGCGTTATTCCGTCTTTCGCGCCTATTAGTGACATGACTTCGTTATCAGCGAGTTTTACCCCGAATCGCCGCTCCATCCAGGTTACCATAGCTTCTTTGAAAGCCCTGCTGCCGCGTCCGATAGGGTATTGGTGGTTTGACGCCTTGTAAATTTCCTCTTTTATGTAGTCAAGTATCCTCGGAGGAGTGGGCCTGTCCGGGTCTCCTATTCCTAAGTTTAATATTTTTCTTCCCTGTGCTATGGCTGCTTTTTTCTTTTTGTCAATCTCCACAAATACATACGGCGGGAGAGCTTTTACCCTGTTTGAAAATTCCATGTTTTACCTCCTGTTTTTGAATACAGTCTATAGTTTATAGTTTAGAGTCTACAGTTCGAACCTTTACACCTTCGCACTTTGAACCTTTACACTATTGTTTAGATGACTTTATTTGTAAGCCTTCCTATTCCCTCTATCTCCACTTCAACAACATCGCCCCTCTTCATCGGGCCTATTCCCGACGGCGTGCCCGTGGTGATGATGTCGCCCCTGTACAACGTCATTATCTTTGATATGTAACTTACAAGTTTTTTTGTCTTGAAAATAAAATTTGAAGTATTTGAATCCTGTTTCAGTTCTCCGTTCAGGTAAAGCCTGATAGCCGCCTTATCCGGGTTAATATCAGTGGTAAAGTACGGGCCGGCAGGCCCAAATGTATCAAAACACTTTGCCCTTGACCACTGTCCGTCTTTTGCCTGCAGGTCCCTCGCGGTTACGTCGTTAAAACAGGTATACCCGAGTATGCTCTGCTGTACTTCATCCTCAGAAATGTTTTTAATATCGTGTTTAATGATTATGGCCAGCTCAGCCTCATAATCCACCTGCCCGGCCATTTCAGGATAAATAATACTGTCCATATGCCCGACAAGTGTGTTTGAGGTTTTTATGAATATGAGCGGGTCTTTCGGCTGCTTCATTTCCATCTCTTTTGCGTGATCCTTGTAGTTTAAACCCACCGCCACAATCTTTGTGGGGTTTGACGGAGGCAGTATTTTGACCGAGCCGTTAATTACTACCCTGTCCGTTAGTTTGTACTGGGTCGCTACATCCCCCTCTATTTCTATGAAATTATTGTCGTTATTGACAAAGCCGTATGCAGGTTTTTCTTCGGCATTTAGAAATCTGACAAATTTCGCCATAAGCAGCGGTTTTATTACAGCCCGAGTACGTCGGACATGGAGTATAATCCCGGCTTTTTACCCGCGATAAAAAGCGCGGCCCTGACAGCTCCCGCGGCAAAGGTCTCGCGGGAAAAAGCAGTATGCTTGATTTCAAGCTTGTCGCCGTCGCTCATATAATATACGGTATGCTCCCCTACCACTCCTCCGCCGCGCACGGCAAAAACTCCGAGCTCGTCGCGGTTTCTCGTATTATCGCGGCCTTCCCTGCCGAAGACCGCGTTTTTGGAGTAATCAAGGCCTTTTTCTTTGAGAATAACCTCCGCGGTAGTAACCGCAGTCCCTGAGGGTGCGTCCTTTTTCATCCTGTGATGTGATTCAACTATGTCAATGTCATAGCCCTCTTTCATAATCTTCGTAGCGTCCTTGAGAAGCTTCCACATTACGTTTACGCCTATGCTGTAATTGGATGAAAGCACAACAGGTATTTTTTCAGAGGCTTTTTTTATGACGTTCAGTTCGGTTTCAGTAAGGCCTGTCGTCCCTATCACAGCGGCTTTTGAGCTGTCCGCAAGTTTCTGAATGTTTGCAACAGTAGCCGCAGGCAAGGTAAAATCAATAAATACATCGGCAAGCCCCGCTACAGCGCCAATATCATCAGATACGGTTACACCGGCCACCAATGTCCCGGCGGCAGGGCTCCCTTTTATCTCCGTAAGCGCGGTTAACCGCGCCTCTTTTTCCCTCTGCACAGCATCAATAAGCATTCTGCCCATCCTTCCGGCAGCGCCTGTTATCCCAATTTTTACCATCATTACCTCCGTTGAATAAAGTACAGTTTACAACTT
>CAYGHG010000086.1:0-11303 GCA_964349515.1 uncultured Spirochaetia bacterium
CCTCAAGGGGGTACTGAAAAGAGTCCCGCAAGCGGGCGAGGGAGAAAACCAGAGAAAAACAAAAACTTTCTTGACTTTATCCTTTTAAATATTAAACTGTTTAAATGCAAAACAACAATGAGATTAAAAAACGCGTTAACCTTATAAACAAAAAACTGGTTTCCGCTTCGAAATCCCGCTCAGAGAGTTTGAGTTATGTTTTAAACAACATGGAGCTGAAATCCGGCAAGCGGGTTCGGGGGCTGCTGGTTATTTTGACTTCTGAATTAACGGGCGGTAAGATTACCCGGGCCGCTGTCAGTACTGCTGCTGCTGTTGAACTGCTGCACAATGCCACCCTCATACACGACGACATCGTGGACTATGCTGACAAGCGCAGGGGAAAGAGCGCGCTTTATAAGAAAATCGGATATGAATTTTCCGTGCTGTCGGGGGACTACCTCTTTGCCCTGGTCATGAAGCTTATATTAATAAATGAAAGCATAGAACTATTCAGGATATTTGCAGAGGCTGTCGCGGCTGTGTGTGAGGGGGAGATAGACGAGGTTTACTATAAAAACAACGCATCCATAGGCAGAAACCGCTACTACAGCCTGATTGAGAAAAAAACAGGGGCGCTTATTACCGCTTCCGTCAAAGCAGGCGCCTGTCTTGCGGGTTTAAAGGGCAGGCCTCTTGCCAGGCTTACCGAATTTGGCAGGTGTCTCGGCGCGGCTTTTCAGATAAAAGACGACATACTGGATGTGACAGGCAGCGGAAAGACCCTCGGAAAACCCGCCGGCCACGATATAATAGAAGGAAAGGTAACGCTTCCCCTGATAATAGCGCTTGAAAACGCGCCGAAAAAAGAGGCTGCCGCCATTAAGCGCTTCTTCTCTACGGGCAGGGCGGCTGCGGAGCGCTCCGTAATTATCTCTTTTATCAAAAAATACGGCGGCATTGAGGCTGCAGGCGCAGAGGCAGAGGCCCTGATAAGGCGTTCTCTCAAATGCCTCGAAGAGCCTGCTTTAAAAAGCAAAAAAGAATTGTTGCAAGAAATCGCGGAATATGTAATTAATAGAAGTCATTAAAAAGCAAAATAACCGGAGGATACCCTTTTGGAATACGGAATGCTTTTGATGTTTCTTTTCGTCGCGCTTGTTTTCGTGGGCGGCGGAATCATAGTGAACAATCTTCTGATGAAGAACAACCCCACAGAAGAAAAATACATGACCTACGAGTGCGGCCTGGATCCGATAGGAGACGCCATGATACGCTACTCGGTCAGGTTTTATGTCTTTGCCCTTATGTATGTCGTGTTCGCCGTTGAGGCGGCCTTCCTCATACCCTGGGCTGTCGTTTACAAAAAAATGACCGGCATGATGCCCCTTGTTGAAGTCCTCATATTCCTTTTCATACTTGTACTCGGGCTTGCCTTTGCGTGGAAGAAAGGGGAGCTGGAATGGGCTTGATGAACGGCCTTGACGAAGCATTTGTAAAAAAAATCCCCGGCCTTCCCATAGTGCTTTCCTCCGCCGAGTGGGCCATAAACGCCGGCAGGTCAAACTCAATATGGACGCTTACTTTCGGGCTGCGCTGCTGTGCTATTGAGATGATGGCCACGGGCGCGCCGAAATACGACTGGGCCCGTTTCGGGCTTGAGGTTCCGGCTGCCTCGCCGCGCAGGGCTGACATGATGATTGTTGCCGGCACGGTCACCAAAAAGATGGAGCCTCTTGTAAAGAGGTTATACGAGCAGATGGCAGAGCCGAAATACGTGATAGCAATGGGCGCATGCGCCATATCGGGCGGGCCTTTCATATATGACTCTTATTCAATCGTAAAAGGCGTGGACAAGGTCATACCTGTTGACATATACATACCGGGCTGCCCTCCGAGGCCGGAGGCGCTGCTTGACGGCATCATGAAGCTTCAGAAACTCATAATGAAAAGAAAACTTACAGGCGGTAAAGTATGAGCTTTCAGGAACTATTAAACAAACTTCAGGCAAAAGGCCTGGTCACAGAGTCAAAGGAAGACTTGTCCGTGCTGAATGCGTGGATTGAGCCTGCTAAAATAAAAGAAGCCGTATCATTTGCAAAAAACGAGATGGGTTTCACGCAGTTGAGTTTTGTAACCGCGGTTGACCGCATGGCTGAGAATATCGTTGAAGTGATTTACAGGCTTTTTAATTATGAAACCAATGAAGATATTGTTTTAAGGGTGAAGCTTGAAAGGGCAGCGCCGAAGGTGGAGTCAATATGCGGGCTTTTCAGGACCGCGGACTGGCACGAGAGGGAAACAGCCGAGATGTTCGGCATAACATTCCTCAACCATCCGGACCCAAACCGCCTGCTGCTTCCAGACGGCGTTATGGCGCCGCTTCGCAAAGATTTCGCAGATGCAGATTATGAACCGCTGCCAAAAACATAAAGGAAAAAAATGAGCATAAAACTGCCTTTTGAGATTGAGAGAACGGCATCAGACGAGTACGTGCTCAACATGGGCCCCCAGCACCCGTCCACTCACGGCGTGCTGAGGATAGTGCTTAAACTTGACGGCGAGCTCATAAAAGACCTGTACCCCGATGTCGGCTACATACACTCAAGCGTTGAAAAAATGTGTGAAAACAAAAAATATGAAATGATAACCCCCTATACAGACAGGCTTGACTACCTGTCGGCGGTGAACTACAACCTTGCTTTTGTAATTGCGGTTGAAAAACTGATGGGCGCGCAGGTGCCTGAGCGCGCAGAGTACATCAGGGTGATGCTCTGCGAGATAAACAGGATTATGAGCCACCTGCTTTGGTACGCTGCCTTTGGTATGGACGTAGGCGCGCTTACCCCCATATGCTACGCTTTCCGCGAAAGGGAAGAACTCATAGACATAATGGAAGGAATGACAGGCGGCAGGTTCATACACCACGCGCTGAGAATCGGCGGGTTTAAATACGACCTGCAGAAAGATTTCAAGGAAAGGCTGAATAAATTCCTCTCCCATTTTGACGCGCGCGTTGACGAGTACGAAGCGCTGCTGATTAACAACGTCATACTCAAGGCGAGGACCAAGGGAATGGGGATAATGCCAAAAGAGCTCGCCATTAACTACGGCGTGACAGGGCCTTCGCTGCGCGGTTCTGACTGCGCGGTAGATTTAAGAAAAACAGCGCCTTACAGTGTTTACTCAAAGTTTGATTTTGGCATACCGACAGGAAAAAACTGCGACACCTGGGACAGAATCAAGGTCAGGATGGATGAGATGCGGGAGTCTGCGAAGATTTTAAGGCAGGCGCTTGACACTATACCGGAAGGCGAAATAATGGCAAAGATACCAAAAATAATAAAGCCGGCGCCCGGCGAGGTTTACACCCGCGTGGAATCTGCGCGCGGCGAGTTCGGGGTTTACATAGTGAGCGACGGAAGCGACAGGCCTTACAGGATAAAATTCCGCTCGCCATCCTTCTCAAACTTAAGCGTGCTTAGGGAGCTTTGCAAAGGCGCAAAAATAGCGGACATAGTCGCGATAATAGGCAGCCTGGACCTGGTGATACCGGAAATCGACAGATAAGCGGCGGCATAGTTGACAGATATCATATAAGTAAAAGGAGAAATTTTGGAATTCATTAAGGATGTTTTGTACAATACCGACAAAGTGCTCAATGATTTTTATCTCTGGGCTCATGCGGGCTGGGCTGATTTAGGGCTGCCGGCCTTGGCTCTGGATATGATCATACAGGTTGTGGTGGCGGGCGCGATGGCCGCTTTCATAGCGCTCAATGCGCTGTGGATAATATACTATGACAGAAAAGTCGCGGCGCGCTTCCAGATAAGAAAAGGGCCAAACAGGGTGGGGCCTATCGGGCTTTTCCAGACCATAGCCGACACCGTCAAACTTATGATAAAAGAAGACATAACGCCAAAGGCGGCTGACAAGGCGCTTTTTATTGCCGCGCCGTTTTTTGTATTTGTCCCGACTTTTCTTGTGTTTCTCGTGATACCTTTCGGCAAGGGGCTGATAGCGGCTGACCTTAACATCGGAATACTATACGTCCTCGGAGTGACCGGGCTTGCCGTAATAGGCATACTGCTCGCAGGGTGGGCCTCAAACAACAAATACTCGCTCATAGGGGGCTTGCGCTCCGCCGCGCAGATAGTCAGCTATGAAATACCGCTGATGCTGGTCATACTGGCGGTCATACTTTTAAGCGGCTCTATAAGAATGGGCGGCATAGTTGAGGCGCAGTCGGGCGGGGTGATGTCGTGGTATGTTTTCCCCCAGATAGTCGGATTCATTCTCTTTATAATAGCGGGCAATGCCGAGGTAAACAGGGCGCCCTTTGACCTTCCTGAAGCCGAGTCGGAGCTTATCGCGGGATTTAACACCGAATACTCGGGAATGAAATTCGCGATGTTTTATCTGGCTGAGTACACAAACCTGTTTCTGACAGCCGCGCTCACAGTGGTGCTTTTCCTCGGCGGCTGGCACGGCCCGTTTTTCCCGCCGGTCGTGTGGTTTTTCATAAAGACATACGCGGTAATTACCCTGCTGATGTGGATACGCTGGACCTTCCCGAGAATAAGGGTGGACCAGCTCATGGAGTTTTCGTGGAAATATCTGATACCGATAGCGCTCGTCAACCTGGTCGCGACGGCTGTTATCGTGAAACTGGTTTAGGTGGAAAATGATTAATTATATCGCGGGCATAATAAAAGGAACAATCAGCCTCATAGAGGGCATGATGGTGACTTTGAAGCACCTTTTCAAAAAACCGATAACCCTGCAATATCCGGAAGAAAGGGAAGAAATGAAACTCCGCTTCCGCGGCAGGCTCGTACTGCCTGTTGACCCGGAAAAAGGTGACAACCGCTGCACCGCCTGCATGATATGCGTAAAGGCGTGCCCCAACTACTCAATACAGATTGAGAAGGTAATGGAAGAGGGCAAGCCTAAGCCCAAAGCGGCATCATATAAATACAACCTGGGCAGCTGCATATTCTGCAACCTGTGCGTGGAGTCGTGCCCGTTTGCGGCTATAGTGATGTCAGACGATTATGAGACCGCGACGCACGATAAAGGTGCTTTAAGCCTTGAACTTGTATCCGAGAAGCATGTTTTAAAAGGCCCGAAGTTACAGTGGTGGCAGTCAAAGTTTAAAACAGAAGGTGATAAATAATGGTTGAAGCCGCGGTATTTTACGGGTTCTCGGCGCTTATTCTGTTAAGCGCGCTCTTTACCGTGACGTCAAAAAATGTGTTGAGAAGCGCGGTATGGCTTGCGGTATGCCTGCTCGGTGTGGCCGCGATATTTATGCAGCTTAACGCCTATTTCATAGCCGGTATACAGATACTGCTGTATGTGGGCGCGGTTGTCGTGCTGGCAATATTCGTAATTAACCTGACCCGTCAGATAGCCGGAAAAGACGCCCCCCAGTCAAACGGACAGGTGCTGCCTGCCGTGCTGGTATCGCTTTTTACCGCGGCGCTTCTTTCCGCGGCGGTCATAAAGTCGGGGTGGGCCGGAAAAATTCTTGCAAAGACCGGGCAGGACAATACCGAGCAGATAGGCAGGCTTTTACTTACCGACTTTGTGGTGCCTTTTGAAGCCGTCTCCGTGCTTTTACTCGCCGCGCTGATAGGCGCCGTGGTTCTTGTGGCGTCAGAGGAGGGCAGGAAATGACGATAACACTTACGCATTACCTCGTGCTCGGCGCGCTTCTTTTCGCAATAGGCATATACGGCGTGATGACCAGGCGCAACGCAATCGGCATACTTTTGTCGCTGGAGCTGATTTTTAACGCTGTTACCATTAATATGGCGGCGTTTTCAAGATTCCTCACGCCGATGGAAATATACGGCGAGTTATTCGCGTTATTCATAATAACCGTGGCGGCAGCGGAGAGCGTCCTGGGGCTGGCCATTATACTTGCCATATACCGCAGGCGCATGGTTTTAAATGCAGACGAAATGAACATAATGAAATGGTAAAGGACGGAAAAATTAAATGGCTATAAACGCGGGACACGAAACAGCGGCACAGCAGATAACGGAAGGGATGAACTCCGTGATTATGTCGGGGGCCATGATACCCCTGCTTCCGCTTATTGCTTTTATCATCATAACCTTCTTTATAAAAAAATATAAAATGGCGAGCGCGCTGGTATCCATAATAGCGATGGCAACGGCTCTGGTTTTGAGCATCATCATAACTATGGGGCAGATTTCAAACCCGCAGACATACCAGTTCAGCGCCGCGTGGCTGCACCTCGGGCCCGTGAAGATGGATATGGGGGTTCTGATAAACCAGCTCTCGGCGATAATGCTCATAGTCGTTACCACGGTCAGCCTCCTCGTTCAGATTTACTCGGTGGGGTATATGAAAGGTGACGAGGGCTTCTCGCGTTTCTTCTCTTTTATATCGCTGTTCTCTTTCTCCATGCTCGGTATTGTAGTAGCAAACAACCTCATACAGATATACATATTCTGGGAGCTGGTGGGCTTATGCTCATACCTGCTGATCGGTTTCTGGTACCAAAAGCCCGAGGCCGCGGAGGCTGCGAAAAAGGCCTTTGTAGTGACCCGCTTCGGGGATTTTGGGTTTCTGGTCGGCATACTGATACTCAGCTTCAGCGCCGGCACATTTGACTTCCTTGAAGTGCAGAAGTTCGTATCAGGCGGCGGGCTGGACGCGACGATGCTTACTGTTGTTGTACTGCTTCTATTCTGCGGTGCTGTCGGCAAAAGCGGGCAGTTCCCGCTGCATGTCTGGCTGCCTGACGCAATGGAGGGCCCGACGCCTGTCTCCGCACTGATACACGCCGCGACCATGGTCGCCGCCGGTGTCTTTATGGTGGCTAGGCTGTTCGGAATATTCTCGCTCTCGCCCGAGGCCATGCTTGTGATAGCCTACATCGGAGGATTCACCGCTTTCTTTGCCGCAACCATCGCGCTTACCCAAAACGACATAAAAAGAATACTCGCGTATTCAACACTCTCACAGCTCGGATTTATGATGCTCGCGCTCGGCGCCGGCGGATATACGGCGGGTATGTTCCATCTCTTTACCCACGCATTCTTCAAAGCGCTGCTCTTCCTGGGCGCGGGGAGCGTGATACACGCCATACACACAAATGACATATTTAAAATGGGCGGGCTGCATAAAAAGATGCCCATAACCTGCTGGACGTTTTTCATAGCCGCGCTTGCGATATCGGGAATATTCCCGCTTGCGGGTTTCTGGTCAAAGGATGAAATATTTGTGACGCTTGTTGATTCGGGGAATAAATGGCTCTATTATATTGCTGTAATCACGGCGTTTATGACAGCTTTCTATATGTTCAGGCTCTGGTTCGTGACTTTCCTCGGCGAGCCGCGCGACAAACACGCATATGACCACGCTCACGAGTCGCCGCTTGTAATGACCGCGCCTCTCATGGTGCTTGCTTTCCTTGCCGTAACAGCGGGGCTGATAGGCATGCCGTGGCTCAAAGAAAATATTTACACCTTCCTTTATCACGGCCATCCGCATCACGTGGTGTTTAACATGAAAATCGCAGTATCCTCAAATCTGGTGGCGCTCGGCGGGATACTGCTGGCGTTCATGATATATTATTTAAAAGCGGTAAAAGCCGAGACAATGATGAAAGTTTCGGGCCCGCTTTACAAACTTTCAAAAAATAAGTGGTACATAGATGAAATATACATGTTCCTGATAAGGAAACTTTTCTTTACCTCGTCTGAAGTCATAAAATGGTTTGACAGGCATGTCGTTGACGGGCTTGTGAACCTCTTTGCGTTTTTGACCCGCTTTGGCGGTGTAAAACTCAAATACACATTCACCGGCAGGGTGCAGAACTACGCGCTTGTGGTTTTTGCGGGCACGCTCGCGGTTGTGCTTTTGGCCGCGGTGCTTAACCCCGGGCTGCTTAATATGATGGGGGGCAAATAATGGAAACATTGGCGGTTTTTCTCAACAGCTTCCCCGTGCTTACGGTTATATGGACGCTGCCGCTGTTGTCTGTGGTGGCGCTTTTGTTTGTGCCGGGCACAAACCACACGCTGGTACGCTGGGTTTCGCTGATACCTTCGGCGGTATCTTTTATACTGACCCTTCTGCTGTTTTTTGCTTATGACCACACTCTCGGCGGGCTGCAGTTTGTAGAGCGCCACGCCTGGGCAGAGGCCATAGGCATCAACTATTTCCTCGGTGTAAACGGGATGAATGTACTGCTTCTTGTGCTGACCGGCGTAATCATAACAGCCGGAGTGCTGGCTTCCTGGAATGTGGATTACAGGCCCAAGGAATTCTTTATGCTTCTGCTGACGCTTACGACGGGTGTTTTCGGCGTCTTTATGACATACAACCTCTTTCTGTTCTTCCTCTTTTATGAAATCGCGGTTCTTCCCATGTACCTGCTGATAGGGATATGGGGGACAGGGGACAAGGAATACTCCGCGATGAAGCTTACCATATATCTGCTGGCCGGAAGCGCGCTCATACTCGCGGGAATACTCGGAATATATTTTGAAGCAGGCGCGCTTACAGGGGTATACACCTTTGATTTTGACGTGCTGGAAAAGGTAACTTACGGGCTCACGTTCCAGAAGATTTTCTTCCCGATATTATTCGTCGGTTTCGGCGTGCTTGCCGCGCTGTGGCCTTTTCACACCTGGTCGCCTGACGGCCATGCCTCCGCGCCTACCGCCGTGTCAATGCTCCACGCGGGAGTCCTGATGAAACTCGGCGCTTACGGCTGCCTCATACTTCCTGTCTGGCTGTTTCCCGAGGGGTCAAAGTTCTGGCTGCCTGTGGTTGCCGTGTTAACGGCGGTCAACATAGTTTACGGCTCAATAGGCGCGGTCGCGCAGAGGGATTTGAAATACATAGTCGCGTATTCAAGCGTATCCCATATGGGAATAGTACTGCTGGGAATTGCCGCGATGAACTCGATAGGATTAAGCGGCGCGGTGCTTCAGATGTTCTCGCACGGAATAATGACAGGGCTGTTCTTCGCGCTCGTAGGAATGACATACGGCAGGAGCCACACGAGGATAATAACAGACATGGGCGGCCTCGCGCAGAGGGTGCCGAAACTCGCTGTTATGTTTGCGATGACGGGCTTATGCTCGCTGGGGCTCCCGGGAATGAGCGGCTTTGTGGCGGAGCTCGCGGTGTTTGTCGGCTCATACAGGACATACCCGCTGCTTACAATAATAACCGTAACAGGCATCGTAGTGACCGCTTTTTACGTGCTAAAAGCGGTTCAGATAGTATTCTTTGGAACTCTGAAAGAAGAGCACAAAGATATGAAGGACGCAAATTTCACTGAATACGCGGCTCTCGTGCTGCTGATGTTTTTCATACTCGCTGTGGGTATTTATCCTTACCACGTAATGAATGTAGTGCATTCTGCAGTTGCGCCTATTGCGCTTAAACTCGGAGGTATGTAAATTGAACCTGATGCTGATGGCTGACGAGCTCGCGCTGACCGCGATAATCGCGCTCACAATCATACTGGATTTGATAACGGGCAAAAAGAAACTCGCGGGATACTTTTTTACCGTTGCTGTTTTCGGCCTCGCCATATATGCGGCGCTGAACAGGAAAAACGGTGTTTTATTTGCCGAGAGCTATGTGGCGGACGGCATTTCCTGGTTTTCAAAGATAGTGTTCCTGGCAGGCGCGTCTCTTACCGCTTTGATGTCCGTGCAGACATTAAAAGGGGAAGAACGCTTCAACGGCGCTTACTACGCGCTGCTCGGCGCCTCAACGCTCGGGATGATGATACTGGCCTCTTCAAAAGAACTCATAACGCTGTACATAGGCCTTGAACTTGCAACCATATCGCTGTACGCACTCTCGGCTTTTTATAAAAAGGACCCTCTCTCAACAGAGGCGGGCATCAAGTACCTGATTCTCGGCGCGCTCTCCTCGGGAATAATGCTCTACGGCATAAGCCTGATATACGGCGGCGCGAGGTCCACGTATCTTGAAAATATTTTATACTACACTTCGCAGGGCTCGCCTGAGCCTGTGTTTGTGATAGGAATGATATTTACCCTGCTCGGCATAGGATTCAAGCTCTCAATGGTGCCTATGCACATGTGGACGCCCGATGTTTATCACGGCGCGCCGACGCCTGTGACTGCATTTATATCTGTAGCTTCAAAGGCTGCCGGTTTTGTGTTTGCGCTCAGGATTTTCTCCTACGCTTTTGTAAATTACAGCCATATCTGGGTGCCTGTAATGGCGGTGCTGGCTTTCCTCACGATGACGATAGGGAACTTAGTCGCCGTGCCGCAGAAAAACATAAAAAGGCTGCTCGCGTATTCTTCCATATCGCAGGCAGGTTACATACTGGTAGGTTTTGTGGGCGCGTCGGTTATAGGGATGAGTTCTGTTCTGTTTTACCTGCTCGTTTACACGCTTACCAATATCGCGGCTTTTGCCGTTGTGGCGGCTGTTTCGAACTCAACAGGTTCTGACGAGATAGACGACTACTCGGGGCTCGCGCGCCGCAACCCGGGGCTCGCTCTTGTATTCATGCTTGCGCTGCTCTCGCTTGCGGGTATTCCGCCGCTCGCGGGTTTTGTCGGCAAGTTTTATCTTTTCTACGCGGCAATGCAGAAGGGCTATCTGTGGCTGGTCATAGCGGCCGCGCTCAACAGCACGATATCGATTTACTACTACCTGATAGTCTTAAAGGCAGTTTACATAAAAGAGAGCAAACCTGACGCGGTAAAGATTAAAATTCCGCTCACAATATCAATAACGCTTGCAATCACTATTGCCCTGATACTGGCAATGGGAGTATATCCGGGCCCGGTAATAGACATCACCACAGAGATTTCACAGAAGATATTTATCAAGTAGTTATAGTTCCAACCCCCTTTCTCAAAGGGGGGGCAGGGGGGATTTGACTTGGTTCTTAAGTCAATAAGTCATAATCAAACCCTCTGTCTTTAGCAATGCTGCCGCAGTTACCTGCCCTCCGTTTTTACGATGCTTCCGTCCTTGCGATGCTTCGATGCTGCCGTAGTTACCGGCCCTCCAAGCCTCCAAGCATCTGTTTGATACTGTCAGGAATTGTGTGTAATTAAAAGAGATACTATATTGTAATTTAGCCTCTCCCTACGGGAGAGGGCAGGGTGAGGGCGTCTTTAAAGCATAAAACCAGCCCCCCTCACCTAACCTCTCCCCCTTTAAAGGTGGAGAGGAAATCATATTACACACTAATATGAACAGTATCCTCCGTTTTTAATGCTGGATTTTGAGTTATAATCAAAAGTTGTGTATGAAATAAGAGCGACGTATCCTATAATAAG
>CAYGHG010000087.1:0-11246 GCA_964349515.1 uncultured Spirochaetia bacterium
AGGCGGAAAAAGTCTTGACAAAACCTTTCAGAGAAGGCGGGTTTCAAACCCGCCTGTTCTTGTTTTATTTTTTTGATTTCTCATCCGCCCCGCTGCTGCTTTATCCGGCCTTTCCCGCCGTTTCATAAAACAATATCGCCGCGGCGGCCGCTACATTCAGCGACTCAACTTCGCCCGGATAATCTATCCTCACCTTCAGCCCTGCCATTGACCTTACTTTTTCCGACACACCCTCACCCTCGTTGCCGAGGGCGAGTATCAGCCCTTTTTTGCCTTTTAAGGCATCAGGCGCCATCCCTGATTTGACTTCGCTGCAGGCCAGCACCGCCCCTTTTTTTACGAGATTCTCTGCCTGTTCAATCCCGTCATAAAAAAAATCACATTTAAAAACAGCGCCGGCCGAGGCTCTGACTGTTTTTTCAAGAAACGGGTCTGCGCAGTCTTCAAGCAGGTATGACGTAAAACCAAATGCGGCGCCGCTTCTTATAATAGCCCCCATATTTGCCGGGTCCTGTATGCGGTCAAGCAGTACGCAGTTGTCAGCCGCACTCAAAACCCCCTCTTTTTCTTTTCTGTAAACAGCAGCCGCAAAACCGCGCGCGGACCTGACGCCTGTTATTTTCCTGATTATGTTTTCCTTGACCGTAAAACGCTCTTCGCAGTCCGCGGTGCATTCAAAACCCGAAGAACAAAACAAGTACTTGACCCTGTAGCCCGCATCAAGCGCTTCCTGCAGGGTTTTTTCAGATGATACCATGCACAGCCCCAGGGCGCGCGACTGCTGCCTGTTTGATAAAATCTCTATTACCTGTTTTACGTCACTCATTTTCACCCGGCCTGAAACCGCGCACCTTTACGGCAACGTCTTTTTTCACAGGCGGCAGGTTCAGCGTTATGCTGCCGCTCTCTGTTATTTCGTCGCGCCTGCTTATCACGCCTTTCCCCCTCGTATCGTAGTAGGTTATGACATACCTGCCGGGCCTTAACCCTGAGAGTTCAAGGTAGGTATCCCGTATCTCCGGCGCTTCTTTGCCGTCAAAATTAAAACCCCGGTTTTTAATATATATGTAGGCGCTCCTCGTGCCCTGTATGCCCGCCGTGAAAAGCGGGGCACGCGACGGGTCAAGGTACTCGGTCACTGTGTAGCTTTCCACCTTTATCCAGTCCTCTCCCTCGTTGTCTATGAGAATTTCATTTTCACCCTGCCCCAGCTCCACCTCATACTCTTTGGCGTAGTCAGCCTGAAAAATATTGTACTCGGGCTTAAATACCGCGCCCGGCACTGCCTCTGCGTTTATCTCCTGCCTCAACTCCTCTTTTCCGTTCACATAGACCACCAGCGTGCTGTTATGGGAAACAGCCGAGGTTTTTATTATGAACCTGCCCGGCCTTGAATTTCTCGTTATAATGAGCGGGTTGTTTTTCATCGCGGGGTGGCCTTTGCCGAGCAGGAATCCGTTTAGCGCTTTGGCATCTGTCAGTTCGCCGTCGGCGTTGAGTATAAACCTGTTTTTCGCGGGCTTTGCCCATTCCTGCGCAGGATAGACCACAGCTGACTGCGCCCTTTTATCCTTTGCGTCTTTATAAAACACCCTGCGCTCGGACAGGTCTGTGAAATTGCCGCGCCCGAAATTTATGCCCTTTATGAATTCCGCAAACGGAGCGTACCGTTCATAGAGATTGTTTTTCGGTATATAGCTGTCCCACCACCAGCTCATGGGAGTCCCCATGGAAAGGCTCAACCCCCCCGCCCAGACAGTCTGGTGTATGTTTTCACCGGCCTTATCATCGCCTCTGCCTACAAAAGCATCGGATGAGTCAATGCCGTACTCGCCGGTTAAGTGCGGTTTCTGGTAAACCTCTGTTTTTTCTTTTGAGGTGTTATAAATCACTTCACAGGACTTCACGTTGTATATGTGCGTCTGTGTGAAATCAATATTTGAAAGTTTCCAAACAGGGCTGCCCGCCTCGGGGTTTGAAAAAGATGTGGTCTTAAGATGCCCGTAAGGGTCATGTTTCTCAATTACAGAGAGCATTTCAGAGTGCCAGCTCGTAACGGCATTGATGTCAAAATTGTCGGTCAAGTCCACCTCGTTGAAAAGCTCCCATGCCGCGAGGTTTACCGAGTACCCCCAGCGGGCGAGTATGTACCTTATCTTGTTTTTATGCGCTTCCCTTGCCTTTACATCCGTAAAAAATTTATCAGGAGAGGCAAGAAAGCCTCCGTTTTGTGTGTTATAAGGGCTGCGCTCCCACTCGGGGTTTACCCTTGCCGAGAGCTCGCCGTGGGGGGTAAAACAGAGCATCATGTAAATACCGGACGCGGCCGCCTTTTCAAACAGCATATCAAGAAGCGCCGCCCTGTCCTGACGGCCGCCGTATTTCATCACGCCCTCTTCCCACTCTATGCCGAAACCCCACGGGCACATCCAGACGCGTATGAAATTTCCGCCGTTTGCCTTAAAATTATCAATCCACTGCGAGTACTGCTCCATCACATTTTTCGAGTGGTCTGCCCAGCCCATATTCAGGCCTATAGGGAAAAAAGAATCCCCGTTGTCAAACTCAAGATAAAGCGGGTCGGCAGGGCTGACCCTGACAAAGCCCCGCGCGGCGCTGTCGTACAGGCAGTCAAAAGCAGCCTCTTTGGAAGAATAGATCTGCTTTCCCGCTTTAAACGCCCTTACCCTGTATTTCCATTTGCCGCGAATATGCGGCGCGTAGCGTATTTTATAACCTGACGCGCCGGGTGAAAAGGTATTTGAACCCCCGTTATGTATCATCTCCTGCATATAAAAAGCGTCGGCTTCAAAAATTTTTCCGAGAGGGGAGGTAAAATATCCTTTCACACTTATGTCGGAATAGTCGTAAGGGTTCTTTGCGCCGAAATCCCCGGCAACTGTTATCTCAACAGGTTTAAAAGAATGTACCGTCTTGGTATTTATTGACACTTCCGCGGAAACTGCCGCGGCGTCAGGCTGTATAAAAAAAAGCACGGCCGCACAGAACAATAAAAGTTTTGTTTTCATTTATCCCTCTCATTTGTTTTTACCAGGCAAAAGAACCCTCACACCCGAGCGCAATTCCCGGCCCTCCGCCCGCAGGCGCTATGTTATCTGCATGGACATCGCCTATGCCCCAGCTCAAAGAGAGCCTCGGCGAAAAACCAAATCCGCCTTTGAACATCACCCGGTAGCCTATGTGGCCTCCGGGGGAAAATGTGAATGTGGGCCTGTCCTTGGAGTAGGTTGCATAAAACATAAGCGAGCCTCCGGCGTAAAGCGCATTCAGCGCCCTGCCCTGAAAGTAATAGTTATACTCCGCGCCCGCGCCCGTATCTGACACCCCTGACGCCGGCGTATGAAGGTAATTTCCCGAAAAGCACAATCCTATGGTGTGAAACCCGTCAAGCCTGCGCTCATAGCGCACGAGGGTGTTTATCCCCGGAAAAGAAAGCCCGGTTGATATAAGGTTATCGCCCTCTATCCACTCGTTGATGTAAACGGGGTTGTATGAAGATGCGCCGGAGAGTGTTGTGATTGCTGTAAGGAAAACAATAATTATTAACCTTTTCATCGAAATCACCTTTTCAAGTTTTCATAATTATATCACATGAGTTTATAGAAAAACAGGGGGTTAAAAAGAGGGCAGTATTCACATTAGTGTGTAATATGATTTCCTCTCCACCTTGAAGGGGGAGAGGTTAGGTGAGGGGGTGTAGTTTTATGCTTTAAATACGCCCTCACCCTGCCCTCTCCCGGAGGGAGAGGCTAAATTACAATATATTATCATTTTTAATTACACACAATTCCTGACAGTATCAAAGAGAGTGATAATAACGGGCTGTAACAGGTTAAAATTTTCTTTTTACACATAAAAAAACTGCAAGCTGCAGGAGTAAAGTAATTATAACCTTACCCTCTGCAGCTTGCAATCCGCCTGTTTAGCTGTGCTTATTAGTTAAACCAGTACCTTATGCCTGCAGATCCGCCGGGTCCCCAGCCAAAATATGAGTAATTGCCGTAGAATAAAATAGCCAGCCCCGGTTCAAACTGCGCGAAAATATCAATCGGATAGTCCTTTGGTATCCATGCAATTCCAAGCGGCACCTGAACACTTAGAGCTATGCCTCCCGAACTGTAATATCCGGTACCAAAGAAACTTGCCCCGCCTTTTATGCCGAAATAGAGCGGTAATTTGCTGTTGGTCATTTCAATTATGCCAAAATTGTGTATCAGATACGCAGCTCCCACTCCTATTCCTCCGCCCCAGCCTATCCCAAAATTTGCGTCAAACTGTAATGCGCTTTCCTTATCAATCCAAGATTTAAAAACTAATCCGTTGTTCAATCCGCCCTGCAGCCCTATTCCCATTCCCTTGGCGCCAAGATAAGTTCCGCTCGAAGAAAGCGTTTTCCCGTCGACTTTTACTTTAACTTTGGCAGACGCAGAAACCGCGAGAGCGCATACAAAAACAACTACTGTTAAAACTTTCAGAAATCTTTTCATTTTTTTCCTCCTTGTAGTATAATTCAAACGTAAAAACATTTTACTATGCATACAAATAAAGTCAAGGTTTTGAAGAAAAATAAGAAAAAAACTCCCTCACCCTTCCCTCTCCCCGGGGGAGAGGATTAAGGCGAGGGCTTGTTGTCAGTTTTTTTCTCTACAATCTCAGGAGGCACCATGAATATTTACCTGACAGGCGGTACGGGTTTTATCGGCAGCCACGTTGTAAAAGAGCTTGTTTCAAAGGGGCACAGCGTCCATGTGCTTGCCCGCGACGTAAAGAAAGCCCCCGGCATTGCCTCACTGCCGCGGGTCAAAATGATAAAATGCGACCTCACAAAACCCGGCGCCGTTAAAGCTGTGACAAAACCATACGCGCTGATACACGTTGCGCTGTGCTGGGGCGACACGGGGCCTGACATGATAAAAAACGAAACGCATCTGTCGGTGTCACTCATTGACCGCGCAATCAAGAAAGGGGCAAAAAAAATAATATACACCTCTTCCACCGCGGCTGTAGGGCCCCTTCCTGCCGATGTTACCGAAGCTTCTTTGGGAAAACCCGCCGACTTTTACGGCGCCACAAAAGGCAGCGTTGAGCTTTTCCTCAGCGCTTACTCCTCTTATTACCCCAAACTTGAACTGAATGTAATAAGGCCGGGCTACACCTTCGGCAACCCGGCCGCCGGGGGCGCGCCTATTGAACCTGACCGCAGGTTTGTAAATATTTGCAGAAACGCGCTTGCCGGAAAACCGATAGAAGTCATCAAACACGACGGCACGCAGTTCATACACGGCTCACAGCTCGCGGAAATATACTCAGCAGTGGTTGAAGGGAGTTTTAAAAACGAAATATTTTTCGGCCTCGGAGCGGAGTTTACAACATGGGAAGAAATAGCCCGCTATGCGGTGAAAAAAGCCGGCTCAAAAAGTAAAATCACGGTAAAAAACCTCGGTTGGTCGGATAATCCGCGGATTTATAAGGTGGACAAGATAAAGAGATATTTTGGTTTCAGTTTCAAATCGGGCCGCACTTTGAGATCCCATGTGGATTATCTTCTTACGAACCCTTAAACTTCCTTTTGACCCCCTCTTTTTTTTCCGGTTTCCCGCAAGAGGGCCCTTCACTGACTTTATAACGCGCGTTTATGACACACCCTTTACGCCCGGGGGTGCACTCCCCCCCAAAAAGCCCGCATTTTGAGTTGCTTTCGTGCCTGCATACTGAAACAGCCATAGGTAACAGGGTTAACCGGTAAAGACAACAGCCGCGGTTAAACCGCGGTTACCGTCTTTACCCCGGGTACTTCTTCTACGAGCCTTGCCTCAACACCCTGTTTCAGTGTTACCTGCGCCATCGGGCATCCGTGGCAGGCGCCTGTGAGTTTTACTTTTACCTCGCCTGTGGCCTCATCAAAACTCACAAACTCAATATCCCCGCCGTCAGCCTGAAGAAACTGCCTCAAGCCTTCTATCGCCGCCTTTACTTTTTCTTCCATTTTTAAGCCTCCGTATTTTAGAATATCACTTACTTTAAGATATATACCATATAAAAAAAATACAGTCAAGGGCAGGAAAAACAGAAGACAAAATTCAAAAGTTTAAGACAACATACTGTCTTTCAACTTCTGTCTTTTGTCTTCTGTCTTTTTTACTTTTTTTTTACTTCCTCCCCGGCAGGCGGACGTACTTCATCCAGAACTTCTCTATATAGCCCGCCACCTCTATGAACTCGGCCATTGTAAAAGGCTTTGTAATATAGCAGTTTGCCCGGTACTTGTAGGATTTATTAATATCCGCCTCAGCGTCAGAGTTTGACATTACCACGACAGGCAGTGTCGATATGGCAGGAGTCTCCCTTATGACTTTTAAAACCTCAATACCGCTTTTTTTGGGAAGCTTCAGGTCAAGCAGGACAATATCAGGTTTGGGCGCGTCGGCATACCTGCCTTTGCCCAGGAGGTAATTAATCGCCTCTTCGCCGTCGCCTACAATGCTTAAATTACTGCTCGTCTTGTTTTCCTTGAATGCCTCAATAAAAACCCTGACATCCGAAGGCTTGTCTTCAACTAAGAGTACATTCAATTTATTCATTTTTTCAGCTCCGACATTTTTTTTTATTCTAACCCCGCAAAAGCGGGTATGTCAACACATTTGGCTGCTTAGGGCCCGGGCAAATCAGGCCGGCAGCGTAAAAGTGATTGTGGTTCCCTTTCCTTCGGCAGATTCCGCGCTGATTTCGCCCCTGTGATTCTCAACTATTTTTTTACAAAGCGTAAGCCCCAGGCCGGTGCCCTGGTACTCACTGTCACTGTGCAGCCTTTCAAAAAGCCTGAATATTTTTTCCCTGTACTGCGGGTCAAAACCTATGCCGTTGTCTTTAATGCTGAAACGCCAAAAATCATCCTGTCTTTCAGCGTTTATTACAATCACAGGGTTATCCCCGGCCCTGAACTTTACTGCATTTCCGATAATGTTCTGAAACAGCTGTATTGCCTCTGCCTCGCTTATCATAAGCTTCGGAAGTTTCGACCAATTAATTACAAGCCCGCCTGTTTCATTCTTAAACCCTTCATACAGTTCTTTTACTATGATGTTTAAATCTATGGGCTTTTCAGGAGCGGGATATTTACCCGCCCTTGAATACATCAGTATGGCCTGTATCAGCCTGTACATCCTTTTTGTGCCGTCAAGGGCAAAATCCATGAACTCCTTTGCCTCTTCAGGAAGTATTTTAATATACCGCATTTCAATCAGTTCAAGGTAATTGGCAATCATTCTCAAAGGTTCTTTCAAATCATGCGAAGCCGCGTAGGCAAACTGTTCCAAGTCGGCATTTGACCTCTCAAGGCTCCATATAGCCTGCTTTAAGCTCTCTTCAAACTTTTTGCGCTCGGTCGCATCCCTGGCATTTACCACTATGCCCGACACAGCCTTGTCAGAGAGCATGTTCCTCGCGGTCATCTCAATGCTGACCGGCTTTCCTCCGGCTGTTTCCGCGAATGTTTCAAACTTATGAAACGGCTCCCCTGATTCAATCACCTTTTTAAAAGTTGAAATCAGCCGCTCTTTCACGCTGCCCCTGGCAAAATCAAGGGAAATAAAATCCCTGCCCAGAAAGTAGTTCACAGGGTAGCCGATAATCTGTTTTACGTTCGGGCTCGCATATTTTATTACACCTTTTTCATTCAGCACGAAAACCATGTCAGCAGAACCCTCAATCAGCGCCCTGTAGTATTTTTCGCTGTTATAAAGAAGCTTTTCCATTATCTTTCTTGACGTAATATCCCTCGTGCTTCCGGCAAAACCCGTAATCACCCCTTCGGGTGAAACTACCGCCCTGCCCTTTGACTCAAGCCAGATTTCCCTTCTGTTTTTGTCTGCTGTTCTGGCCTCAAAGTTTATGGTCCTGACACCACTGTCAGGCCCGCTTTCAAACCTGTAAGAAGCGGCTTTTTCCTCCGGGTTCAGCGCCTCAACAAGCCTTTTCCCGAGCAGCTCTTTGTAGCCCTGCCCGTGCAGTCTCTGCACAGAAGGGCTTATGAATGTTATTTTCATGTCTTTGTCCAGCGCCCAGATTATGTCCGCGGAGTTTTGCGATAAAATCCTGTACTGCTCCTCGCTTGCCGCGAGTTTGGAGGCAAAAGCAGCCCGTTCGAGCATCTGTCCCGCGATTTTGGATGTAACCCTTATAAACTCAAGCTGTTCGCTCCTGAAATCCCCTTTAGCCGGGATAAAAACAAAGGTCCCGATAATTTTACCCCCCGCGACACAGCTGTCAGTATAGGCGGAGCTTACCCCGAGAGCTGACGCGAGCTTTTTTAAAACCCGCTTCAAAACAGTGTTTTTTACCGACCTTAATATGTCTTCGTCAGTTATGAGCCCCGGCTTCATCTCTGTTATGTCATTACGCGCCGGGATCCTGGCATGTGACAATATTCTTTTTTTACCCGAAACCGACCATATGTACGGAAATGTCACATATCCGCCTTCGCTCCGGGACCAGAACGCGAGTTTACAGCCCGCCGCTTCCCCTGTTATTTTCAGGACATTTAATATAAACTCCCCCTCAAATCCCGGTATGATCTGCATTTCGGTTATCGCGGCGCGGGCCTCAGCATAACGCTTCTGTTCTTCAACTTTAAGGTATATTTTTTTCTTTTCTGTTATGTCCTCAAAGATAACCGCGAAATGGCTCTTTTTGGGGCAGTATGCCTGCACTGAAAACCATTTGTTATGGTCTGCAGAATACGTTTCAAAGCGCGCCGGTTTTCCCGTAAGCGCCACCCTGCCGAATACCCCTATCCAGTCAAAAGTGTCTTTCACCACGCCGGGCACTATTTCGGTCACTTTTTTTCCCCTGATATCCGGCGCTTTTCGTCCTATGAATTCCTCAAATTTCCTGTTAACTTCAACATACTCGTAATCCACGGGCCTGCCCCGCCTGTCTGTAATAACCCTGTGCAGCGCGAAAGCTGATGAGATATTTTCAAAAAGTCCGCGGTACTTTTCCTCGCTCTCCTTTAACTCCCTCTCTTTTATACCCCGCTCTTCCACGTTTCTCGCGGTTGAGACTATGAGTTTTTCACCTTCAAGTTCAAACATGGAAGCACTGACCTCTACGGCGTAGGTTGATCCGTTTTTCCTGACATGCCTGGTTTCAAAAACACACCTGCCCGACCTCATCAGTTCGGAGATTATCACCGCGTGCTTTTTTTTCTGTTTTTCCGTGTCAACATCCTCCACTTCAAGGCTTAAGAGCTCTTTTTTTGTATATCCCAGCTCCTTCAAAGCGGCCTTATTCGCGTCCAGAAACCTGCCGGCCTTTTTTCCTTCAACGCCATGGACGTAAACAGCATCGGCAGTGTTGTTAAAAAGCGCGGCTATCTGGGCCGAGTATGCCTCGGCTTCATTTGCTTTTTTTACGGAAAAAGTAATATCGTGCATTATCATTATCACATAGGCTCTGCCCTCCCGCCTGAGAGGTATCGCCTTTATGTTGAGATGTATCTCTTCAGCCGCGCGGCCGCGCTTTGTCATCAGGATAAACCCTGTAAGTTCCGTGCTTTTACGGGTTGCAAGCGCTTTATTAAAAGCCCCGCACACCACGCATTTTTTACAGACACCGGTAAAGCCGCAGGCGTCTTTGATTGGTTTTATTTTTTCACAGCCGATTATGTGCCCCATATTGAGCGGGAGCTTTTTCCTGTATTTGCATCCGGAAAGCTTAAGCGCGCTCTTATTGGCAAATACCGGCATGCCCTTACTGTTTAAAACCAGTATGTAGGAAGGGGACTCTTCCGCGGCCCTGCGCCAGAATATGTCCGAAGCTGTTATGTCCTTTTCCCTTTCAGCCATACGGCTCCCCTTGTTTGGTATTTTACAACTTAAACCTGTTCACCTGCTCTTCAAGCGTTTTTGCCGACTGCGCCAGCATATTGACCACTCCCTTGATCTCGTTCATCGCGGCAGCCTGCTCTTTGGAACTCACCGCAGCCTCGTCTGTTGAGGCCGCGGCCTCTTCTGTCGCGGCGGCTATCTGGCCGGTCTGGTCAGCCACGCTCTCCGCGCTTTCGGTAATGCCCCCGAATTTATTTTTCATGTCTTCCATCAGAACCACACCGCTTGAAACCTCGGAGGCGCTTATCTTTACCATCTTGCTCGCGCGGCCCGCGCTGTCTTGCAGCCCTGATATTATTTTTTTTATCTCTTTTGCCCACTTAGAAGCGTCTTCCGCCAGAGTTCCTATCTCTGAAGCCACAACTGCAAACGCCCTGCCCGCATCACCCGCCCTGGCAGCCTCTATTGTGGCGTTAAGCGCGAGCAGGTTGGTTTGGGAAGCCACCTCCTGAATCACCTTTACTATCTCGTTTATGCGTGCGGTTTTCACGTCAAGCTCGTCCATAAGAGACTTATTTAACTGCACCGCCTCATCTATGGTTTTCATCTTGTCAAACAGCTCTTCAACCGTATCATAGCCGCTCTTTGAAGCCTCTTTTGCCGCGGCGCTTGCGTGCGCCGCTTCCTGCGTGGCAGAGGCCATATGGGAGTTTAATTCCTTTACCTGCTCTATTGTCTCGGCAATTTGTTTTGTGGTGTCAGATGACGCGCCTATGGAATCGCCGAGCGTGTCTATAACCATTTTTACGGTTTCCGCCGTTTCTTTCAGGCTGCCTATCAGGGTTTCCAGGCTTCCGCCCATCTTTACAAAAACATTTCCCAGCATGTCTTTTTCAGACCTCGGAATAACCCTCGCCGAGAGGTCGCCGCACGCTATGCACTCGGCGGCGGCGATTATGTTTTTTTCAGATTCAATCAGGGTGTTGGTGGCCGCGCCTATCCTGTCAAGCAGAGGCTGGCCGGTTTGTACAGCCGCAGTTACCGTATAGTCTCCTTCAGATACTTTTTTAAGCACCTCAAAATACCTGCCAATCCCCTCCTCAAGTTTAACAGCCTCGGCAAAGAGCATGTCCTTTGTTTTAATGATGTGAAGAATGTCCAGCACAACCCATACGGCTGACGCTGTAATTCCTGACGAGAGTATAATCATAATCAGCGCCGGATTGAATGTAATGACACCGTTTCCGCGAAGTATTCCTATAAAAGCGGTCAAAATGACCAAAAATACCATGACAACAGCTTTAACAGCCATAATTTTTTCGCGCTTTGTAAATCCTGCCGACATGTCCGCCGCCTTTTTTGTAATTAATTCATTAATATAATTATACTATATTAGTT
>CAYGHG010000088.1:0-11240 GCA_964349515.1 uncultured Spirochaetia bacterium
ATGCTTGTACCGTGTGGTAAAACCATTCTTATTTGACTTCGTAATATTCGGCGATTTTTTTAAATGTATCAGCTATGTCGGAAAATTTCAGAATAACTCTTTCATCTATATAAGTATCCCCCCTGTTTATCATAACCAATTTTCCTTTATTCCTCTCGGCATAAACAGGTATCATGGATGCAGGCGCGACAGAAAGCGAAGTCCCCACTATCAGCATCAGTTCAGAGCGTGACGCGCTGAAAACCGACATTTTCATCTCTTCTTCCGGCAGCATCTCACCGTAAAAAACCACATCAGGTTTTATCACACCGCTGCAATGACATGCCACCACTTTTTCGGTATTTAATTTTGACAGGAAGGCATCGTGCCCGTATTCTTTTCCGCACCTCAAACAGTGGCTTTTAAAAATAGTGCCGTGCAGCGCATAGACTTTTTTCGAGCCCGCTTTTTCGTGCAGCCCGTCAATATTTTGGGTGATCACTGATTTGATTTTACCTTCGGATTCGAGGTAAGCGAGCACCCTGTGAGCTATGCTCGGCTCATAATCATGCTTTAGTATTTCCCGCAGAAAATCAAAAAAAAGCCCCGGGTGTTCGTTGAAGTAACCGATATCAAATACCTTGTCCTGGGGATATTGCTCCCATATGGGATTGTACGCCCCGCGAAAATCAGCAATGCCCGACAGCGTGGAAATTCCCGCGCCGGTCAGCACAGTGGTATATTTTGACCCCTCAATCATACTGATAAGCTGTTTTATTTTATCCATCCAAACCCGCCCCTTTTTTTACTGGTCTTTCCTTTTCCAGCTTTCAAACTGCCATCTGGTTTCATAACCGATAAAACCCTCATACTGTGCGCCAAGATAAGGGTCTCTCGCGGTCCAGTCAAGTATGAGTTTGTTGGAAGGGTCAAGCATATACTCAAACCCGAGCGTCTGCTCAAGCCCGAATCCCTGCAGCATGGTAGGATCGTCCATCAGCCTTAAATTATACCTTGTATAAAAACTGTCTGTCCAGTATTTGCCCAGCCCGAGCTCGACTTTTGCCTTTGCAGAAGGCGTCCCCGCCTCGGGTGTTGCCTGCTCGACAGGCACTATGTCGCTGACTTTTAAGTCAAGCACGTCAAAAGGTGTGAATCTTATCAGCTCTTCGGTCCTTCCCTTTATCCAGGAATTAGCCAGCGCATCAGCCATTTTAAGTGCGTCATTAGCTCCTATCGCGCTCTCGGTATCTTTGCCGAAAGTAAGTATGAAAAGCAGCCTGTTTCTTTCAAGCGCCACAGGCTGGGATGCGAGGTCCACGTTCAGGTTTCCGAACCTGCCCCACGCCCTCATGTTTATTTCAAGATCCGTGGTTGTCTGCCCGCTAATCTGCGAGCCTCCTCCTGGCAGGTCTATGGCTACGCCGCTTCCCCTGTTTAACTCAATCCTGCGAATCGTAGTCTTTGCCTGAACGTCAAGAACAGGCCTTTTTTCCCCGTCAAAGAAAACTTTTGACTCTTTCATTTCGTCTATTCTGAATTCTGCGTTCAAATATTTAATGGTGCCCCTTGACAAAAATATATTGCCCGAGAGCCTCATGTTGTCGCCCCTGCCCTTTACCTGCAGCGGCGTATTGGAGGTTTTTGCATACGCCTGCGCGTAGTTATTCAGTATGTCATTATAGTAATAAACGTTTTCGCCTATCAGCACATTCAAGTCCCAGTTTATCTGCTTGGCGTAGTTGTCGCTCACCTCGGTTTCTTCGCCCTCTTTTGTCTTCATCTTTACGGGAAATCTGAAGCGCATATCAGATGCTTTTATAGTGCCCGAAATAAGGGGGGACGTGAGCAGCCCTGTCATTGAAATGTCAAGCTCCGCATTTCCGTCTATGTATTCCATATAGTCGGTGTCGGAGAGCCTTGCCTTATCGCCTATGCTTGTGATTTTCCAGTTGACCTCGTGGGGTTTCATCCACTTCATAACACCCCCGCGTTTTGTTTCGTCCAGGTTTGCAATCTTAATTGTGCCGCGCTGTGTGTCGCCCCTCAGCTCATATATGTCCATTATGTTGTCGCGTATAAGTATGTTGGCGTAAATATTATTCAGGCTGCTAATGAGGTATTTGAGCCTTGCCCGGCCGTTTGTCACCTGCAGTTTGCCGTTGACGTTCGGGAATTCTTTTGTTCCCGTTATGTTAAGTTCCATATCCAGGGGGCCGGAAGCGTCGTCCACAAACCCGAGTATTTTAAGTGCATACAAGTCACCCTCTTTCATTGATACCTTTATATCCATCGGCACACCGGTCATTTTTTCCGCCGCCTCAGGAGTCTGCGGAACAGGAACCCTGCCGTTGGCCGTAATTTCGTATTTACCCTGTTTTAATATTGTCATCGGCCCGAAAGGCGATAAATCCACCCAGTGGTCCTTCAGTGTGAGCAGCCCGCTGAATACATCATACTCCAGCCCGTCCACCATGCCGTTTTTTACGGAGACGTTTATGGTAAAATCAGGCCCTTTTTTGAGTGTCCCGGAAAGTTTGACGGAACCCGAGAGTTTACCCTCCCATTTATGGCCCCAGCCAAGAATGTCATTTACCATCTGCGGGTCTATCCCAAACCCGTTGAACATAAGGTCAGAATCCCCTGTTTCCGTGCGCAGGGTGCCTTTTGCGTTTAACTGCATTGATTCAGACTCATTCGTAATGTTTAAATATTCAAAAGTAACCCGGTCCTTGTCAGATATAACAGAAGCCATAACCGACGTGCCTTTAAGTACGGACTTTACAGAAAACCTGCCGTCGCGCAGTTCTGTTTTCATCACAAACGGCCTGAACGTGTGGTTGTTATACCCAAAGGCATCGGAAGAAACAGAACCGTCTATTATGAGTCTGCCGAAGCTATTAATCCTTCCGGTGAAACTAAGAGGCCCGTTGTACCTTGTCCCCTGCCACATAAAATCTTTTGCAAGCGCTTTTACAGAGGCATAGTATTCCTTGTCCTTTTTAAAATCCACCTTTGTATCCTCAATCTTAAGAAAGCTCCCCCTGTAATTTAATGCAGCACCGGGTATCAAAAGGCTGTTATCTTTAAGCGAGTATGAAGCGGAGATGTCGTCATAAGGCAGGCCAAAAACCCTGCCGGATGTCATTTGCATTTTGCCCTCGCTTGATAATCCGGAAAGCCTGCCCTTGAGGTCGCCATCGCCCGTCACGGTCCCTGCATCTTTGAATTTGTCGTCAAAGACCGACACAAGGCTGTTTAGGTCTGCGCTCTGAAGCCTGTATTTTATATTTACTCTGTCAGGCTCATAAGTGAGCCCCTTCTTTTTTACAGCAGCCGTACCCTCAAGGCCTATTATTCCCTTTCCCTGCGACAAGCTTGCAATAACCGAGGCATTGCTTATCGGGCCTTTCACTTCCACCCTGCCGCTTACCGCCGCATCGGGCTTTAACCCGCCCGACCGCATGTCAAGCAGAAGATACCACGGGTAAAAATCCGCATTTTTTAACACTAAGGACCCGTACACATCGGGGGTTCCGCTCCCGGTAAATCCTGCATCCAGGCTGTATTCTTCGCCCCACTTGAGTTTAAACTCATTCAGCTCGCCTGCGCCCGCACTAAATGAGAGGTCAAGCGGGGGAAGTTCCCTGCTGTTGAATTTCACGGAGGTAAAAGAAGAACTGTTTTCTATGTATATTTTTTTCCCGCGTATGGCTGCTTTTAGCGACTGCGAGACGCGGGCGCTTGCTTTCAATTTTTTATTTACCCTGAAGTTCTTGATCTCTCCCACGGACACGGCCTTCAGTTCGTCATCTTTTATTTCCGCCGAACCGTTCAGGTTCAAACCCCCTTCTTTTTGCGATATTTCCATCCTTTTAAATTCAAAAGAATTGTTCTCGCCGGCAATATCAATATTTATCGCCCTGAAGTCGCCCTTTGAATACGCCGAGTCAAGCCTCACCCTTCCGCCATATCCGGTATCTTTTTTGCTTATGTTGATTTCGCCGTTGATAAGAGAATCTTCAAATATCTTTGCGCCGAACAATTCCGAAAGCTGGCCGCCCTCAAGGGCATTTACGTCAACAGAAGCGTTAAAAACCCTGTTCTTAACCGATATCAGCGCCTGCCCCTTAAGGTTGTCGTTGTAAACCGCTTTTTTAATATTAACAGAACCGTTGCTTATTTCGGCTTCCGCCTGAAAATTATTCCTCCTGCCGCGTATCATTACCGCATCGGATTTTGCGCTTATATTGAGCTGCGGCGATTTTGACGTACCCCTGACTGCAGCTTTGCCTTCCAAAAGAGCGTCAACAGCCTTGCCCTCCAAAAACTGAGTTTTTAGTTTGGAGATTGTAATTCCGTGCAGGATAAAATCAAATGCCAAAGCGCCTTTTTCAGCCGCCCGCCCCGAGCCCGAAACTATGACTCCGTCCGCATCCGACAGATTCATTGATTTCAGGGCAAAACCTCCCTTTGTGCCGAACTCAGAACGCAGCTTTATCTTTTCATAACCCGCGTATGTAAAATCAGCCTCGGCCCGCCCGTTGCCAGCTTCGTGATACGCAGTCATCCTGACCGATTTAAAAGGCTGAAAACCCTGCGCCGGAAGAATCTCTGCAGAATCCATCCTGAATCTTACTATAGGCTTCTCCACAGTCCCTTTAAACTCGGCCCTCAAATCAGCTGTGCCCGAAGCCTTGTCGTTTGAATTAAAATCCTTTGCCCTTGCGTTTCTGATTTCAGCTGTTATATCGAGCTGCCTCTTTTTTCCTTCAATCAGAGCGAAGCCCGATGCATTCAGATTTCCGCCGCTCACCTTTCCCGAGGCCCTTTCGATCTTGAGTTTGTCCCTTATCAGAACCGCCTCTGCTTCAATCCCGCTTATCGGTGTTTTGCCTATGAAACCCTCATCCCAGAAAAAAAGAAATTTCGCGTCCTTTCTGTCAGAGTTTCCGGTCATATTCGCCGTAAATCTCGCGCTGCCGCTGAGCAACCCGCCGGTAAATGCCGCAGGATTTGCGCCCGTAAGCGCAAGCTCGGCCTTATAAGACGGCTTGCCGTCAATATCTCTTATATGGCCGCTTACAGTGCCTTTTCCGCCTGCTATTGAGAATCCGAGGTCTTTTGCCTCAAACAGCGGCCCGTTAAAAAGCACCCTTCCGTTTGCGCCTGTAAAAGGCGGAAGGCCTTTTACCTCAAAAGCGCAACCCGACAGTGAAGCGCTTCCTTTCAGGTCAATTTTTGCCATTTCGTACTCACTGCCCGAAGCTGATGCAAAAAGAGTGATTTTACCCGATGAGGTTTTTATATTATCAGGCGTAACATAATTTGCTATGAAAACTGCGTCTATGTCCTTTGCCTCCAGCCCCGAAGAAAAGACGCCCTTTACCATGTCGTGCACATGCTCAAACCTTATATTCCTGCGGGAAGAGTCGCTCGACCTTCCAAAGACAAGGGCTTTTACCTGCTCTGCTTTTGCGGAATAATTTATGTTCCCTTTTATCTCCTCAAGAGCGGCGGAAAAACCTTTGTCCCTGTCTTCATAAAAAATTCTTCCGTTTTCCACAAATATCCTGCTTACAGGCAGGCCTGCGCCGCCTCCTTCCATATTTATTTTCAGACCTTTTACAAATTCTTCCAGATTAAACTTTGAGTTCTCCCTTACCAGCCTCACTTCAGGGGCGTTTATGACAATGCTTGAGAGTGTCTCTTCCATCGCACGTTTTCTGAAAATCAGATCAATAAGGTTGAACCTGAATATGAGGCTTTTAATACGGACAAACTCCCCTTTTTCAGGGTCATCGGAGACGGGAATATCTATGCCAATAACCGAAACGTTATTGTAAATTCCTATTTCTATTCTGTCTATGCTGACCGTCTTGCCGGTAGCCTTGTTGATTTCAGATACGGCGTAATCCCTGAATTCATCCGTTACTATGCCGCTCTTTAATATGAAATACACTGCCGCGAAAAGCGCCGTGAAAACAACGCCCAGGACAATGAGTATTTTCCTGCTCTTTTTCATAAAAAACACGCCCTACCGGGCAGAGAATGTAAGCTTTTCTTCCTCGCGCCCGACTTTTACGAGGCTGTCGCCTTTTATCTCTCCCGAAAGAATTTTTTCAGCCATTGGATCTTCTACCAGTTTTTGTATCGCCCTGCGAAGCGGCCTCGCCCCGTATACGGGGTCAAAACCTTTTTCAATCAGCAGGTCCTTTGCAGGCTCGTCAAGGCTGACCTCAATACGCCTGTCTTTTAGCCTCTTTAAAAGATCGTCGCACATAATGTCCACTATCTTCCGCAGATGCTCTTTTGTAAGCGGGTGAAAAACTATCAGTTCGTCAATACGGTTGATAAACTCCGGGTTCATCGCGCGCTTGACCTCTTCCATCACTTTTGCCTTCATGATCTCGTATGAAATCTCGCCGCTCGCATTTGAAAACCCGAGGTTCTTTGAGCGCTCCACATTGCGCGAGCCGAGGTTGGAGGTTATTATTATCACGGTGTTTTTAAAGTCAACCACCCTGCCCACCGAGTCGGTAAGCCTGCCGTTCTCCAGCACCTGAAGCAGTATGTTAAAAACCTCCGGATGCGCTTTTTCAATCTCATCAAAAAGCACCACCGAGTAAGGCCTGCGCCTGACTTTTTCGGTCAGCTGGCCGCCTTCATCATGCCCTATATAGCCCGGGGGCGCGCCCACAAGCCTTGAGACTGCGTGCTTTTCCATATATTCCGACATGTCCACCTTTATAAGCGCTTCCCTGTCTTCAAAAAGTATTTCGGCAAGCGAACGCGCAACCTCTGTTTTTCCGACTCCGGTAGGGCCGAGAAATACAAAAGAACCTATCGGCCTGTTCGGGTCCGCCATTCCCGAGCGCGTCCTTCTTATTGCACGGGATATGGCCGTTATCGCCTCGTCCTGCCCGATTATCCGCCTGCTGAATTCCTCTTCCATTTTGAGCAGTTTTTCCGACTCTTTTTCTTCAAGTTTATATACAGGTATCCCCGTCTGTTTTGAAACTATGTATGCTATGTCTTCCGGTTTGACAACCGGTGTTTTCTTTACCTTTGTTTTCTCGTGCTTTGCCCGAATCTCGTCCCGCCTTTTTCTAAGCTCGTTTATCTTGTCGCGCAAACCCGCGGCTTTTTCAAATTCCTGCGACTTCACGGAGTGCTCCTTATCTTTTGTAACTTTTTCTATCTCCCGGTCAATTTCCTTTATTTCTTCGGGAAGCACCGCGTTGAAAAGCCTTGAGCGGGCGCCCGCCTCATCTATGAGGTCTATCGCTTTGTCAGGCAGAAACCTCTCCGAGAGGTATCTCACAGACAGTTTTACCGCACACTCCACCGCTTCGTCGGAAATTTTTACTTTATGATGGGCTTCGTATTTATCCTTTAAGCCGCTTATAATGTCTATAGTCTGGTTTACCGTGGGTTCTTTCACAAAAACCGACTGAAATCTGCGCTCCAGCGCGCCGTCTTTTTCGATATGCTTCCTGTACTCATTGAGCGTGGTGGCTCCAATGCACTGGAACTCGCCGCGCGAGAGCGCGGGCTTGAGCATATTTGATGCGTCTATAGCGCCCTCGGCCGCGCCTGCACCCACGAGAGTATGAAGTTCGTCTATGAAAAGTATGACCGAATTGCCCGCGTGGCGCACTTCGTTAATTATTGTCTTAAGCCTCTCTTCAAACTCGCCGCGGTATTTTGTCCCTGCGACTATAGCCGCAAGGTCAAGAGTTACCACCCGCCTGTTTAAAAGAAGCTCCGGCACGTCACCCTTTAAAATTTTCTGCGCGAGCCCCTCCACTATGGCCGTCTTGCCCACGCCCGGCTCGCCTATAAGTACGGGGTTGTTTTTTGTGCGCCTGCTTAAAATCTGAATCACGCGCTCTATTTCATCTTCCCTTCCGATTACAGGGTCCAGCTTTCCGTCCCTTGCCAGCGAGGTAAGATCCCGCCCGAAACTGTCAAGAGTCGGAGTGGCGCTTTTCTGCTGGAAAGACTGAGAATATTTTGGAGGGGCGCTTGTACCAAGGATATTGATGGTCATGTCCTTTGCTTTGCGGTAAGTAATGGCGCCTTCTATCATAACACGGGCGGCTATGCCTTCCCCCTCTTTCAGCAGCCCGAGCAGAATGTGTTCTGTACCTATATAATTGTGTCCGAGTATCTGAGATTCTTCAGCCGCCATTTCAAAGACTTTCTTTGCCTGGGTGCCGAAGGGAATCTCCCCCGCGAGCATGGTCCCTCCCGGGCTTTCAACTATTCTGGACTCTGTTTCCAGTTTCAGTTTCTCAAGATCGGCATTAAGCGACTCAAGCACAGCCGCGGCAATACCGCCTCCGTCTTTTATTATGCCGAGAAGCAGGTGCTCTGTATTTATATAGTCCTGCCCAAGCCTCTGAGCCTCTTCTTTTGCAAAAGCAATAACCTTCCTTGCCCTGTCAGTAAACTTGTCGTACATAAAACCTCCGCATCTTAAATCATTTTATTTCGTTTTGATCTGTATTTGTTCTCATTATAGCTTATAGCTTGTCTTACTTAACCTTCACCCCGAGTTTGGGCGTCAGCTTCATAAATTCTGACGAGAGTTTCCCGGTCATTGTTCCCGGAACTCCGTCCCCTATTTCCCTGTTGTCTATTTTTACAACGGGAATAAGTTTTGCGGCCGTGCCTGTTAAAAAGCACTCGTCGGCGGTATAAAGTTCATACCTGGTCAGAAGGTTTTCAACAACCTTGATTTTAAGCCCCCGCGCTATCTCTATGACGGTGCGCCTTGTTATCCCGTTCAGGCCCCCGCAGTCCAGCGACGGCGTGTACAGTACGCCGTCTTTTGCTATGAATATGTTGTCGCCTGTTGCTTCAGATACAAACCCCGCCTGATTCATCATCACCGCTTCCAGGCTGCCGTGGTTTTTCGCCTCTATCTTCGCAAGAATGTTGTTCAGGTAGTTAAGTGATTTCACCTGCGGGTTCACAGACTCACTCAGATTTCTGCGGGTGGGAACCGTTATTATTGAAAGGCCTTTTTCATAAAACTCGTCGGGATAGAGCGTAATCGCAGAGGCTATTATAAAATAAAAGGCCTTTGGGCATTTTGCCGGGTCAAGTCCCAGGTCTCCGGGTCCGCGCGTCACTACGAGCCTTATGTAACCGTCCTTTACATTGTTTGCCTTTACCGTTCTCACCACTTCTTTTATCATCTCTTTGGGTGTTATCGGTATATTCAGCATTATGTATTTTGCCGAATTGTAAAGCCTGATTATGTGGTCCTCCAGCCTGAATACGTTGCTTTTATAAACCCTTATACCCTCAAAAACTCCGTCCCCATAAAGCAGGCCGTGGTCAAAAACCGAAACAACCGCCTGTTCCTTTGGTACTATTACTCCGTTTAAATTCACCTTCATGATAGTCTTCCTCCGTTTTAATATTATAAATATTATAACTTAAAAATCAGGTTTTTTTACTGTTTTTTCTTTATCCCCTGTATGCCGCCGTCGTCTATATGTATGACCTTGTTGCCGAAAGCGGTGAGGTGTTCGTTATGCGTTACGATTACGAAAGTCTGGTTAAAACTCTTGTTAAAATCAAGAATAATTTTATGTATTATATCCGCATTCTGTCTGTCCAGATTGCCCGTCGGCTCGTCCGCGAATATTATGTCAGGGTCGTTAATCAGCGAGCGCGCTATCGCCACCCTCTGCTGCTCCCCGCCGGAGAGTTCGTTCGGCCTGTGCGTCATCCTTGAACCCAGGCCTATGGTTATCAGCAGTTTCTTTCCCTTTTCATAGGCCGCGTGCCTGTCGTAGCCCGCCATCAGCGCCGGCATCATCACGTTTTCTATGGCCGTAAACTCCGGAAGCAGGTGGTGGAACTGGAATACAAAACCGAATTTGCGGCTCCTCATCTGCGCGAGCTTGTCCTCATTCAGCGAGTAAATGTCAATGTCGTGCACCAGCACCTTTCCGTCAGAGGGCCTGCTTAACCCACCCATTATGGAGAGCAGCGTGGATTTGCCGGCGCCCGAGGGGCCGATCAGCATCACAAGCTCGCCCTTGTTTATTTCAAGGTCAACGTTTTTTAAGACGTTGAGCTGGTACTTTCCGTTTACAAATGTTTTCTTAACGTCGCGCACCGTCATCAGGCTACTCATAGCGTATCGCCTCCACGGGGTCGAGCCTTGACGCCTGATACGCCGGATACAGCGTGGCGAGGAAAGCTATCAGCACCGAGGCTATCGGTATTATTATGATGTCCGGATATTTCAGCGAAACCGCAAGCTTGTCTATATAGTAGATGTTGCCCCCGCCCGGCATTGATATCGGGTAGGCCTTCAGGTACATGCAGGTCAGCACGCCCGCGGCAAAACCTATCACCGAGCCGATAAAACCGGTCATCACTCCCTGTATTATGAATATGTTCATTATTTCGGAATTCTTTGCCCCCATTGACTTCAGGATTCCGATATCTTTTGTCTTTCTCATCACTATCATTATCAGTGTGGAGGCAATGTTGAAAGCCGCGACCATGACAATCAGAGTCAGTATTATGAACATGACGATCTTCTCTATTTTCAGCGCCTCAAAAAGATTTTTGTTCATGGACATCCAGTCGCGCGCCCACAGGTCCTTTATCTGCCTGTGGATCTCCGCGGCCACGCCCATGGCGCTTTCTATCTGCTCGGTTTTTATCGCTATTCCCGTCACCACGTCGCCCTTGCCAAAAAGTTCCTGTGCGGTTTTAATGGAAACATATGCAAATGTATTGTCGTAGTCATACATCCCGGCCTCAAATATGCCGACTATTTTCATATTTGACATTTTCGGCATCAGGCCTGCGGGGGTTTGCTGAAATACCGGGGAAATCAGTATTATGTCATCCCCTATATCTGCGCCTAGGGTGTTTACCAGTTCTTTGCCGAGCACTATGCCTTTTCGGTTTCCGGGCAGTTCCTTTACTATTGATTCAAACTCCCCTTTTTTCATGTGCGACGCTATGTTGTTAACTTTTGATATGGAAGCGGGGTCAACACCCCACATCATAATACCCGCCACACGCTCGCGCTGTTTTAACATCACCTGCCCCATATAATACGGCGCCGCTGCCTTGACATTGTTCATTTTTCTGATTAAGTTTATCTTCTGCCTGTAATCATATATCCCGTCGGAAGAATACGAACCCGCGACCACGTGAGCGTTTGTGCCTATAATCTTGTCGCGTATGTCCTCGTGAAAACCGTTCATAACAGATATGACGAT
>CAYGHG010000089.1:0-1285 GCA_964349515.1 uncultured Spirochaetia bacterium
GTGCAAAGGGGGCTAAGACTAAAGGCAAATCCCCCCTGCCCCCCTTTCCGGTGCAAAGGGGGCTAAGACTAAAGTCAAATCCCCCCTCGCCCCCCTTTGGGAAAGGGGGTTAAAACAACGACTTTATAAAATCAAAATCATCCTGACTCAGCGGCCTGTCTGCGCCCTCGAGGTTTATCTCCACCTGGCGCTTGTTTCTGAAACCCGGGATTGCGCAGGCTGTTGTTTTGTGAAAGAGAATGTACTGCAGGGCGACGCGGACCAGCTCTTCTGACGAAGAGCCGAAGCGCTCTTTTATCTTTTCAAACTTTTCATCAAATGCTTTCATGTTTTCAATTTTAAACTCATCCATTCCCGCGCGTACGTCATTTTTATCAAAGACCGGCGGGTTTTTCGCGCTGAACTTACCCGTGAGCAGGCCGCGCGAAAGCGGGTTAAATGCCACGAATGATATTTTTTCTTTTTCCAGAAGTGCCGCCACATCCGAGCCTTCCTTTATAAACTCCGGATGCAGTATGTTTGCCCAGCTTTGCAGGCAGTCGGGCTTTATAACAGGAATCAGCCTCAGGAAATCAGCAGCCGCATAACCGGATAAACCCAGCGCCCGGAACTTTCCTTCTTTTTGAAGTCTGCGCATTTCAGACAAGCCTTCGCTTAAGTACATGTCGTCCTTGCCGAAATCACAGTTGTGAAAGTAATAGATGTCGAGGTATTCCCTGTTTAGGTTTTTAAGAGAAGTTTCAATCTGCCGTCTTATGTTTTCCGCCTTGTAAGCATGCTCAAACTCTCCCTTGTACCAGCCGACTTTTGAAGCTATTACGACATCATTTCCCGTATTTCCCAATGCTTTCGCGAGCATCTTCTCCGCTTTACCCATTCCGTAAACATCCGCATTGTCAAAGTGGTTTACCCCGCGCTCCAAAGCGTAAGCAACAGCCTCAGCCGCGTCTTTCTCATCAGCGCCGTGCCACCCCATAGAGCCGGTATCAGCGTCCCCGCCCAGTGTCCAGCACCCTAAGGATATTTCAGATACTTTTATCTCTGTGGTTCCGATGTTGCGGTAGTTCATGTAAGTTGACCTCCTGATTTAAGTTGAGAAAGACAGAAGACAGAAGACAAAAGTTAAAAAAGACAGAAGACAAAAGACAAAAATTTTAAAACAATACCTGTTTTCTATTCCCGTATGTCTTTTGGCTTTCCTTGCTTTCTTTTCTTTCTTTGCTTTCCCACTTCTGTCTTCTGTCTCCTGTCTTTCCTTACTTTTCTTTATATTCCCCTTCTGTCT
>CAYGHG010000089.1:1385-11045 GCA_964349515.1 uncultured Spirochaetia bacterium
ATACCTCTCCGCCCTATACGAGCTCCTCACATAAGGCGCGCTTTCTACATGCTTAAAACCCATTTTAATCCCATCCTGCTTCAGTTCTTCAAAAACTTCAGGAACAACATATTCCTTTACCTCTATTCTCGACGCATCGGGCTGCAGGTACTGGCCTATGCTTAAATAATCGCAGTCTGCCCCTCTTAGGCGCTTCATGGCTTTTATCACCTGCTCTTTTGTCTCACCGAATCCGAGCAAAAGCGCGGATTTCGTCGTCATGCCGTTATCCTTTGCCCTTTTAAGCACAGACAGGCTGCGCTCAAACGAAGCGCCGGTCCTGACAGCATACATCTCCGGGACTGTCTCCACATTGTGGCCGAAAACATCAGGGGCCGCCGCGCAGACCGCGTCCACGCATGAAAAATCACCCTGAAAATCCGGCACAAGCACTTCAACCCTGATACCGGAAATTTTATCTTTGAGCGCGCGTATGACCTTCACAAAAGCTCCTGCCCCTCCGTCAGGCAGGTCATCGCGGGTAACGGAAGTAATCACGGCATATTTTAAGCCGAGCCTCGAAGCTGCTTCAGAGACCCTCTCGTGCTCATCAGGCGCCCAAAACTCAGGCACACCCTTTGACACGGCGCAGAACAGGCACCCGCGGGTGCAGGTATCACCGAGTATCATGAAAGTGGCTGTTTTTTTTGAATAACATTCGGATATGTTGGGGCACTTTGCCTGGGAGCATACTGTGTGCAGGTTAAGCCCGGCCAGGGGCGCTTCGGTTTCGTGCAGTTTCCTGAAATCTATTTTCCTGCCGAGCCAGGAAGGCTTAGAACGCGTCCTCATCTTTTCCGCCCTTTAAATTCCATTCGTCAGAGCTGTACTTCCCGAGGGTAAGCGTATCCACAGCCTCTTTTTCCTTTTCCAGAAGTTTTTCTTCCTTGAGTTTTATTCCCAGCGCTTTTTCAAAAGCCTTTTTGAGCTCTTTTTCAAGAGATTCGGCTTCCGGCCTTTTTTTAAGCAGTGATTCAAGGCAGGTAAAAGCGTCGTGATTGATCAAGCCGTTAAAATACCTCTGCGCCTTTTCCGATTCTTTTTCTATCGGTATGGAGCCGTGCTGGAATATTATGTCTTTGCCGCGGGCCTGGGCGTTTCCCCCTATTTTTTTGCCGCCTGCCGCTATGTCATACTCCTCCGTACCGGCAAAGCAAAAAGCGGAGGGCGCGCCGAACTTTGCCTTTTTCAGAGTGTCTTTTGCGAACGCCGCTTTAACACCTATGGTTTTGTAAAACTCAATCAGAAAAGCGTTCAGTTTTTCAAAGGACTCTTTTACCCCGAGGTTTTTGCAGTTTATATCAGCCTCCGAGCATACCAGCGAATAGGTGAGCTCGTTTGAGTGAAATATGGCGCCGCCGCCGGTAATCCTGCGCACGATGCACATCTCGTCTTCGGTGCAGTTTTCTATATTAATATCCCGCATCACGTCCTGATTTTTTCCGACAGATATGGCCGCAGGGTTCCACCCGTATATTCTGAAAACCGGCCTGCCTGTTTTTTTGTAGTATTTTATCAGGTACTGATCCAGTGCCATGTTTTCAGCCGCGGGCTGCCTGTCATACTGTATATATCTCCACTCTTTTAAGGTAGTTCGCATGTAAGCCTCAGCTCTCTTGCCGCTTTTGTCTCATCAGGCCTTAGTACAGGCATGGTAAGCGGCGCGTTTTTTATTTTTTCAGGCTCTGTTTCACACAGAGCCGCTATTTCTTTCATTGCTTCTATGAACAAATCAATCTCCTGCTTTGATTCTGTCTCGGTCGGTTCTATCATTATCGCCTCTTCCACCACCAGCGGGAAATAAACCGTAGGCGGGTGAAAGCCGCGGTCAATCAAAGCCTTTGCAATATCTATGGCGTGTACTCCGTGCTTCATCTGATTTTTCGCGGTAAAGACACACTCGTGCCCGCACACCCTGTCATAGGGCAGATGGTAAATTCCTTTTAATTTTTCCATTATATAGTTTGCGTTTAAAACCGCTTTTTCAGAAGCGTCAATCAGGCCTTCGCGCCCGAGCATCAGGATGTATGCGTAAGCTTTGAGTATCACGCCGAAATTTCCAAAGAACGAAGCGACGCGCCCTATTGTATGCTGTATGTTGAAGTCCAGGTGGTAAGCCCCCTCTTTTTCCATCGTCACGGGGGAGGGAAGAAAATCTGCAAGTTTTTCAGACACTCCGACCACGCCGGAGCCCGGCCCTCCGCCTCCGTGCGGGGTGGAAAAGGTCTTGTGCAGGTTCATGTGCACTATGTCAAATCCTACGTCACCGGGCCTGACCTTGCCCATTATGGCATTCAGGTTTGCGCCGTCGTAATACATAAGCGCGTCATGCGACGCGGCTATTTGTGACACTTCCTTTATCCTGCGTTCAAATACCCCGAGCGTGCTCGGCACAGTCATCATGACCGCCGCTGTTTCGGAATTTATAGCGGCCTTAAAAGCCTCTATATCTGTTTCACCGCCGGAGTCTACCGGCACTGACACTACATCATAGCCGCCCATGGCGGCTGACGCCGGGTTTGTGCCGTGCGCGGATTCTGAAACTATGATGTGCGTTTTTTTGTTTCCTTTTTGTTTGTGATACGCGGCGGTCAAAAGCACTCCGGTCAGCTCGCCGTGCGCTCCGGCATAAGGCTGAGTGGTTATTTTTTTCATGCCTGTTATCTCGGCCAACAGTTCTGAAGCCTTATGCAGCACTTCCAGCGCCCCCTGACAGTCTTTCGGGCTTACATAGGCCGTCATCGGGTGCAGCCCGGAAAATCCGGCGAGGCTGCTCACTTTTTCATTTATTTTAGGATTGTATTTCATGGTGCACGAACCCAGCGGATAAAAGTGGGTGTCCACGGAAAAGTTTCTGCGCGAGAGGTTTGTATAGTGCCGCACCACATCGAGCTCGGAGAGCTCGGGAAGAGCGGGCGCTTCTTTCCTCAGATATTTTTCAGCCACCGGGTTTTTACCGGCTGCGCCGAATACCACACCGCGCCTTGAGGAAACGCTTTTTTCAAATACTGTTTTCATTTGGCGGCCTCCTTTAAAGCTTCGGCATAAGCGTCCATCTCGGCTTTTGTTCTTTTTTCCGTCGTACTTACTATGAGCAGGTGCTTCTTGTCGGGATAAAAAAGCGAGGCAGGCACGCCCGCGAGTATTCCCTTGTCGCGCATTCTTTCCATTACCTTTGCCTCGTCACAGGCTAACTTTATAGTGAATTCGTTGAAGTTGCCGGCCTTGATAACCTCGGCGCAGCCTGCGCCTGATATTTTTTCCTTTAGATATGCGGCGTTTGCCGCGCTGTTTACCGCAGCTTCACGCAGCCCCTCGCGTCCGAGAAGCGAAAGATATATTGCGGCTCGCAGAGCGCACAACGCCTGGTTTGAGCAGATGTTGGATGTGGCCTTTTCCCTTTTGATATGCTGTTCGCGCGCCTGAAGCGTGAGGACAAAAGCGCGCTTGCCCTCTTTGTCAACAGTCTCGCCGACAATCCTTCCGGGCATTTTTCTCAAATACTCTTTTGACGCCGCCATAATCCCGAGATAGGGCCCGCCAAATGACAAAGGCATTCCCAAACTCTGCCCTTCGGCGACTGCGATATCCGCGCCTGTTTCAGCCGGGCTTTTTAACACCGCAAGAGACACGGGGTTAAAGCACATTATTGAAGCGGCGCCTGAAGATTTCGCGGAGGCAAAGAGCGCGCTGTAATCGGCGAGGCTTCCGAAAAAGTTCGGATTCTGCACCACAACCGCGGCTGTTTCATTATTAATAAGGGATGTTAATTTCGGCATGTCGCTTTCAATCCCGTTTAAGTCCGCTTCTATTATTTCGGTTTCAAGGTTTATCATGTAAGTTTTAATTATTGACCTAAAGAGGGGGTTTACCCCTTTGTCCACCACAATCTTCAGCCTGTTTGTCTGCCTGACCGCCATCGCGACAGCCTCATAGAGCGCGGTGCCGCCGTCGTAAAGCGAGGCATTGGCGTATGGAAGCCCGGTTAAGCGCGAGACCATTGACTGGTATTCAAATATCGCCTGCAGCGTTCCCTGCGACGCCTCAGGCTGGTAGGGGGTGTATGCGGTGAAAAACTCCGGCCTGCCTGACAGCGCGTCAACAGCCGCGGGTATGTAGTGGTCATAGTAGCCGCCGCCCGCAAAGCAGGCGGTTGAGACATTGTTTTTGAGGCTTAAAGCGGTGAAATACTTTTCAATTTCCATTTCAGCCATTCCTGCCGGTATGTCAAATGACTTTGCCCTGAGCTTTGGCGCTATGTCTTTAAACAGCGCCTCCATGTCAGGGGCGCCCGCGGCTGCGAGCATCTGCTTTACTTCGGCTTCGGTATGCGGGGTAAATGACGCCATTTATTCAAGCCCTTTTATGTACTCTGCGTAAGCCGCGGCGTCCATCAGGTTTGCCGCCGAAGCCGCGCCTGTAAGTTCTATTTTTGCTATCCAGCCCTCTTCGTAGGGCGATTTATTTACAAGCTCCGGCGCCGCGTCAAGCGCCGCGTTTGCGCCTGTTATCTTTCCCTCCAGCGGCGCGTATATGTCTGAAGCCGCCTTTACGGATTCTATGCCTGTCAGGACCTCCCCCGGCTTTACGGTTTTTCCCTCCTGAGGAGGCTCCACGTATGTTATATCGCCGAGTTTATGCTGTGCATAGTCGCTTATCCCTATAGTCGCTGCAGTGCCTTCCACCTTTATCCACTCGTGTTCTTTTGTGTACAGCAGACCTTCTTTTACCTGCATAGTTTGCCTCCCTATTTGATTGATGTTTTTTTGACAAATGGCATTGCTTCGGTTACGGCATCAAAAGAGCCGCGCTCGGAGACTATCTTTACCTTCATATCATTTGAGTGATGTTCCTTATTAATATATGCCATGCATATCCCCTTGTTTAAATGGGGGGAAAAAACGCCGCTTGTCACATACCCTATGTCAATACCGTCTTGCACCACCACCCTGTTTGTATGGCGCGGAGTCCTGCGGCCCTCCACGGTAAAACCCGTGAGTACTTTTTTTATGCCTTCCTGTTTTTGTTTCAAAAGCGCCTCTTTACCCTTGAACTCCTTGTCAAAAGGAATGACCCGCTCAAAGCCCGCCTCAAGAGGCGAAATCTCCTCAGAGAGCTCGTCGCCGTAAAGCGGGTATCCCATCTCAAGCCTAAGTATGTCGCGAGAGCCAAGCCCCGCGGGTTTTACATCAGGGTTTTTAAGAAGCTCGTTCCAGAGTTCAGGTGCGGCTGACGCATCCATGTATATCTCATAGCCGAGTTCCCCGGTATATCCCGTGCGGCTGATCATGCACTGCGAGCCCAGCACGGTAAAGGAATCAAACCTGAAATATTTCAGCGAATCTATTTTGTCCCCCGCGAGTTTTTTCATCACTTCCGCCGAGAGCGGGCCCTGAATGTCAAGTTTCAGGGTTTTTTCCGATATGTTGTCAAAAGAAGCCGAGGGAGAAAGGTTTAAGCTGATTTCAAGCGCATCATTTTCCTCTGTAGCCGCGTTCACGACAATCATCCACTCGTCATCTTTTTTGCGGTACACTATGAGGTCGTCTTTCACGCCGCCGCGCTCGTTTAAGAGAAACCCGTACCTGCAGGCGTTGACAGCCATTTTTGTCACAGGCACTGTTATTATTTTATCAAGTGTTGATTTGGAAGGGTCTTCCCTTACAAGAAACTCACCCATGTGGCATATGTCAAAGACCGAACATTTTGAGCGGGTATGCTTTGTCTCTTCTATGATACTGCCATAGTGTATGGGCATATTCCAGCCGCCAAAAGGCGCCATCAGAGCGTTTAGCCTGATATGCTCCGCGAACAAAGGCGTTTTCTTGTCATCCATGCCCGTCTCCGGATAGTTTTTTTAAAAAAAAGTTATGCTATTTTACTCCAAGGGGGTATGGCAGTCAAGGGTTGTTTGCGGAAAGTAGCCGCCTCCCTTTACGGGGGGCGGGCCTTTTACGCCGTTAATACCACAACAAGACGCGGGCCCTTAAAAGAGCCCGCCTGCTTCTGTTTCGCGGCTTAATATCTTGCTGCTTGATCCTTCTTTTACGCCTCTTACCTTATAACCATTTTGCCGTTTTCAAGCTTTATCTCTTTGTAAATAAGTTTTACAGGCGAGTTTGTCCTGTTTAGCAGGGGATTGTAGTCTTTCAGCATAAGATTGGGTATGAAAGAAGGTATGCGTAAAAACCCTATTTTCATTTTTCTGACTTTAAAACCTATATCAGGATTTTCAGGCGAAGGGTTGTAAAGCGAAACAGAGAGTTCCGCATTTATGCCGCTGTAACGCGCCGAAATATTTATCCTGCCTTTGTCTATTATTACCTTTATGTTATCAGCACCTTTTGCATAGAGCTTTATGAAATCAGAGAGATCCTGCTCTCTTATTTCAAGGGAATGCACCCTTATCCCTCCGAGCGACAGTATGGAAGCCCGGCCGGCATATAGCTCCTCCGGGTTCAGGAGCAGTTCAAATACCTCGAGATCGGCGCTGTATGCTTTAAGCGCCGCATCCTTGTGCCTGAAATCTCCCAAAAGCCCGGAACTGAAAGATACCCTCATACTCTCCGTCAGCGCCGTGCCCTGCCTGACCGACACTCTGAATGAGAATTTTTCAGCGCTCTTAAGGTACAAAGAAAGCGCCGAGAGTGCCTGTTCATTAATAGCCCTCCCGAACTTCGCCGGGTCTGCCTTTATTTCATCTTTGCGTTTAAAAAGCAAGGCTGTTGAGCCGTCGGGAAGAGGCGCTTCAAAAATTTTGTCATAAAAAGAGCCTGACACGCCGGAGCCTTCCAGCGCCTGTGTTGTTATCTTCCCCCTTTTGTCTGCGCCGCTGAAAAAAGGCCCCTGCTCACCGGTCTTTACAAGAAAATAATCGGCAAACATGGGGAAATTAAAAATTCCCGTAACCTTTGCGCCTTTCATGGCATGGGCAGCATAAAATGTGTAATTGATATTGTTCATGTACGCATGATCAGGTACTATGGCTATGTTTTTTCCCGGCAGGGTTTTTGACAATAACTCCTCTATTTTCCAGTCGTGTTTTAAGGGCCTTGCGCTGCCCGGCCACTGAAAAGGCAGGGGAAAAACCGCAATTATGTAAAAAATCAGCGCGGCTAAGGAGGCTGCCATGACTCCCCTTTTATAAAAAGCATCTTTAATCAGCAAAAACCCGTAAGAAGCCGCAACAGCGGCAAAAGGCAGAACCGGCATTATGTAACGGTCTTTTTTGTTCTGGAGCAGTGTCATGAAAAGCACCGGCACAAAAAAATAAACCAGCAGTTTAAGCCCCTCCCTGTCACGCCTCATTATGACAGCCGCGGCACCTGCGGCGGCAAGCAGGATTGTCAGCAGGCCTGCTTTTGAGGGCAGCATTGAAAAATAGTATAACAAAGATGCCGGAGAAAACACCGGGGGAAGCCCCTCAAGTTTTCCCCTTTCAAACGAATACATCAGCAGTTTGCTTATTATCGAGGAAAAATTGTAGATATACCACGGCGCCGCGAGCACAGCCATGACAGCCGCCTGAACCATGATGCTTTTGAGTATTTTTCCGCCTTTTCTTTTCTCCTCAACCGCCCGTATCAGAAAAGGCGCGGCGGCATAAATCCAGAAGGTCCACTTGATAAGCATGGCGGCGCCGAGCACAAGCCCGAGCATGACTGCCTTTTTCCGTGAGGAAAAAACATCCTCATCATCAAGCAGCAGGACAATCCACATTATTGCCGCGGTAAGCGGCAGGTCAAACATGAAAAAGTGGCCCTGGGTGTAAACAAGCGGAAACGAAACAGCCAAAGCCGAGGCGGCGCAGGCAGGGTAAAAACCCGTTTTCCTGCGTGCATACAGGAAAACCGCGAATATGAGAACCCCGTGAAAAATTATGTTTACGGATGTATAACCGTCCATGCTTTTCCCAAACAGCCCGAAAACTGATGCAAGCGCAGGTACGAGAGGCGGGTAATAGTTTTCCTGTTTTATGAAAGCACCAATGAAAGCAACAGGCCCTTTTTTAAGCGCGTCAGTAAACTGAGCAGCTGAGTTTAAGTGTATGGATTCATCCCAGGCCTGGGGAACTGTGTCATAAGACAGCCAGAAAATATTTGCCAGGGCGATAAAAAGCGCAAGCATTGAGGGAAAAATCAGTTCCTTACGCGGCATTATGCCTCCTGACAGGGTTTTTATTTGCGGGGTTTTTCCGAAAAATAGTGCCGCCGTTTACTAAAGGTATGTCCGCGCTTTTGAGGGCGCGAAAATGATATAAGGGGGTATATTAGGAGTGAAACGGCGGCACTATGTTCCGGTTTTATCCAATGTTAAGGGCCGTTTCTGCGGTGTTCCCTCATAACCTTTTTAAATCTTTAAGAGCTGATAACTATTATATACCCTTTTGACAAACAGTCAATGCATATTTAAAGCCGGAATTGGGAATTTTATATGTTGTGTGTAATTTCATTTTCACCTCTCCCCTTTTTCAGTGGTAGAGGCAGGGTGAGTATTATAGTACCTGATTTTTTTCTGATGTAGAGGCGGGTTTCAAACCCGCCTCGTTTTTCGCTTACGTATTAAAAATCCGACAAACCTTGCCGCATTGACCAATATAAAGTACTGCACAACCCCTGCTGTCAGAAAACCCAGCATCATAGATATGTTTATTGCCATAGCCGCACTAAAAGATGTTTCACTGAAGTCAAGTTTTAGGATATTCAGCGCAATTAACGAAATTAGCCAATAAAAAAATTTGTTTAACACCGGAAGAACCAATAATGACGAAGGCTGACACAGATAATAAGGGCCGAGCCATACCATAGAAGACTGTAAGTCATTATATCCGCTGTGCAGAACCCCGCTTATCATTGCGGTTCCTATTAAAATTACTATAAAACTATATAGTAATATATATATCAAAACTGCTGTTCTAAAACATCCAAAATAGTTCGGCAGTTTTATTAAAGGAGCGCCGCATTTTTTACAGTATGCGGCTTCCTGTCTGTTTGAGGTTTCGCAGTGCCTGCATTTCATTATCTCGCCGCCTTTTTTACATTTTCTTATCATATTTTTGAAGAATATTAAACAAACTTTGATTCAGAAGTCTAATCCCCTAATTACCTGCAGTAAAAAACGGCATAACGAAATACTAATATTTTTACATCCCCCTCCTATACGCATATCTTTCGGTTTATTGTCATTATTTGTGATATAATTATATCAGATCTTTTAAAGGATATTACAATTTTGTTACCCGTTATTAAATGGGGGCGACAGGATTCGACAGGGCTGTGTAGGTAATAGGAGCATGCCGGTGCCCATGTCACCGTATAAACGTGGACAAACGTAACCGAAAACAATTACGCTTTAGCAGCTTAAGCTGCACCTCTTTATTTTCTTTTCCTGCGGGATCATAAAGGGGACCAACTGCAGGACGCTCTGTTTCGGCAAACTCCGGCCGGGGCAGCTAAGACACAGGGGCGTAGGTACGTGATATCCTGTTCGGGGGAGCTTGCGTACCGAAATTAAATCCCGGAATAAGCATGTAGGAGCCTTTGCTAAAACAGTTTTGGACGTGGGTTCAAATCCCACCGCCTCCACCAGCCTTCGCTGAAGCTTCGGCTGGCTGGCCATCTT
>CAYGHG010000090.1:0-10938 GCA_964349515.1 uncultured Spirochaetia bacterium
GGTAAGAAGCGCCACTATGCTGCCGACCGCGTGGTTCCCAGCAAGCCTGCCGCAGGGCTATCAGCCCGTGAACAGAAAGTATTTTAATAAAAAAGAGGAAAGTGCCGCAGGCCACGAGCCGGTAAACATAAACGACCCGCTCGGGACAACCTATAAAAAAATGCTCAGGCTTGAGTATGACAACCTGGCAGCCGGCGAATGGGACGCTTTCAGGAATATTATTTCCACGTCGGGTGAGAACCTCAACCTGTATAACTATCTTGAAATGTGGGTTTATGTGGATACAGACACTCCTGTGAAGCTGTTTCTTGATATGGGTATAATAAGCGAGGATTCAAACGGAAATAACAGGTTTGAGTATAATCTGGAGGACGGCACGAGGCGCGACGCGGAAGACTTTGACCAAAACGGACGCTTTATTCCGGAGAAAGATACCGGTATAAGCAGCGGAATATACCCGCACAACCCAGCTTACTGGGGCGCTGGAAACCAGGTGTTGGACAGTGAGGATATGAATTCAAACGGAGTTCTTGACACCGTAGAAAAATTTTACAGGTTCACTTATGACGCGGCGCCCGGTTATATTTACGGAAACCATGCACAGTTCAGGCTGGAAGGCAGGGGCTGGAGAAACATTAAAATACCATTAAGAGAGCCCTCAGACGCGCCGGGGACAACGGACGGGGAGAGAAACACAGACCCGAATAATACTCTTTACATGTCAATGATAAGGCATCTGAGGGTGGGGTTAACAGGCGCGGGAAGCACCCCCTCCAAAGGCCACATAATAATTGAATCAATTGAATTTAAGGGCAATTCGTGGTCGCTGTCGGTTCTGCCGAGCGTTGACCTCGCGGGGAACGTGGTGACCTCCCCTGACATAAACAAATTCAATGTATTCTCACTTAACAGGAACACAGACCCAAATTACCCTCCCAATACAAAGTTTTACAATTTCAGGACCGAGACTGATAAAAATTTTGAAGAGGCTCTTGAAATTGATTACAGCCAGTCCGGGTTTGACCTCGCCCCTGACGGAAGGCCTCTTTACTACACGACTAAGTTTGTAAACACTTCCACCGGGTATGACTACGCTTCCTACAGATATCTTAAAATGGACCTCTTCTATAAGAAAAAAGACAGCCTTGCGGGGCCGGGAAAAGTGCTTTTTATACGGCTCGGGAAAAACCCTGTGGACGATACAAGGGATTACTATCAGTATAATGCAAACCTTGACGAACTGCCTGCTGACGGAGGCTGGCACACGGTGACCTTTGAGCTTGACGGATCCGATAAAAAACGCGGCGCGGCTGTGGGGGAACCGAACTTAAGTACGGTGCGCCACATTACCTTAGGCGTGATAAACCCCAACAGCACCTCGGCGACCGAGCAGATTCTGGTAAATAACATAAGGCTGACCGACCCTTATCCAAAAAAAGGCTCTGCCAGGTTCTTTTCAACTGCTTTTAAGGTTGACGGTTTCGGCAGTGTGACTCACGCGATGGAAGACAGGGAGACGGACTTTAAGACTCTGGCTGAGATTGGAAAGGCGGGGCAGCAGCACCTCTCAACAAACACAGTCTTTATTAACTACAACCAGCTTCCTTTCCTGCCTGTCAATATCAATATTTCCAGAACAGAGCGCTACACGGAAGACAAATACAGCGATGACATATCCTTTACCGATAATTTCACTCTTTCCGATTACACTGACCAGTTTTTTAACGGCTTCTACACATTTAGTGCAATACCAAATGTGTCCGTAACCGGCAACTATGCTTATAATGACACCGATTTTGAATACCACCGGCACAACTGGTACTTGAGCAATAATACCAAGCGGTTCACGGGGACTCAGCGCGTAACATGGAAACTGCCCGACACCTTTATAGTGATTCCCATAGGGAACAACACTGCCGAAGCATCAATAAAATTTACGAACAGGGATATAACATATCCCGGGCCGCAGGGGCTTACATATGCGGCGAGCCTTTACTCAAACTGGAGCCTTAACAGGGAACAGTACTACAAGTGGACAGGCTCCTATACTCTCGGCAGTTTCAGCCTTACGCCTTCTTATGATTACAAACTTGTAGAGGAAAAGGGAAATCTTGCGGCGGCGTTTGAGTACTATGCGGGGCTTATCGGGCCGTTTAATTATACGGATAAATACCTCGTGTATTCCAGGGAAATGAACCCGAAGGTGAGCCTCTCAATGCGGGACGCGTGGATATTCTCGCCGAGAATAGATTATACAAATAATTACAGGAAAGACTATCCGGGCAACAGGCTCAATACCACGGGCTCGCTCACCGCTTCCACGGGGGTGGCTTTAAGCAAACTGCTTAACTTCCTTCCGGACATAACATCTTACTCGGCAAGCGTAAGGTTAAATGAAACATTTGACAATCAGATATACAGGGATACTTTCAGGCGTTTTGAAGGTTTAAGTTTTGAGCAGCAGTGGAACGTCACGATGTGGAATTACGCCATAGGCGCTAAAAACAGCGACGGAGTTCTTGATATTGAAAAGCTTGAGCAGCTCTCGAGTTTCGGCGCGCTCAGCATCTCCCACGACATAATGCTCTCGCAGATTGCCTTTGCCGACATAATCTCTTTCCAGCCTTCGGGCGGGTACAGAAAAGGGCGCAACTCCACCAGCAGGTCGGTGTCGCTCCTCACCGACACGTGGAATCTGTGGGTGAGGAATATAAATATTTTTAACCCGTTAGAGCAGGCTTTTCCGGACCTATTCAAAGGAAGAAGGATAACGGGGGACTACTCATTTACGCTTGATACAGGAAGCGACCCTAAAGACCCTGACACGATAGTCACTTCAAACGAATCGCAAAACGGCTCGCTTCAGGTTAATTTTTCCAAAAACGACGAAAGCACCGGCAAAGAGCTGTTTAACGGAAATATCAGGGTTTCGGCCGGCAACAGCAACATAAGAAGAAGCCTGATATCCAACTGGAAATGGAATCTTGACCCTGCGGTTACGTTTAACTTCTTCCTGGATTTAAAAGACCCCATCAGGGTATGGGACTGGTTCCCGTTTATAGGCGGCAGGGTTTTTGAGCTGACGCAGACCATAAACCTGAGGGCGATAGCGGCAGCCTCGATAGTTAAGGTCGGAGGCGTTGGCGACAACAACGCAAGTAAGATAGACACGCAGAAATACTCCGCGGGAATAGGCGGCGACTACAAGGCGCTGCAGAACTTAAATGTCAGGGCAAACATTGATTTTTCCTATTTTAACGACAGTATTGACAATACATTAAGCAGGGCAGAGCTGCTGTTTTCCATCGGCGCTGACCTTGAATTTTAAAAGAAAAGAAAGGCAGGCATCATGAAGAAAATACTACTCGTGCCGGCAGTTATTTTACTGGCGGCTGTTACGGCAGCTGCGTCAAATACACCGGCTGATGTCACGCTTACCTTTGACGGCGCGAATATAGAGATTGAGTGGAAAGGCCTTACGCATACGGCGCTCGCGCAGTATTCGGTCAGCAGGGCGGGTTTGGTGTCAGGCCCGTACAGCGTAATAGCTTCGGGCTTGAGCGTAACAAAGCATACAGACGCCCTGCCTGACACTACAGCGGCATATTTTTATACAGTACAGGCAGACGTATCCGGTGCAACCGGGCCGGCGAGCTCGCCGCTTGGCGCATACCCATACCCGCCTGTTTCACAGGAAATAATACCATATAACGCAAAAGTATATATGAGCTGGGAGAAAAGCGCTGACAGCGCGGTTGAGTCCTACAGGGTATACAAAGCAGACAGCCTGACCGGACAGGCTGCTGGTTTTGTTACGGCAGTTGATCCGGAGTATCTGGATACCAATGCGGTGAACGGAAAAGAGGCTTACTATTCGGTCAGGGCATATGACGGCGTAACACAGGGCGCGCGTTCAGTACCGCTGGCTGCTGTTGCTTTTGCCCCGCCTCACGCTGTTCAGGGTTTTACAGCTTCCGTGACAAACACCGCAGTGGCGCTTGCCTGGTCGGGCAAGCCCGTCGAAGGCACATATCCTTTTGAAGGTTTTAACATATACAGAGGGGAAACATTTCCGGCAGAAGAGGCGGGCTTTCTCGCGTCCGTGACAATAACTTCATATACAGATTCGACTGCCGCGGCAGGGGTGCCTTACTACTATATGATAAAAAGCTTTGATACAGAGGGGAACACATCGCTTCCTTCATATGCGCAGGCTTTTATAAAAACAATACCTTCCGTGCCTTCGGGCCTTAACGCGTCAACTGACGGATCCGCTGTTGTGGCCACATGGCAGGCAAATATTGCGCGCGAGGGAGTGGTCATGTATGAGGTTTACAGGGATTCTGCGTTCCTCGGTAATGCGGCATCAAACCTATTTACGGATTATACGGTGACACCCGGTGTCACTTACTGTTACAGCGTGATTGCGGTAAACAGCGAGGGTTCTTCGGCGGAATCTGCCGGTTATTGTGTTGAGATAAAACCCGCGGCTCCGGTTAACCTCACTGCGCAGAGGCCCTCTGAAGGCGTGGCTGTGGTGTCCTGGGATGCGCTTGTATCAGGTGTTGCGATTGACGGATATAATCTATACAGGGCGGATAATACAGGCATCTTTCCGGGCACGGCGCAGTATGAGGGGATAACATTCACGTCGGTTACTGAAACATCCCTGACGCCGGGCGAGCTCTACTTTTATAAAGTTACCGCTTTGTCGGGAGCGGTGGAAGGCTATGAATCGCTGACAGTATCGGTGCGGCCTGTTAATGTTCCGGCTGAGCCTTCGGGTTTTACGGTGAACGCTTATTCGGGTTACAGCGTACTATCCTGGGACGCGGCGCCTGAGTATGACATAACTGCTTATGATATTTTCAGGTCAACGACTTTTTCCGCCTACGCAAAAATAACCTCCACGAGCGCTGTGGTTTACTATGACGCGCCGCTGGTTAACGGGCTGGCTTACAATTACATAATATCCGCCGTCAATATATTCGGCGCGAGTGACACTGTTACTGCTCAGGCGGTAAGCGCCGTGCCGCAGGCGGGAGAGCTGCCCTCCGCGCCGCAGAATGTAACCGCGGTTTCGGAAGGGGAGGGCAGAATAGTTTTAAGCTGGGACAGGCCCGCGGGTGATGTTTCAAAATACAGGGTTTACAGGGCTTCGGCGCCTCTGTCAGGTGTTTTTTATCAGGAACTAACCCCGACGGTTTTTGTGGATGCCATAATGAACACATCATTAACCTGGAGTGTTACAACGACAGGCACTTATTATTACAGCGTAAGCGCGGTTGACTCATACGGCGCGGAGAGCCCTTTGTCAGGCGAGGTGTCAGCGGCTCCATTTGTCAGGCCGGCCGGCGTGACAGATATTGAACTCACAGACTTAAACGGGCGCGTGCTGATAAGGTGGAAATGGGACGGGCCTGTCTTTACACACGGGCCGGGTGTAAAATATAATGTTTACAGGAGCACTACAGGGCTTGACGGTTCATACGGCCTCAGGGCCCAGGGGGTTGAAAAACTGTACTATGAGGATGCCTGCGCCAATACATTTGCTTCGGTAATGTACTTTAAAGTAAAGAGTACGGATACTTTTGGAAATGAAGACTCTTCCATCAGCGATTACAATTCAATCAATGTCTCGCCTGTATTAAGCGGGCCCGCCGTGCTTGCGGCAAGGCCGGGGGCGGGCAGGGTTATTCTTGTGTGGACAGTGATGACGCCGCAGTCATTTAATGTATATAGAAAGACCACGCTGACGGCCGGAGGATTTGGATATCCGATTGCATACAATATCAGCTTTAATGTGAAAGAATACGAGGACCGGGACGTAATTAACGGGACAGAATACATTTACTCGGTCGCGGCTGTAAACAGCGCGGGCGAGGGCCCTAAGTCAATGACCGTTTCCGCGGTGCCTTATGAACCGGCACAGCTTTTAAACGGAAATACCCTCAATGCTTCGCTTCAGAATAAAAAAGATGTATCTCTTTCCTGGAATGAGGCTGTTCAGGGCACATACGAAATCGCGGGCTACAGGGTGCTGCGGAGCGCGGATAACGGCGGTTCGTTTAATTTCCTCACACAGACTGCAGGTGTTTCATACTATGACGCCGCCACACAGTGGGATAACAGGTACATATACAGGGTGCTCGTGGTTGATTCAAAAAACAATACAGATACGGCATACAGGAACGCGGTTATAGAGCTTCCGAGGCCGGGCAACAGGGTCAGGGTGTTTTCCAACCTTGTGGATTTCTCAAAAGGCGAAACGCTGAAACTGAGATATTTCGCGGTGCAAAAGGGAAAAATAAAACTTTCGATCAAGACCCTGAGCGGAATGCACGTGGGTACTGTCACAGAACAGGAGCATAACGAGGAGCTATCGATAATGAACCCTTATGAAAGCGGAGACCTGTTCTGGGACGGCAAAAACAGGCACGGCAGGCCTGCCGCGCCGGGAGTTTACATAATAATGCTTGAAGCCGGCGGCGAGAGGGTGATGGAGAGGGTGGGGGTTGTGAAATGAAAAAAAAGATTAAAGAAGACATAAGACATGAGCCAAAAGTTTTTGTTTTAACTTCTGTCTTTTGTCTCGTGTCTTACTAACTTGGACCGAAACAGGGTGGTCCGTGGCTAAAATAATTATTCTGCCTGATAATGTGGCCAATCAGATTGCGGCCGGCGAGGTTGTGGTGCGGCCTGCTTCATGCGTCAAAGAGATGGCAGAGAACTCAATTGACGCGGGCGCGGAAAACATAACAGTACTCATACAAAAAGCAGGCAGAAAAACAATAGAGATACGAGATGACGGCAGCGGTATGGAAGCTGCTGACGCTGAAACCGCTTTTTTGCGCCACGCCACAAGTAAAATACGAAAAGCCGAGGACTTAAATTTCATTTCAACAATGGGTTTCAGAGGCGAAGCGCTTGCCGCTATTGCTTCGGTTTCGAGGCTTGAAATCATAACCAAAACCGAAGAAGCCGCAACCGGCACATATATAAAATTTGAAGCAGGGAAGATCCTTAAAAAAGAAGAACGGGCGGCGAACAGGGGCACATCTATTGCGGTCAAAGATCTTTTCTACAACACGCCTGCCAGGCTTAAATTCTTAAAATCTGATTACACGGAAGAGGCGCATATAATAGAGGTTGTAACAGCGCTGGGCTTGAGCCACGAGGGGATATCATTCAGGCTGATACTTGACGACAAGGAAGTGTTATTTTTTCCCAAAGATTCCTCCACTGCCGAGCGCATAAGGATATGCTCCGGCAGTGAAGTGCGCGAGGCAATAGTTCCGGCATCATATTTCAGCGACAACGTAAAGGTCTCGGGTTATGTCTGCAGGCCCTCGCTGACAAGACAGAACAACAAATCAAACTACCTCTTTGTAAACAGGCGCCACGTGCACAGCCGCAGGCTCTCTTACGCGGTGTATGAAGGCTACGGAACACTGCTGATGAGGGGAAATTACCCCGTTACATATCTTTTTCTGGACATAAACCCGGTAATGGTTGACGTAAACGTGCACCCCACAAAAGACGAAGTAAAATTCAGGGAGGAGAGCGCGGTTTTTGCGGCGGTAAAAACAGCGGTGGCGCAGGCGCTTGGCTCGGAAGAGCTCTCTATCAATGTTACGGCAGAGTCAAGGCTGCCATACAGCGCGGGTGCGTACACGCAGGGCGTGCAGACAGCCGTGGAAAGTTTCTACGCTAGGCCGCAGGAGGCGCTGTTTGAGCCTTTTATCAGCGTCAGGAGTTCGGAGAGCGCGGTTTCAGTGCAGTCCGAATCAAGGGACTACCTGTACATCCGAGCGCTGGGACAGATAAACAAAACATACATAGTAGGCGAGGACAGCCATGGGCTGGTGGTCATAGACCAGCACGCGGCGCATGAAAAGGCGCTCTATGAGGAGATAGTAACAGCAATGAAGCAGGGCGGGCTGCAAGTCCAGGAGCTTCTGATACCGGAAGTGGTGGAGTTTACCCCGGCGGAGAAAAAAATTGTTTCATCAAACCTTGAATCATTTGAAAAGCTGGGTTTCAGCCTTGAAGAATTCGGCGTAAACGAATACAAAATAACAGCGCACCCCCTGATAATAAGGGACAAATCTTCAGGACCCTTTGTGCGCGACATAGTGTCAGCCCTGACTGAAAAAGGCGGAGCGCAGTTTGAAGACGCCCTAAAGGACATATGCGCTACAATAGCCTGCCGCGCGGCGGTAAAAGCAGGCGACGTTTTAAACGACAAAGAAATAGAGGGTCTGTTAAGAGGTTATTTTGAAGCCAAAGAGCCATTCTCCTGCCCCCACGGAAGACCGCCGGTTATAAAGATAGGGTTTGAGGAGATTGAGAAGATGTTTAAACGGAAGTTGTAAAGCGCAAGTTGGGAAAGACAGAAGACAGGAGACAGAAGGCAAGGCTTAGGGGAAACGTCAAAACAGGCATCGGACAAATTTAAATATCTATATAAATTTGTCCGGGATGGTGGGCAAGGGGTATTAAAATAAAGTGCTTAATCAATGAGTTATACGGGGTGGCAGGCATAAAACATAAAAAAAGCTATATTTTAAAGGGCAAAATAAAACTCGTACAAAAAAACGTATAAATCAACTAAAATTCATCCGAATTAGTGGTATAGATAACATAAATTAGGTTGAATTATGTGATAAAAACTGATATTATTACAACAAATAAAAAAGCAGGTGCGAATGTGAAGCGATATGCCATGGACTCCCTGATAAAGTGGAAAAGCAAAGCAGGCAGGATGCCTTTGATAATTAGCGGTGTCAGGCAGGCGGGGAAGACTTGGCTTATGAAGGAATTTGGCAGGCTGCACTTTCAAAATGTTGCATATGTGAACCTGGATTCTAATCCCAGAATGAAAGAGCTGTTTCAAAGTTCGCTTGAGCCGGAGACTATTATACACGGGATTCAGCTTGAAACCGGTGAAAAGATAATACCTGATAAATCCCTGATTATATTTGATGAAATACAGGAAGTTCCGCGTGCACTGACTGCGTTGAAATACTTCAATGAGAACAGCCCCAAATACCATATAACGGCAGCCGGAAGCCTGCTTGGCGTGGCGCTTCATCAGGGCACTTCTTTTCCGGTAGGAAATGTAGAGTTCTTAAACCTGCATCCTATGTCTTTTTTTGAATATCTTGAAGCAGCCGGGGAATCAGGGATTGTGGATGCTGTAAAATCGGGCGACTACAAGATGGCAGAGATTTTTAAAAGTAAATTAACGGATTGGCTCAAAAAATACTATTTCACCGGAGGAATGCCGGGAGTGGTAAAAGCTTTTCATGAGAGTCAGGATTATGACACCGTGCGAGCGAAACAAACGGATATACTGAGATCGTATGAAAATGATTTCTTCAAGCATATGAGCCCGGAAACAGCCGTAAGGACGGGAATGCTCTGGAATTCCATGCCTGCGCAGCTGTCAAAGGAGAACCATAAATTTGTTTATGGTGTTATAAAAGAAGGAGCCAGGGCCAGGGAGTATGAAATGTCAATTGCATGGCTGAGTGACTGCGGGATGGTGAACCGCGTATCCAGAATTAAGAAACCTGAAATCCCGCTAAAGGCATTCGAAGATACGTCGGCTTTCAAATTATACATATGTGATGTCGGGCTGCTTTCCGCAATGTGCGGGCTGAAAAAAGAAATGCTGTTGGAGGGAAACAGGATTTATGCCGAATTTAAAGGCGCCCTGACCGAGCAGTATGTGCTTCAGCAGATGCTGGCGGCCGGTATTGACAGCATTTATTACTGGGCTCCGTCCGGTTCCAGGGCTGAGGTTGATTTTGTCGTGGAGTCGGGCGGGATGATTGTTCCCGTTGAAGCCAAGGCGGAGCAAAACCTTCATGCGAAAAGTTTAAAGACTTACATTGGAAAATTCAAGCCGGATGCGGCTGTACGCACATCTATGGCGGGATTTGGAAAAAACGGCGCCATACAAAACATCCCGCTGTACATGATACAGGAACTCGGGCAGGTTATTAAGCCGGAAAAATAAACCCGACCCTTGAAACAATTGCCAAGCTGGCGGCGGGGATAGGGGATAAGCCGGTAATATCCCTGCACAAGATAAACCGTGAGCAGGGCTGCGGCGGTGGTTGCTAAATGAATGGTATTTTTGCGTAAGTGGGTGATTTGAGTTTCAGGAAAATACAATAAAAAGCCGATGAATTTTGAAATGAAAGGGTACAAGGTTACTGATTCTGAAGAATCATTCTGAATACGAAGTTTTAGCAAAGGGCTATAAAAAAAGGCTGATTTTGGTATAATGTCCTGAGTCACTTAGTCCTGCGTTTATCGAAGAAAAGCACAGAGTGGGGAGTTTATTTCAACGCGGGATTTCATGACATAGCGGGAAAAACAGACACACCGGCGGAAGGGCTAAGACTCGCGGCTGGAACGGTGGATTCCGGAGCAGCGGCGAAAAAACTCGAAGAATTCATAAAGGCAAGCAACAGGTAAAAACAGTACTTGTATTTTGTATACACATAAAAAAGATTGACACGGTTTAATAATTCTGGTAAATTCAGATATAAATATCAACTGGAGGTTTTGGTGGGGATGGGGACAAAAAAATCAGGGGAATACTTGATCCGAGCCGGAAAAAGCGAAAAAATATCTGGCGGCTTAACCAATCAAAAAAAGAATAACTATATGTATGATACTTTTACAATTAGAATTAAAGAGAATAGTCTGAGGGCAGAAAAGATAAAATTATTCTCAATTTTGATTTTATTATTGTTTACAGTATCGATCAACTCAATGAATTTGGGAATTGGCTATGGAGATCAATGTGTAATTATTAAAGCTAATTGGAATGATGAATTGGCTTCGGAAATAGGTTTTTTTCCAAATATTGACTTTTCTTCGAGGAGTGATTCGTATTTATTTACGCTTATAACACCGTTGACT
>CAYGHG010000091.1:0-10769 GCA_964349515.1 uncultured Spirochaetia bacterium
GGGCAGGATTTGAACCTTACTGTTTATAATTCAACAGGGGTAAGCGCCGCGACGGGCTGGGTGGCAATCAATGTTGCCTCTGAAAATAATAACAACTGGTTTTTTCCGACTACATACGCTTTGGATGAGTCTCAGTGCACTTCTTCAAACAGCACCACCCTGAAACTTAAGGAAAACACAACGGTGACAATATCGGGAAACGGAATTAATTTTGGAGAGGGTGACGGAGCCGACACTTCTTTTACGCTTCCGACAGGTGAGGTTACTCTTTACGGCGGGCTGACCGGTGTGCCTGCGTGGTATGCTTCGGTAAATATGAATACGGTAGTGTTTTACAAAAAATAAAACAGGATATAATCAGGGCCTGCCTGTTTCAACGGGCAGGCCTGCTTCTTTCCAGCTTTCCCATCCGCCGTAAAAAATAGCCAGCCGTTCAAATCCGTTATCCAGCAGGTTGAAGGCTGTGCTGTCTGAAATCTTGCAGCCGCTGCCGTCGCAGTAAGTTACCAGCAGCTTGCCCTTAAAAAGCGGCCTGAGTTTCGGCAGCAGCTCCGGCATATCATTCATAGGCATTGAAACAGAGCCTTTAATTCTGCCTTGCTCATACGCAGGGCGGCCCCTGGTATCTATGAATACAGCACGGCCTGAATCGTGAATGGCTTTTGCCTGATCAATGGTTATTCTCGGGATTTCTTCCCGGGTCCTTGAGACTTTTGACAGAAGCGAAGCCGCAGGCAACCGGACGGCAGGGGTAGGCCCGCTTACCACCGCCTTGGCGGATGCAGGCTCAATTCTCATACTGTGTTCTTTTCCGGACGAGGGGTCTATGATTAATATTTCTGAAGATGGTGAATCATAGGCTGCTATGCTGTTATTCAGAGATTCTGAATGTAATAGGGTATACAAAATGCCTGCTGCCAGGCATACAACCGCGATAATCTGATAAATCAAAACGTTTCTATTCATAGAGTGCCGGCCTCCGTTGTTTTAAACATAATATTTTATTTAGTCAAAAAAGTCAATAAAGCGAATTTATTGAGAGAGTACTGTTTAAACGTATAATCAAATAATAGTTGACAAAATAACTAATCGCTGATATGCTCAAAACGTTAACGATAAAATTACAAAAGGGAATGAGGGAAAACTTATGAAAGAAAAATTGATAGGAATCGGAGCCGGCGCAAAACTAAGCGGATTATCTGAAAGAACACTGCGTTACTGGGAAAGCCTCGGGCTGATAAAGCCTGTCAGGCTGCCTTCCGGACACAGAAAATTCAGCAAAACAATGGTAAAAAAGATTATCGCCATAAAGGATATTCTTGAAAAATATAATCTCAGGATTAATGACCTTATCACATCATCAAATTTCCTGCAGGATGACATATTAAAAGACAAAGTGGAAGCGCCCGATGTATTTGACCTTAATATCAATCTGGATACGGGGATTTATGAATATGCAAAAAAATCAGGCAGGCTTCAGCCTCTGACAGGGCTTCCGGACGAAGTTTTCATACAGCAGGAAATGAACAGGCGTCTGGACAGCGACAGTAAGATAGCTCTGTGTTATATAGACATGAAGGATTTTAAGTACTACAACAAGCGCTATGGTTATGAGAGGGGCGACGTGGTAATCAGATTCCTTGCGGGTATTATATATGACGTACTAAAGGAGAACGGGGAAAAAGAGGATATAGTGGGCCACTCCGGAGGCGATAATTTTGTCATACTTACGTCCCACGAAAAATACACAAAAATATGTTCCGAGCTTATTAAGTCTTTTGATCTGCTGGTAGAGCAGCACTATGACAAGGAAGACAGGGAAAAAGGGTATGTGGTCACGCACACAAGGCGCGGCGAAGAAATAAGAACCCCTTTGATGACGCTCTCTGTCGGCATCGTGTGGAACGTAAAGCGCAAACTTTCCCACTACGCGCAGGTCGAGGACATAGCTCATGAACTCAAACAATACGCGCAGAAATTCCCGAAATCCGAGTTTGTGGTGGATAGAAGGACAGACTAAAGCTTTTCCTCGCACATCCTGATATAAGCCGCCATGTCGGTCCGCGACGGGTTTATCTCGCGCACCTTTTTAAAAGCCTCCAGCGCCTCTTTGTATTTTTCTGTTTTAAAATAAGTGACTCCCAGATTAAACCAGGCGTTTACGTATTTGGGGTCGGCTGCAATACTCTTCTTATAATACAAGACTGCGTTTGTGTTATCCCCGGAGTAGTGGTAAGAGTTTCCTATGTTAAAAATATACTCGTGGTCGTGGGGGTTGAGTTTGTGTGCCATTTCAAACCAATGCCTTGATAAGGCAAAGTATCCTTCGTCTTCAAGCACTATTCCGGTTGAGTTCAGCGATACCGAATAGTCGTTAAGGTAGAGCCTGTCATTTTTATCCCTGATGTACTTCTTAAACGGGTAAAAAGAGCCGCGCAGGGAGTAAAACTGCCACATGACACGGTTAGCAGCCAGAAACTTTTCCGTTACAACAGCCTGCTCCGAAGGCAGGACTTTCTGCACAATGCCTTTGGGCATTATTTTCACAGTTGCATCAAGCGCGTTTTCTTCGGGTTTATTGTATGAAAAGTAAAATGGAAAAGCGCCTGAGTTCATCCGCAGTATGGCGTTGATTATGTAGCCGGTTGACTCGTTGCCGACGCGTTGCTTTATGACGGGCATTCTGAGCGCCGGGTTTTGTTTTTTTATATTGTTCCTCACCCAGTCCATAGGTATTACCGCGGAGCCGGCTATTGTAACGTCTTCGCGGTATTTTTTTACGTACTTAAAATACCATGAGGGAAAAACCACGCCGTCTCCTGTCAGGAAAATCACAGAGCCCGGTTCCAAAGAGGAGAGTATATTGCGGTTGTAGTCGTATGTAAAAAAGTAACGGCTCTTGTCAAGAGGGGGATAAAACAGCACAAACTGAAGCCCTATTATCAGGGCAAACAAAGAAGCTGCCGCGCGCCTGCCTGCCAAGCCTGCGGCGTATGCCGCGCCGTATGCCGCGGCTATGCTCAGGGCGAAGTAAGAGGGGGTTATATAGGTTTCCATGATGTAGAGTTTGTCTTTTGTAAGGTTGAGGTATATTGTGGTGACAAGCATGAATATTACCGGAACAGAGAGGGTGTATATAAAGAAAGCCTTGTTTTTTCTGAAAAGAAAAACATAACCCAATAGTGCAAAAAGAAAACCTGCGTAAAGCATTGAGTGGGATACTGCCGTGAAGAATTTAGCAGTCTGCGTGAGGGCACCTGACAACGACCTCGCCCCTTCTGATTTAATATACTGATAGCGCGTTATCATTTCCATAAAATTTGTGAAGGTGGAAGGCTCGCCCCAGTTTAAAACTGCGGTGTGGGCGCGTACCGGCAGGTAATAATAGATAAACACGCCTGTAAGCAGTAAAAAAAGAGAGAAGGCGGTTCTGCGCAAAGTCAATGCGGAAAGAGCGCCTGATTTGATGATTATAAAAGCGTACGCGGGAAACATCACGACCTGGGACATATGGTGGTTTGAAAGGCTGATTCCAAAAAGCAGGAAAAACAGGTAGAGATAACGGATGTCTTTGCCCCCTGATTTATAGAGCCGCACAAGAACCAGTGATATCAGGATAAGAAAAAGAATATTGAAAAGATAGATACCGCCTTTGGCTGTGGCAGCCTGCTGTCTTATGGAAAAACCCGCAATAAAAATCAGCGAGGGGTAGAATTCAAAAAGAGGCGGGGTGACGCGGGGTTTGATAATCGTAATCAGCGCGCAGAAAAAGAGGTAAATCGCGATAAAGCACGCAGTTGAGAGGAAAGCTGACATGAGGTAAAGCCTGAACGATACGTCCCCGAGGGGAATGAAGGTAAATATTTTTCCGAGCATTGTAATTAATGGATAACCCGGCGGGTGCTGGATGCCCAGTGTGTATGAAACGGCAATGGTTTCGCCTGAGTCGCCTGTATAGACTGCGGGCGGAGAAGTGGAGATGATAATATAAAAAGAAGCAAGGCAGAAAAAAGAGAGGAGAAGTTTGCTTTTTAACGCTGTCTTGTCCATAAATCGTCAGCTAAAGTGTTCGACCAGCCTGTCGATTTCTTTCTGGTCGGCCTTTTCTATGTGGAGGCCGGCCGCGTAGCGGCCGAAAATCTTGTAAGCGTTTCTTTTTGTCCAGGCTATGCAGGCGAGAAATCTGATGGTTTTGTCCGCTATGGATTTGTCGTTTACGGTTATTTCTATTGTGGTTCTTTCCGGTAGTATAAAGTCGTAGTTGATAAGCAGCCCTGTCTGGCTTACGTTTATGGTGGTCGCCCTGAAGTTTGAGCCTTCTTTCAGTTTTGCCTTTTCGCCCATTATATCATCGGGAAATCTTTTAACCTCGCAGTCTATATTTATTATCTTTGTATAGCGCGGGTGCTTTCTGGATTCCTTTGATTCTTTTTTCATTTTTCACATCCCGATGTTTAGTATTAATATCTTTTGGTGCCGGAGGCCGGACTTGAACCGGCATGCCGTTGCCGGCGGGTGATTTTGAGTCACCTGTGTCTGCCATTTCACCACTCCGGCACTGTGCCCGCGCCCGGAAACCGTAACCCACGAAACAATTATATTAGAATTAACTATTTTGTCAAATGAAACTTCCCCTGAGACAGTGCCGGAAAAGTGTGTGGTTGTAAAATGACTCACAATAACAGGCAATTCTTTCACTTCCTATTGCGGGGCTTTTTACAGCACCTCCCGCAGGGTAGAAGGCCGGCGCGGTTTTTTTTAAATCTTGCCCGCGCCGGCGCGGGGTTGTATAATTACATTATTTTAATAATGGAGGAAAACATGAAAATATTCAGCTTCTTTACGGCAGTATGTTTTTTATTTATTGCAGGTTTGATTTGTACCCCTGTTGTAAGCGCTCAGCCTGTTACTGAAATTAAATCCGCCCCTTCTGACGTTACGGTATTCAGCGGCTGGGCTTTGGTAAAACGTGAACTAAAAATTAATGCTTCCGCCGGTGAAGGTGTCTATGCCGTATCTGACCTGCCGCAGCGGGTTGTTCACAACAGTATTTCGGTGTCAAAAGAGGACAAAGACGCTCCGGTGCTGGTTAAAGAATACGAGTACCAGGATGTAATTAGCGAATCGGTGGTAAGCCCCGAAGAAAAAAAGATAAGGGACAGGATTGAATTGCTTAAAATTTCCCTTAAATCAAAAGATGACAGAATATCAGTACTGGACCAGCAGATAAAGTTTTATGCATCCATAAGTGCAAAGGCCGCTGATGATGCTTCTAAAACCGCAGGGACAGCCTCTTTCAGCGCTGAAAGCATAGGGCAGGCTGTTAAGTTTATAACAACAGGCACCGAGAACGCAGTGAAAGAAAAGCGGGGTATTGAGAGGGAAATAGTAAAGCTGAAAGAAGAAATAGCAGTGGCGGAGTCGCAGGCGGCGTCAGTATCAAAAACAGGCGTAAGGCCGCAAAAGGCTCTTTTTATAACGCTGAACACGCCGGCTGCCGGGCCGGTTAAGCTCATAGTTTCTTACGTTGTGCCGGGGGTTTCCTGGCAGCCCTCTTATGAAACAGATTTTATATCCGCAAAAAACAGGGTTGAGGGCAGGTACAACGCGGTTATCAGGCAGAACAGCGGGGAAGACTGGAAAGGCGTGAAACTGAGAATAGCGGCGGGAACGCCTGTTTTTGATGTGACAATACCGCAGGCCAAACCGTGGATTGTATCGGAGTACAAACCGCCGGTGGTTTACAAGCAGGCTTCTGCGTCTCGCGCGATGATGATGGCGGCTCCGTCGGCGGAGGCTTACGATGAGGTTTCGGAAGCTTCCGGTATTGCATATGACACAAGCGTGGAGTCTGTTTCTGAAACAGGGGCGGGTATAGACATAACGCTTTCAGGCCGTTACACAATACAGGGGGGAAATTCTGAAAGAAAGGTTTTCATAAAAAACATCAAATTTGGAACAGGTGATATGTCATATCTTGCGGTGCCTTCGCAAAACGAATACGCGTATCTGACTGCTGAGTTTGTAAACGAAGACGATATCCCGCTTGTGCCGGGTGAAATTTCCATATATATGGACGGCAGTTACTCGGGAAAGGCAAGAATAGACAGGCGGATATCAAAGGGGGAAAAGGCTTCGTTTTCTTTTGGCATTGATGAGAGAATAAAAATAACAAAAGAAAAACTGTGGCAGAAGAAGGGTGAGTCAGGCATGTTTGGCGGAAACGAAGTGACTGATTTTGCCTTCAGGATAAAGGCTGAAAATTTCAGGGCAAAAGAGGTGAAACTGACGATAAAAGAGCCTCTTCCTGTGCCCTCGCACGACAAAATAAAAGTTGACATATATGAGGCAGAGCCTGTTGTTACAAAAAGGGATGAAAAGGGAATAGCCGAATGGGAAATCAACCTAAAGCCTTTGGGAAAAACAGAGGTAAACTATAAGTTCAGGATAATACACCCGAAGGACATGCAGGTGATAGGATACTAGGAAGATAATAATCAATGATCAATAAACTCTAAGTTGCAGACTTTAATGTCCTTTAAAGCCGGGTATTCGGGATTTACTAACTGCCGGAAAAATGATATATTATTTCATATTTTATAAAATCAGGAGGAGATTATGAACGAGACAAAGTACTTGCTTGCCGAGAAAGACATTCCATCCGCATGGTATAACATCATACCGGACCTTCCGGCGCCTTTTCCGCCTTACATAAGCCCCAGGACAATGAAGCCCGTGACGCCTGAAGAATTAAACGTGATTTTCCCCATGGACCTGATAATGCAGGAGTTTGCACCGCAGTCGTGGGTGGACATACCGGGCGAGGTCATAGATATTTACAAACTGTGGAGGCCGTCGCCGCTTCACAGGGCGAGAAATTTTGAAAAGGCCCTCGGCACTCCCGCTCACATTTACTACAAGTACGAAGGCGTGTCTCCCGCAGGAAGCCACAAGCCAAACACCGCCATACCGCAGGCTTATTACAATAAAAAGGCCGGTATTAAAAAAATCGCGACAGAGACCGGTGCGGGCCAGTGGGGATCGGCGCTTTCTTTTGCGGGCGCAATGATGGGAATCGACGTGGAAGTGTTTATGGTGCGCTGCAGCTATGACCAAAAGCCTTACAGAAAATTCATGATTAATACCTGGGGCGCAAGGGTTCATCCGTCGCCTTCCAACTTAACCGACGTAGGCAGAAGTATACTCGCAGAGACTCCGGATTCGCCGGGCTCGCTCGGGATAGCGATTTCAGAGGCTGTTGAAGTGGCGGCAAAGAACTCCGATGTTAACTACAGCTTAGGGTCGGTTTTAAACCATGTGTGCATGCATCAGACGGTTATAGGGCTTGAAGCGCAGAAACAGATGGAGCTCGCCGGGGAATACCCTGACGTTGTAATAGGCTGCCACGGCGGCGGTTCAAACTTTGCCGGCATTGCATTTCCGTTCGTGCAGGACAAACTCAAAAAAGGAAAGAGCAAGCTCAGGATTCTGGCTGCGGAACCTTCCGCGTGCCCGACTCTTACAAAAGGGAAATATACATATGACTTTGGCGACACCGGCGAGATGGCTCCTATCGCGATGATGTACACACTCGGCCATAAATTTGTCCCTACAGGAATACACGCAGGGGGGCTGCGCTATCACGGAGCCGCGCCGCTTGTAAGCCTGCTGCTTGAAAACAAGGTCATAGAAGCGGCCGCGTTTGACCAGGTGCCGTGTTTTGAATCTGCAATAACATTCGCAAAAACCGAGGGCATACTGCCTGCGCCGGAGAGTTCGCACGCCATACAGGCTGCGGTAAAAGAGGCGCTCGACGCCAAAGAAAAAGGGGAGAAAAGGGTAATACTTTTCAACTTAAGCGGGCACGGTCATTTTGACCTTGCGGCGTATGATGCGTTTCTTACCGGCAAAGTCAAGGATGCGCCACTGCCGCAGTCGGACATAGACGAGGGATTAAGCCACCTGCCAAAGGTGTAAAAAACGGAGGGGTTTTATGAAAAAGACAGCAGTCGTTTTATTCCTGGTTTTTACGGCAGCAGTTGTGTCGGCTTATACAGGCGGCATGCCGCTTGAAATAATCAGCAAGCCGGTCGGGATAAGGTCTATGGCCATGGGATACACCGGAGTTTCAAACAGTGACGATGCGTCTTCTCTTTTTTGGAATCCCGCGTACCTTGACACATTGGCAAGCGGGGAAGTGTACATATCTGTTGAAACGCTCTTTGAGGGGGCGAATTTTGAACATCTGTCGTACGTACAGCCTGTTTCCAAATACGGAGCTTTTGGTATCTCTGTTTCAATGATGAACTACGGGGATTACGAAATACTGTCATCAGAAGGGCAAGAGGGCGGCATCTCCTCGATGAGGGATATAATAATATCGGCAGGATACGGTAAAAATATAATAGCGGGTGTGCAGGCAGGCGTGCTTTTAAAGGGGTTGGTTCGGTCAATCGGAGGTGTTACTTACGCCGGTGTGAACGCTGATGTGGCGTTTTTTAAATCATTTGGAACGCTTCTTGATACGGGGCTTTCTTTTAGAAACGTGCTGCCCGCGGGTATAAAATACAGTGAAGACGAGGAAACCGCGCCTTTTATGATGCGGTTGGGCGCGACGGTAAATCTGCTTGACGGCAATCTGAAGTTTACGCTTGAGGCTGAGAAAAATTTCAGCGGGGTCAATCCGGAACTGTTTTTCGGCGCAGAGTACGGGTTATTTAATTTATTGTACGTGAGAGCCGGTGCAGGCTCGTTAGGCGCTGACAATGAACTGACCGCGGGCGCCGGAATTGTTTATAAAAATCTTGTTTTTGATTATGCCGCTTCAATGAACAGCCTGATACTTTCGCACAAGTTCGGGCTTAATTACAGGTTCGGGACATACGGCGTATTTTTAAAGGCAGAGCCGGCGATGTTCTCGCCTTTTGGCGGAAACAAGAGGACGTACATAACAGCCGAATCAAACACCAAGTACGAGGCTTTTAAGTGGATGATGCAGATAAAAGGGCCTGACGGAAAAACAGTTAAAGAATGGGTGGGCGCAGGCTCGCCTGACAGCCAGTTTGTGTGGGACGGGTTAAGGAGCGACGGTTTGCCGCATAAAGACGGTGAATACAGGGCAGTAATGACGGTGACGGATGAAAACGACCAGCAGGTTAAGTCGCACGAACTGGTGATAAAAATTTCAACAAATGACGAGTATCAGATACCGGTGATGGGGGACTAAAAAGAGAGTTAAGAGCCGGCAACCAACAGCAATAAAAAACACCCGCTTTTTTTAGCGGGTGTTTTTTTATTTTTTTCTTCTTTCGACAGTAATTTTTTTTACGGTTTTTCTGCGGTCTTTTGTGTATAACACCAGATTTAAGCCGGTTTTTTTATACAGCTCTTTTACTTTTGGGTCATAGTACAGGTTTCCCTGTGCGTGTATGAGCCCTTTTACCGCTGAAAACTCGCGGCGCTTTTCTTCCTTTACGTTTTCTGATTTACTTCTTCTGTCGTGGCGTAGAAAAACAAACCTGTTGCCGAGGTTCTGTACTATTGCCTTGTCTTTGGTGTCAAAATAGATGTTGCCCTGCAGTTGTACGTAACGGTTCATTAGGCCCTCCTTATTTTAGTTCGAGTATTCTGTTTTCTATCTTTGCAAGATCCGCCTTGCTGATTGAGATAATCTTCAGCCCTGCCCTGTAAGAGGCGGAGCCTTTTATATTATTTTCTATGTGTTTTGCCTCGGCGAGAAGTTTGAGCGGTTTTGAGAAGCGGGGCAAAAAGAGGTCTATGATAAGTTTCTGCCCCTGTTTGATTTCGGTATCTGAGATTATTGACATGCCGCCTGTGCTGATGTCCTCTGTCATTGCCTGAATAAAACCGCCGATTTTGGATGCTGTAAGTTTTTCCGGGGTGGTGTGTTTATAGTCGTCAGAGAGAGAGACCTTGCCCCCTTCATCGTTTATCGTATAGAAGGCGACTTTTAAAAGGTCTTTGACCCGCTCAAATTCCCTGCGTTCAAGCCAGCCTTTGTTGAAGTTCATTTTTTGACTTGTTTAAAGAGTGTTTTCAGGATTTTTCCGGTTACATATACATCGGGGTGGACCATACCGAGAGATATAACGGATTTGAAGCAGTCCTCAACCGGCGTTTTCAGTATTTTTACGTTCTTAACAGGCACGAGGACTATAAACCCTGAAGTGGGGTTAGGTGTTGTCGGTATGAATACGTGAAGAACGGTTTCGGAAGAAACCCCCGAGGAGATCCTGCTTTCTTCTTCGGAGGTGAGAAAGCCGAGGGCTTTTACTCCAATGCCTTTAAGATCCACAAGGACGGCCTTTGAAAAGGATTTTCTTTTGCCTGAAAACAATGTGTCGCTGATTTGCTTTATGGCCATGAAAATGTCCTTTAGGATGGGGATGGTATTTATCAGCCTTTCGTAAATGCGGACGATCTGCCTGCCGAGAAAATTTTTGGTCAAAAGGCCGGTAAGCCAGATGGAGGCAAGCAGTATAAAAAGCCCGAGCCCTTTGATATAATGGCCGCCCAGGTATTTGGTGAGCAGTGGAGCGAGTATGCCGTCAAGTTTGTTAAAAAGGAATATTACGATAATGACCGAAAGCGCGAGAGGCGTGATTATCAGGAGGCCTGCAAGAAAATGGGTGCGTAAAGAGTCTATTACCTTAGTTACAGCTTTTTTTGCCATAGAAACTCCTTTATAATGAAAGGGAATTATAGATTATGTCGAATTATACATTAAAGAAAGCTAAAAAGCAATATAT
>CAYGHG010000092.1:0-10633 GCA_964349515.1 uncultured Spirochaetia bacterium
TAAATACATCAAACCATGGAAAAATAAAAAAACGGGGAAATAATGGACAACAAACCGGGAAGAAACGACCCCTGCCCCTGCGGCAGCGGAAAAAAATACAAAAAATGCTGCTTTCTTACAGAAGAGTCGGGCCCTGCCGCTGATTTTTCCGGCACTTCAGAACTCTTTGACGCATTCATAAAGATGAATATTGCCATAGCCGCTTACAGGGACAAAATAATACAGTTTGAAAGGGACGGCCGCGACCTAAAAAAGAAACTGGAAGAGTTTGAAAAAGAGTTTGAGCCCGGAGAACCTGACCGTATCCCGGACTCTTTTTATGTTCCCTGGAGCCTGCTGGATTTGAGATTTGGCGCCGCGAACAAGGCAATTCCCGAGCGCATGCTTGAAGACAAATCATTAATAAACAAAACCGATAAAGAGACCCCATTTTATAATGTGCTGACAAGTTTTGCCTACAGTCACTATGCTTTTTATCGTGTTGTGTCATGCAAGCCGGAAGAGTTGATTTTACAGGACATATACACAGGTGATGATTATACGGTATTCCCATCCCATGACATGCCCTTTGAACCGAATTCCAACAGAGACATACTATTCACCAGGCTGGTCGGCACTCCGCAGCAATCATACATTTTCACGGCCTGCGACGTGCTTGCGCCGGATATGGACTCAGCAATCCGCGAAGTGATTGATGATTTCATAGAAGAATCAGACGCTTCTGCTTCCATGCCGCAGTATGAATCATACGTCAGGGCCATGAAAGACAACCATCCCAAAATCCTGCGCCTGCTTGCCCGCGGGTATTTTGATGTTTCAAAACCCAAACTTCCAAAACTCGTGAACAAAGACGGGCACGCTGTTAAATTCATAACACTGCACTACAACGTCACCGACCTGCCGCTGTTTAAGGAACGGATAAAAAAGATGAAGATGATCGAAAAGGAAGATGACAGCGACGAGTGGCACTGGATGAAAAGAGGCACAGGCCCTGCAGAAACCAGAACATTAAAAGGCGTAATGAAACTGCACGGAGATATCCTAATCTGCGACCTAAACTCAGAAGAGCGCGCAGCCTCACTGATGTCCAAAATTACCACTGAGCTGGGCAGAAGCGTCAAATTCACCCACAGCGAGTACCATTCAACAGAGTCTGCGCTCAAAGAGTTCAGGGCAATCCCGAAAACCCCCGTGCCGGAGAAACAGTTAACACCCGCACAACAGGCGGAAATTGACGCAAAACTGCGGGAGTATCTGGATGATCACTACCTGAAAGACTGGGTAAAAGACCATATCCCCGCGCTGGATCATAAGAGGCCCATAGACCTTGTCAAAACCCAGGCAGGAAGAAAAAAAGTCGAAGAACTGATTTCACAAATGGAACATATGGACGAAGTCATGGGAAAAAATGATTTTGATTTCAACAAACTGAGAAAAAAACTAAAACTCATATAACTTTCCCTCGCCCTCCGGGAGAGGGTCAGGGTGAGGGGTATTGGTCTTTAAGTGGTAAAGTTTTTAACCATGAGACAGGAGTTAAAGCAAAAACTATATTTTCACAATCACCTCTCACCTTTCTACTCTCTATTTTCCCTCGAAGCGAGGGGGGATTTGCCGTAAATTACCACATCTTTTTATCTTTTTTTGTCTCATCTGTATTTCAGAGTGAATTCCTTGAGAGGATTGTAATCCCCTTTGTCTGCCTCTTTCAGGGCTTCTATGTATTGTTTCCTTACACCGGTATTTTCAACCATTTCCCTGTCCGGCCACTTCACAGGTTCGCTGCCTGTGCTGTAAAGCAGGATATCTCCCATAAGCCTTGCATGCCTGCCGTTTCCGTTTACAAATGGGTGTATTTTTACAAGCCTATGGTGCACCATAAGTACGGTTTCAAAAAAATCAAGCCCGTTTTTTACCCGGTAGTCATAGTCACCGCATAACCCGGCTATTTCACCGGTAATTAGATGAGAAGGCACCCCGATATTAAAGTCGCTTGTCCTATACCTGCCCGCCCACTCCCACGTATCAGAAAACATTTCCCTGTGGAGTTTGCGTACAAACTGTTCATTAAAAGTTATCTTACGGCGTTTAGATAAATATTTGCGGGCTGCTTTTAATATGTTTTCAGCCTCCCATAAATCAAGTTCCTGTTTTGTGGAAATATGGTTCGGCTTCAACCCTGATATATCATCTACAGGCGTGGCCCACTGCGGCCTGTTGAGTTCGTCTTTCACCGGAGCTATTCCCAGAGGCCCGAGTCGGGTTTTTTGGCAAGCTCATCAGCGAGTGCTTCAAGCCGTTTTTCATATTCAGCTTTTGACGGCGACTGCTCTTCCATGGCCATATTGGAATATGTTTCACTCAGTATTTTTTCAGCCTTAATTCTTGCCTGCTTTTTTATTATCTGGTTATAGGGCTCAACAGGTTTAAAAGAAATCTGCAGGGTGCTTGCCAGGTGCCTCAAAGCTTTTATAATACTCCCAAGCTGTGCCTTATCCGCATTTTTTTCCATTTCGAGATAAGAAGCCTGCTTAATGCCAAGCCTTTTTGCCATCTGCACCTGAGTTAACCCAAGAGACTTACGCAGGTCACGAATCTTTGCAGATAATTCATCAGGGGAAAATGGCGTACCATTTTCTAAGGATTCAAATACCTGTTTTCGCTTTAATTCTTTAAATTTTTCTTTCATCGCATCACCATAATATAGGTTTAAACCTATCTTTTCTTGCTATAAATATAGGTTATAACCAATATTTTGTCAACATAAATATAGGTTTAAACCTATATTATTTGACCCCCTTTCCCACTCTTTACAGTACCCCCTTGAGGGGTAGAAAGGGGGGCAGGGGGGATTCGCCTTTAAGTATTAGTCATAAAACAAAAAAAACACCTTTCATCCATGTAGAGTACGGCCACCGTAGTGGTACCGCGTCTTTGTCCTTGCCGTCAAAACCAAATACCGGGAGGGCACGGTGCCGGCCTTTGCCTGTCTTTACGCCGCCGGCAGTTTCGAAACTACAAACCCTAGTACTTCACGCGCATCTTCACAAAGCTTAATCGCCTCTTTTTCCCTTATCAGGCGTTCTTCATATTCAGCCATGTTTTTTACTTTCAGTATCTTCAGAACCTTTGTTTTAAGACCGGACAATTCTTCGTGTTTTACAGACTGAACAGACATCAAAAGCTGAGCGGCATCTTCGTGTCTGGAGCTTGTGCTTCTTTTTGATAAGTAATATACACACAGCGTGTCAACAGCTGATATACAGCCGTGTATAGCGCATATGGAAGCGGATGCATAGGAGGCGTCTTTCAAAGCCTTATCAGCAGATTTAAGACATTCTGACGAACGTTTCAAAAAATTTATATACAGATGCCTGTCCGTACTTTTGGAGTTTGTTTTTTTCATCTCTTCCCCTCTATATGTTTAATGAAAATTATATTATGGAAATACCTTCCTTTTCAATATTTTTTATCACTTTCAGTTTTGCCTTTTCCTTTCTTTCCCTTTCCGTCAGCACATAAACCACAAGAGTCTTTCCCGTAAGAGCGGCAATTGATGACGCCATATTCGCCTCGTACTTTTCAAAACTTTTTTTATCCCTGTCACTTTTCACAAGCACATACAAATCAACATCGCTCTCATCCGAGAAATCGCCACGCGCAACAGAGCCGAAAAGTTTTGCCTCCAGAACCCCACTGCCCTTAAGCGCGGAAGCAATGGTTTTTTTTATCTCTTCTACAGGGCCTTTTGCGTCAATCAAAGGCCCACATGCAGACGCCGCTGTTTTATAGGCATAGCTTTCCCTGTTTACCTCCCACACAACAGCGGTACCCACCCTGCGCTTAACCGTCATGCCTGCAGACTCAAAAAAATTCATGGCCCTAAGCACGGTCATCACAGGCAGATTCACAATACGCGCCGCCTCGGCAGTGGTCATAGGGGTATAGTTATATGTCAGAAACATCGCGATTTTCAGCTTTGTTTTGGTATCAATCAACATCTCAGGCCGTATCCGTAAATCCACGCTCCACCTCATAACATTTTTGTTATAATTATAACATTTAAGTACAGTAAGTCCAGCAAAAACAAAATGTTTTTCGCCTACAAAAAACAAAACGCCCCATTGTTTTAGTATAATCTATTTTCGATTAAAAAAAACGCCCCTTGTAGGGTACGGCCACCGTGCCGTACCGCGTCTTTGTCCTTTCCGCCAAAACCAAATACCGGAAGGGCACGGAGGCCCTTCCCTACAGGAATAAAAACGTCTCGTTGTTTTGGCACTATCTATTTTCGATTGTTCGATTGCTCTATTTTCCCGCGAAGCGCAGCCCTTCCCAACAGGAACATAACAGTAGGACTCCAAATGTTGCATTGAGTAACATTTGTTTGATGATAACATTTTTTCAGACGAGTTTTATTGATAATAGGTTATTCTGTTTGTCCGGAAGTTATTGCAATAACCGGGTTCTGCCAAACCCTTATCACTGCACGTTGTTTAATATCAGTAGAAAACTGTGATTTCCCTATTAGTCAGGTATGGAATATATGTATTAATAGATTCGTCGTTCAACGGATTTCCCCTCAGATCTATAAACTCCAAGTTGGTTGAAGCATTTCTCGTAAGTGCCGAAATATCCTCTATCTGATTTCCTGCAAGTACTATCCATTTTATGTTGTTTTTATTCTCAAGTACTGTTATATCGGAAATATCGTTATTTATGAGTCTGAGTTCCATCAGATGCTGCATGTTGGCAAGAAACGAAATGTCCGTTATATTGTTGAAATTCAGCTCAAGCACGATGAGGGATGTCCATGTGCTTATAGCTGAAAAATCCGTAACTTCAATATTGTTGGCATAAAAATTCAATAACGACCACAGTTGCGAAAGTCCGGACAAAGATGCCACATCTGTATTTGAAATATCAAGTTCAATAAGTAAGGACTTACAATTCGTCAGGGCATCAATATTTGTCACATCAGTACCTCTGATTTTTAGCCTCACCAGGGATTCCATGTCTGCAACCGGCTGCAGATCTGTAATCGGATTATTGTTCAGCACCATTGTGTCTGTCCACCTGAGCTGTTCCACTCCTGTTAAATCCTGTATGTTTTTACCGGAAAGGTCAAGAGAAGAAGCGTTTCTTATATCTTCCCTGCAAACTATATGTTTCGCACCTGTGAATTCCAATATGGCATTTTCCAGATTTGAATCAGAAAATATCAACTGCTTCTCGCACACCCTGTCAATAGGTATAGGTCCGGTTGTCTGCTTACACCCTGTCTGGATAAGCAGTAAAGAAAACAACAAAACGAGAAAGAAAAGTTGATATGATTTATTTTGTCCCATATATACATTTTATCGCTCAGCACTGTAAAAGTCAAAATAAATAGCTCTCTATTTTAGCCTCTTGACGGTTTTGTTTGCTTACACCTCCAGACTCTCTATACTTAATGCAACAAATAGGGTCGGACCCCAAATGTTGCATTAAGGGGGCAGGCCTTTGTCTATCTCCTCTCACCTATCCCGCGAAGCGAACTGCTTCATATACTCTATAGTTTTTGAGGTGTTTTTTATGCTGTATCTGCTTGTCAGCGCAACTTCTTCTCCCCAGCCGAAAAGCGACTTAAACATCCCGTCCTTTGTCATGTCCATGGCCGCGCAATCACTGTTTCCCGGCCCCCATGACCACGCCAGCCATCCTATCCCCCTCTTTTCGCACTCCTCAATTACTGTGTCATACCTATACCCCTTACTGCAGTTTGCGCCAAACGGCGCGAACCCCCCTATTATTAATGGAACCTTGACATACTTCGCGTGCTCAAGCGCGTCCTGAATCCTCTCTACGGTTTTTTCCTGCCACCACGGGTGCAGCGAATAAATAATGTTCTTTTCAGGGTCCGCCTTCAATATTTCTTCCGCGGCTATGTAATAGAAATCTATATCCTGCCCGCACTTTACCCCGTCAATCACTATCGGAACGCGGATGCCCGCGGTGCGCAGATCATTTACCGCCTTTGAGTATTTCTCAATGAAATCCAGATGCCCCACTCTCCAGTCCCCTATCTCATTGCCGTAATTTAGGAAAAGATATTTGTCATGTTTTTTTATCACCTCAACCACTTCGGGCGATGTCCAGTAAGCCGTAAGTTCGGTAAATACATCGTCATCCCACTTGCATTTTTTGTCATGCAGTTCAATCATGGGAACCATGCCAAACCCGGCGCAGAGCCCTATCAGCCTGTCAAGTTCTTCCGCTGTACCGTCTTTAATTGCCCAGACAATTCTGACTGTATTGGCGCCTGTTTTCGCTATCTCAGCCATATTGGTTCCCTCTTTGTCATTCCACACAAACATCTTGTTTACCCCGCGCATTATCAGCTCTTCTCCGCCCGGCGCGTATATTTTGTTTTCTTTAACATAAAACCCCGGCTGAGAATCCGCAAGCGCCGGGCAAAACAATACCACAACAAAAACCCCTGCCAGAAAAAACTTTTTCCCCATTTTCATGCCTCCATTTTAATTTTCCCGGGCTTACCCATGAAGCCCTTTCACATATATAACTCACAGCTTATGAAAAGGTTGCGTGTAACTGAAAACGAAAATTTGAAAGTTTAAGGTCAGTACAAAACCATTATCGCTGTATTATTTGAATTCTATGTCATCTGTCATTGTATCTGTTTCTTCACCGTCCCGGCTTGTGTAATGAAACGACATGCCTTTGTGGTTTTAATAACATCTTCAGCTGTATGCTCCTTTTTAGTCCGGGAAGGCTACCCTTAACGCAACAAATAGGGTCGGACCCCAAATGTTGCGTTAACTTTTTGTGGCACCATTGGGACCGGAATGGAATGACTTATACCTCCAGGCTTTCCAACCTCTTATCATGAAAACTGCCGTCTTTTGCCCAGTCCGTCGTTACCCCCTTTTTCACTCTTTATAGTACCCCCTTGAGGGGTAAAGGGGGATTTGACTTGCCTTTCGTATGGTTTATGCGGAAGAAGTTATCGTATGTGATGGAGGAGGAGGGCTGGACAGAGTAGAATTTTTTATGAAAAGTATTTAAACATTCTCTGACAAAATTTTTAATGCAAAAAACACCCGGCGAGGACGGTTTTAAAACCCTTTGTTACAAAAAATACTCCATTTTTAGATATATACTTCCGGATTAAGGATATTTGCACATTACGTTTAATATGATATAGTAATAAGAAATGGAGGTATCTATGAATAAAATATCTACTATGATCAATGCTCTATTCTTATTTTCAATTCTCATCGTTCTTAACTCCTGCAGTAACCCTGCAGACCCGGCTCGGGAAGCCGCACCCATTAATTTCAGGGCAATACACGCCGCGGCCTCGGAAACAACCGCATTTGCCATTAGAACAAACAATTCCCTCTTTGCCACAGGTTCAAACAACTGCTATTCCATGGGCATTAATAATTACAGCGGTGGTTCTAACTGGCGCAGGGTCCTTGATGATGTCTCTTTTGTTGCCGCAGGCAAAGAACACAGCCTGGCGGTTAAAACAGACTCATCTTTATGGGGCACAGGTTTAAACTATATGGGTGCTTTGGGGCTTGGCACCCTTGAAAACGTGACTCTGTGGACTCAGCTGCTCACGGATATAAGAACGGCAGCCGCAGGATTTTCCTTCAGTCTGGCGTTGAAAACAGACGGCACTTTATGGGCTGCAGGACACAATAACCGTGGTCAGTTGGGAATCTCAACAGGTACATTTCAGAATGAATGGATTCAGGTTTTAACAAACGTAGTTAAGATAGCTGCAGGTTTTCAACACAGCCTGGCTCTTAGAAATGACGGCACTTTATGGGTTTCCGGCAGAAACAGCTACGGGCAGCTTGGACTCGGCACAACCGTTGATATTTCAGAGTGGACAGAGTCCCTGTCAGGAGTAAAAGACATCTCATGCGGTGACCTTCACAGTTTTGCAGTTATGGATGACGGGACACTGATGGCAGCCGGGTTAAACAACGAGGGTCAGCTGGGCACAGGCGATGAAACAGACAGACATTCATGGGTACAGGTTTTGACCGGAGTAGCAAAAACATCAGCAGGTTTTTATCACAGCCTTGCACTTATGGAAGACGGCTCGGTAAAAGGTACAGGCGACTCAGTGGCAGGCCAGCTCGGAACCAATAACTGGACAAGCTATATCAATACCTGGACCACTCTGATGCCTGCCGCGTCCCCTTCTGAGGCTGTGATTGCGGGCAAATTCAGCAGTTATCTTATAATGTCCGGCGGTTATCTCGCGGTAACAGGTTTAAACTATGACGGCCAGCTGGGCCTGGGCGACTACCGTAACAGAAAATACTGGTACATCTGCGACGGCACACAAATACCGTAACAGATTTTTATTAGTAACACCTTGCCCAAAATTTAATTTGATAAGCAGTGTCATTAAAACCCTGCCTGCTCATTAATACCATTCAAAACAAATAAAGAGGCCGGGGCGGATTTGCCTTTAAGTCCTTGTAGTCTTTTGTCTTTTCCGTTAAAACCAAATACCGGAAGGGCACGGAGGCCCTTCCCTACAGGAATAAAAACGTCTCGTTGTTTTGGCACTTTCTATTTTCGATTGCTCTATTTTCCCGCGAAGCGTTCAGCGCCCGCATCAGCAGCTATTGCCGCGAAAAGCGACGGTATGTGCCCTGCAAGCCCCGCCAGCAGCAGGCTCCAGCATGCAATATGATACGCCGTTAGCTCATGCAGTTCTCCCGGAGGTATGAATATAAGCCATACCGCCACACCCGCGGTTATACAGCCATAAGTAATTATAAGAAGCCTGCCTGCGAGCGGCGCCAAAAAGGCACCGGCCTTTCCTGATGCCATTTTTTTCACCATGCCCCCCGCGCCGTTCCTGAACAAAGAGGCAATAAGTACGAAAATCATGAACAGGACAAACGCGGCTCCGCCTCCTGTAAAAAACAGGGCAACGCAAAGTAGAAAGAAACCGGCCGTAAAAAACCTGCTGCCTATTTTCAAAAATCCCCAGGCAATTATCGCGATAGAAACAGCTGTCGCCGCGATTCCGGTGTACAGGTAATTATGTATCAGAGTAAAAGCCCCCATAGTCTCCAATACACTCCCGCCTGTAGGTTTATTACCCTGAAGTATTTCAGCAATACCGTGAGCCGCCCCCTGAATCCCGATGAAAACTATTATGGTAAGAATAAACCTCTGAACAGCATTTGTTTTGGCCATAATACCCTCCATGTGTTAAGTGTATTTTTTCTGATGATAACATTTTTCCGGTGGAATGTTTATTAATATTTGGTTTTTTATTAACGCAACAAATAGGGTCCGACCCGATTTGTTGCGCGAAACAACCTGTGTATTGTTATCGTAGGGGCGATGCGGCCATGCACCCGGAACGGGTGTGCGTCGCCCGGCCTTTACGCCGTAATACCGAATAGAACACGTCAAAACCAAATACCGGAAGGCCACGGTACCCCTCCCCTATATAAACGTATCCGGTTCTATTTCTTTAATCATTGATTATCTTTATTAGTTTCTCAAAATAAATAATAGCCGGCCTTCTTCCCGCGCCCTTTCTGGCTTCTGTCAGTATCCCTTTTTTCACCATATTTTTAATTATCCTGGCCGTGCTTGCATGCGGTATACCTGACATTTCAGAGAAATCCCTGCTCGTAAAAAAGGGCGTTTTAAAGAGCGCGTCGAGCACATCTATTGCGTATCTCGTTTTTATTACCGAACCAATGTCCTTCTTTATCCTGTCATAGAGAACCATGATCTCTGATACTTTGCGCATGTTTTCAGAAGCCTGCTCAATAACAGCATCAAGAAAAAAGTTTATCCAGCCTTCCCAGTCTTTTTTTTCGGAGATTTCTTTCAGCCTGAAATAGTATTCATCCCTGTGCCTGTCAAAAAACGCGCTTATGTAAAATACAGGGAAACTTACTTTCTTTTTTTCAAATAAAAAAAGAGGGATGAGAAGCCTTCCGACTCTGCCGTTGCCGTCGCCAAAGGGGTGGATTATCTCAAACTGCGCGTGCATAACGGCAGCCTGCACCACCTTGTCCCTCTCCTGAAAATGAAAGTAGTTGATAAAGTTGTCAAGACATTGATCCAGTATCAGCGGTGTGGGAGGCACATATCTGGCGTTTTCTATCTTAGCGCCAGGCATGCCGATGAAATTCTGGTCTTTTCTGAACTCACCGGGCCTCTTATTATGCCCTCTCACGCCTGACAGCAGTATGCCGTGCATTTTCTTAATCATATTCAGGTTTACCGGCTTTTCATTCATGGCTTCCAGCGCGTAATCCATGGCTTTTCTGTAATTAATGACCTCTATAATATCATTTTCATTTTTGTCCGCGCTGCCGGGATCCGCCTCATAGCGCAGAACCTCCTCAAGAGTTGCCTGAGTGCCTTCAATTTTTGATGACAGCACAGCTTCCTGAGTGGACATCGGAGAAAGAAGAATTCCCGGATTATGCACGGCAGACAGCATACCGCTGTATTCAGATATTTTTGAATTCGCCTCTGTGATTTTTTCCAGAAGAGAGTTCCATTTTATACTATTTAATGGAAGAGTTTCAGGTATATATGGTTCCATTTTTCCCCTCTTTGTTTATCATATAAT
>CAYGHG010000093.1:0-10442 GCA_964349515.1 uncultured Spirochaetia bacterium
CTGAAAGCTGAAAACTGCAAGCTGAAAGCTGAAAACTGCAAGCTGAAAGCTGAAAACTGCAAGCTGAAAGCTGAAAGTTAGAACCAAAACAGGGCGGCTCCCAAGGGAGCTGTCCTGTTTTTTTTGTTCTAACTTTCAATTTTAAGCTTTCAACTTTCAACTTGCAGTTTTCAGCTTTCAATTTTAAACTCAAAAAACGGCTTTACACTTTTCCCTCCCGTCCCTATAATTCTTCCATGCAGATCATAATGCGGCTTACAAAGTTTAATAGAAACACTATGGCGGCACTTGCGGGGGCCGTCGAACGCGGACTGCCTGTTGCACTCGGTTCATTGATTTACCACAGCGAGGCTATGGAGGAGCTTTCTTTGCCGACGTCTGATATGTTTGTGTTTGTGTATTCATTCACTACTCCCGGATCTGACGCGGCTTTTATGGAATTTAAATACATACGCTCACATTTTAAAAATGCAGTGATTCTGGCCGGCGGGCCCCACGCAAGCGGCGATCCCGGGTCTGTCATTGATGCCGGAGCTGATTATGTTGTAACCGGCGAGGGCGAAGCGGTTTTTACTTCCCTGCTTGGTTCTCTCGCAGGCGGCACGGCACCCGCACGGGGCATTATCAAAGGCTCTGCAGTTGACTTTTCAGCATATCCCCCTTTCCCTCACGCAGACCCGGGCCGGGCTTTGTATATAGAACTGACAAGGGGCTGCCCTTACCGGTGTTCTTTCTGCCAGACGTCTTCAATTTTCGGCTGTAAACCGAGGCACAGGAGTATTGAGTCTGTGCTGTCTGCTGCCGGCAGAATGCTGGAGTGCGGGCTGAATGACCTCAGATTTGTCACTCCAAATGCCCTCTCATACGGTTCCGGCGACGGGCTGACACCCGCGCCCGACAAACTCGAAATGCTGTTAAAAGAATTACGCAGGCTTTGCCTTGCCCGCAACGGACGCATTTTCCTCGGTTCTTTCCCCTCTGAAATAAGGCCGGAATTTTTTACTTCCGAGCTTATGAATATGCTTAAAAAATATGTCTCCAACGACAACGTAATAATCGGAGCGCAGTCTGGTTCTGACTCGGTGCTTGAGGCCGCAGGCAGGCTTCACGGCACTCAGTTAATTTTTAAAGCCGTTAAAACAGCCCTTGAATCAGGTTTTAAAGTAAATGTGGACTTTCTCTTCGGCTTCGATGAAGAATCAGATGATAAAGAAGCCATGAAATCCGTTGATTTAATGGAAAAACTCCTGCAAACAGGCGCACGAATTCACTCTCACAAACTATTGCCTGTGGCCGGCACAAAATACTATGACAGTAGCCGCATAATAACTATAAATCCTTTAATACTCAATTTTCTCCATAAAAACCACGGCAAAGGACTTGTTTACGGCAATTTTTAACCTTCTTTAGTGGTTGTAATTTAATCATTTGTTTGAATCATTGTCAAATTTTAACCACCTATACAAATAATTCTTTATTTATAGCTATATTTCTATGGTTAATATAGTGGCACGAGTGTTGCTTATATACTATCAAACATATGCGAGGTGCCGTGATGAAACTAATAATTGAAATAGTGACAGGGATCATAGAGTACATGAAGATTTATTGAAATAAAAAAACCAAAAAGGAGGCTTAGAATGAAAAAGAAGACAGTTCTCGCAGTTTTGCTTGCTCTTGCAGTAGTTTTACCGGTTTCAGCATCAGAATTTACCGCGGATGCATACGCCGCGGGCGTTACAAAGTATCTCTGGAGGGGCCAGCTGTTAAATGACGGATTCGCCGTACAGCCCGGGTTCAACATCGGCTTAGGAGGCATTGCTCTTGGTTTCTGGGGAAGCTATCACATAGAAAGCGGTGAATTCGCAGAGGCAGACCTCACGGTAAGTTATTCCGATACGGTACCCGGAGCTGACATGCTTACCCTTTCAACCGGTTTTACAGTTTACACTTTTCCTTATGTCTCGCCGTCAGCCGGAAATAACTCGACTGAGATTTTCGCGGGGTTGTCTGCGGACGTAATATCAGCGCCCTATGTCAAGTTCTTCTATGACACAGTAGCCGGAGCAGGCGGATATCTGGAAGCCGGCTTGTCTCACGAAATGGAGTTGTCCCCGGTCACGGCCCTGGCTGCGGTTACGTGCGGCTACAATTTTGGACAGTGGGGCTACGACAAATCACTCACAGTACTGGCAGGTACTCTGTCAGTCAGCTATCCGGTTTTTGAAAAGCTGTCAGTCTCAGCCGCACTCACCGGCCAGCTTGCACTTGACACACAGTACGAGAACGACGGTTTCGGAACTTTAAGCGTATCTTACGGATTCTAATAAACTGACGAAAGGAGAACTAAAATGAAAAGGTTATGGCTGGCTCTCACCGCTCTTCTGGGTTTTGCCGTGATGGCGGCCGCGGAAGAAACCGCTCCTGCGATAAGCGCGGGCGACACGGCCTGGGTGCTGATTTCGGCTGCTCTTGTTATGCTGATGACCCCCGGGCTCGCCTTCTTCTACGGCGGAATGGTAAAAAGAAAGAACGTATTGAGCGTACTCATGCAGTCTTTTATGATGATGGGGCTGATGAGCATACACTGGGTTGTGATAGGCTACTCTTTGGCTTTTGCGCCGGGAAACGCCTTTATCGGAGGTTTTGACTATGTGTTGTTGAAAGGCATCGGGCTCGAAGCAGGCCCTTACTCCGGTACGATACCTCACCAGGCTTTCATAATATTCCAGGCGATGTTTGCGATTATCACGCCTGCGCTTATTATAGGGGCCTTTGCCGAAAGAATCAAATTCCTTCCTTTCGCAATCTTCTCTCTGCTATGGTCCACGTTTGTATACGCACCTGTGTGCCACTGGGTGTGGGGTACCGGCGGCTGGCTCGGCGCTATGGGAGCGCTTGATTTTGCGGGAGGTACTGTCGTACACATAAATGCGGGTATTGCCGCTCTTGTGACCGCTGTTGTAATCGGCAAAAGAAAGAAAACCACGCTGGGACCTACCCCGCACAACCTTCCCTTCACTGTGCTCGGAACGGCCCTCCTTTGGTTCGGCTGGTTCGGTTTTAACGCAGGAAGCGCGCTCGCTGCAAACGGCCTCGCCGCTAACGCGTTCCTTGTGACCAACACCGCCGCTGCTGCCGCAGCTTTAAGCTGGGCAATTCTTGAATGGATATTTAACGGCAAGCCCACCATACTCGGCACCGTGACAGGCGCCGTGGCGGGCTTAGTCGCGATTACCCCTGCAGCAGGATTTGTATCTGTTGTGCCTGCCATTCTGATAGGGTTAAGCGTCAGCGTGGTATGTTACTTCATGGTAAGCGTTATCAAGCAGAAGCTCGGTTATGACGACGCGCTTGACGCATTCGGTGTCCACGGCATAGGCGGAGCATGGGGCGCGCTTTTAACCGGCGTTTTTGCAACTGCCGCCGTAAACGGCAAGGACGGGCTTCTTGCCGGAAACCCCGGCCAGATGATACCACAGCTTGTAAGCGTGGGAGCTACCGCGGTTTACAGCCTTGTTGTAACTTTCATCATATTTAAAGCAATTGACCTTCTCATGGGTGTGCGCGCTCCCGAAAAGGACGAGGCCCTCGGCCTTGACCTCTCCGAGCACAATGAACGCGCCTATACCCTTGTAGAATAACAAGTGTAAAGGAGGAATACCCATGAAACTGATAATAGCGATAATACAGCCGCACAGGCTGGACGAGGTAAAAGAAGAGCTCTACAAATCCGAAGTGAACCTGATAACCGTAAGCGAGGTGTTGGGGCACGGCAGGCAGAAAGGCGTAACCGAAATTTACAGGGGCGTCAGAGAAACAGGAAACCTGCTCCGCAAGATTCGGCTGGAAATAGGCGTAAACGACAACTTCGTGGAGCCTACACTCAAAGCCATAATGAAAGGCGCAAAAACAGGCGAGACCGGCGACGGCAAGATATTCGTGCTTGATATGGAAGAATGTGTAAGGATAAGGACCGGCGAAAAAGGAAAAGTGGCAATAGGTTAAATTGTTTTAGAAAAAGACAGGGAAAGTTTTCATCTTTCCCTGTCTTTTTATTTTTTTAGAAAATAGTTGACTTCCCTTGCTGTCTTCAGCATAAAAGAGTCCCCGTGGCCCGGATAACAAACCAGGTCTTCGGACATGTTATCAAAAACAGCCAGGCTTTCTTTTAACCTGTGAGAAGACCCTGTCGGCACGTCAGTCCTGCCGACAGTGTCAAAAAAAAGCGTATCACCGGTGAAGAGGTGTTTCTCGTATCCTATAAGCACGCAGCCTCCGGTGTGGCCCGGGACGTGCGTAAACTCAAACTTATTCATCCTGAAAAAACCGCCATCATAATAATTAATGCCTTTAACCGATATTTGACTGCCAAGAAAAGCAGAGAGATTGGCCTCCGGGTTTTCAAGAAGCCCCCGCTCCGCCTCATGAGCCCATACTGTCAAAGGTTCAAAAGCATCAAGCCCGAGGATATGGTCATAGTGCCCGTGGGTTAAGAAGACGAATTCAGGTTCAAGTTTCATTTCATTAAGCTTTGCTTTAATGAGGCGTCCGTCAGCACCGGGGTCTATTATGACCGCCCTGCCCCCGCCTGTATCCAGTATATAAGTGTTTTCCCCGTACGGGGATGATATTAAGGTTTCAATCCGCATCTGTGATGGATATAGAATCTATGTAAATATATCCTTTAAAATCCGAGGAATTATCGCCTTTGCTTACTTTAATACCCCACTCATTAACAGCCTGCGCCGATGCGCCTATCGGTGTTATCTCGTCATCGAGGGTCATTTGATCTACATATACCTCTATTTTGTTCCACATGCCTTCCGCAGCAGCAGATGACAGCTGTAAATTCACCCATTCACCCTGAAACCATTTGAAAGAGTCACCCATATAATCCGCTTTCACAAAAAAACTTGCGCCGTAAGGAGCGCCGGGAGTCGCGCTGAAAAGCCCTCTCGGTATCCATACATATGCGGTTATTTTTTTTCCGGAAAAATCCTGCGGTGATGCTTCCGCAATCTGAACAAGACCTCCGAACATAATATCCTTGGTGTAATATTCTTCTTCCGGTTCATTAGGAAACGTGCACATATGAATCTTCAGCGATTTGGAACCCTTGTAGGATCTGTCAGAAGAAATTTCATTGTTTACAATGCCAAATTCTTCCATAGGTACCCTGAACGCAAAGTTGTTTGAAGAGGGCGTGGAAGTGGTAAAACCGTGATTGTTGGCTTCAAAATTATAATCAGACAAATCTTCAGGCGATCCGTCAGCGTTTTCCAGAACAGCCAGAGGAAACTTCTTGAGATCCCCGCATGACACAGCGAGCACAAGCAGGACAGACAACATAAAAACAGCGATTTTAACCCGCATATCAGTAACCTCCCGCGTTATTTTTGTTGGTCCACGGAATAAAGGCGTTCATATACTCCGTCTCTGTGGGCCTTACCTCAAACCCGTCGCCGTAAGCATACTCCGGGTCTATGAAGAACCAGTAATTTGCGCCGTTGCCGCCGTTTTCAAAAAATATCCTCGTCATCTCATAGAGCCATTTTGCCTTCGGGTAATCAGGCAGATTATTTCCTATCCCGTATTCCTCCATAACCACAGGCTTGCCGAGCGTTTCGTGGGCCTCTCTTATATATTTTTTTATCAGCCACTCCGTTGTACTGAGCGCAAAACTGTTGTGCGTGTATGTCGGGTAAATGTGGTAGTTGCAATAGTCAATATTCTTACCCGAATGTATCGTCACATAATCAGCGCCCGAATAATGGGTGCCGTCTTCCTTATTGAAAAAACTGTCGGCACCTGTGGTCACCATGTGGTTCGGGTCCAGCGATTTCACATAACCCGCCATTTCGTCACACCACAAAGCGAGGGTTTTTCCGGTTTGGTCGTCTTCATTTCTCGGCTCATTGCATAGGTTATAGGCAAATATCGTCGGGTCATCCTTATACAGTCTGCCGTTCACCGTGTTGCGGCGCTTTACAAAAGCGTCAATAGTCTGTTTGAAGTATTCTTTTGCCTTCTCATCTGTGTAAAACTGGTTTTTTGACACACCGGCCCACTTTGCATAAACCGGTATCCCTCCGTAATACTCCCAGTTATCCGTAAAGTGCAGTATTACACGCAGCCCGTATTTCGCAGCCCTGTCCAGCACCCAGTCAATGTTTTTATAGGCCTCTTCGTTAAAGTAATCGGGCCCTATTCGCAAAAATCTGTCCCGGCTGTTTGCGTCTATGGTGCTAAATCCCTCGGCCTCCCCGTTTGAGCCGATTCTTATGACCTTAAAACCTACAGCAGCCGCTTCCTTTAAAATGTAATCTGCTGTGGTTCTGTCTGTATGGCGTATGTAGTAATTTCCGGTGCCCATATATTTATAAACCTTTGAGCCGTCATAGAACTGCGTGCCTTTTACTTTAATAAAATTATTACTCCGCTTAAAGGGTTTGACCTCGAGGCGCTTGAGTTTGGAAGTGGTAAAAGAATAAATTCCGGATACAAAAGCCATCTCCCCTTCTTTTACTTTAATCGTAAGCATATATTTCTCGCCCGGGATTAATCCCTGAATAAGCGCTTTTGACACTCCTTTGGAAACGGTACTGATGCTGATTTCCTTAAGCGGGAGTTTTCTGCCGGCAAAAATCTCTATTTTTGAGCCTGCCGCTGCGGTAAAACTTACTTCAGCCGACTGGCTCGAAGGTTTCACGGAAACAGCCGACAGCTGAGCCAGCTTTACAGGCCCCGGGTTTGAAGACGCAGACTTGAGAACAGCCTTCAGCGAAGAGATTACTTTATCGTCCGACAGGCTGAAGGCTTTTGCATCCGCAGCATACGGGCCGAAGCCCGGCATTGAATAAAAAATAACCGAGCCGCCTGTTTTAAAAAATTCAGCGGCAGCTTCCTCCGCCATTGCACCGCTTACCACACAAACTGAAGGTTTATTAACAGATTCATAATATGCCCTGTTGAGCCTGCCGGTTTCCGCCGCGTTTGAAGCCATATAAGTCACATAATCCACCGTGTGAACCTTAAATATATCCGCAGCGTTAAAACCCGGGGCGGTTGTATCATTTTCGTTCAGGCTTAATGATACCGGGTGCCTTGCGCCGAGTTTCTTGATATATCCGCCCATCTCGCCGGCCCAGCCGTAAAGCACCTCATAGTTTTTGCCTCCCGGGTAGTATGCCTTTCCGCACAGCTCCCAGCCGAGGATTGAAAGATCCTTTGAATAAAGTTTTGAATTGACTGTATTTACCCTTGTCACAACTTTTTTGATGAATTTTTTAAAATATTCGCGGCTGATTTTGTCCCTGAAAAAGACATAGTTATTGGAGCCTCCCGCCCACACGGAATATACACCTGCCGAAGCGTTGTCCGAGAGTACAATAACCACTCCTACGCCGTGCTTGTCGGCAAGCGCGAGAGTCCGGTCAAGCTTCTTAAACGATGCCTCACTGAATTCTCCTGGCGCAGTCTGAAAAGAACCCGGTATTTCGCCGTGCATTGATGCGTTTATCCTCGCGGCGCGTATTCCCGTTCCTTTCATTTTTACAAACGCAGCCTCAGCCTGTGCGTCGTCAAGCAGCAGCATGTACGGAATATCAAAGCCCGCCGCACGCAGCGGCGTGCCTCCTTCGGTGGTCAAATCAGCACCCTTGGCGGAATAAGCAAATAACGCCGATGCGCTTAGAACCAGTATCATCGAGAGTACAATTCTTTTCATGGCATTCATATCAGAACCTCCCTTTCAGGGTCAGTGACACAATATCGCGGGTATTGTCGTTGTAATTGTCCTTCCAGTAGCCTGTAAACGGCTGGAGGCCGTACGCGGCGCTGAAAGTCAGGCTTCCAAACAGATCAGCCTCAAATTTCGCAAAAAGGTTGTGCTCCATTTCAGCGCCTTTGGCCATAAGCTTGTAACTGCCGGTCAGCCTGATGTCATTGGTGAACTTATATGACAGTTCAAGAAAACCGGTGTATCTGTCTATGTCAACTTTAGTGTAAGGCGTATGGGTAAGCGAATCCGTATCGGCAAATTCCTGTGTTTTTTCATAGCGGGCCATAACGCCGAGCGATAATGTGTTGCCAAAAAGTATTTTTGTATCTGCGTTAACAGTATAGGCGGGCATTAATGTGTCAGGCTGGTTTGCCCCAAGGTCTTCGCCGTTGCCTTCCCTGTTGTATTTAAAATATAAGACATAATTTGCCAGAGCAAGCGACTGGTCATTTTGCAGGGATACTACGACTGTCTGGCGCTCATACGAATCCACGAAAGAATCCATAAAATCGAGCTGTACCATCAGTTTTGTGTAGTTCACCCACTTTGCCCAGTCATTTGAAACTGTTTTAATGCCGGCAAAGGGCCAGACATCATCCATCAGGTATGACATTGTCACCATTTTCGCGGCTGTTCCCGCCTTGAAATCAGGGTTTAAATAATTTGCCGGAAATTTACCGCCTATGTCCCTGTAATAACCGTCTATGGCAAAATCACCGATTTTCGCATTGGCAGCCGCGTAAATGAGCATCACAGAGTCTTCATCGGTAATTTCTTCGGACGCAATCTTGCCGTCAATATAGTAGGCAGGAGCTTTGGAGGCGTGCAGTGCGTACAGAGCCTCAACCGCCACACCGCCTTTGAGTACATTATCAACCGTGAAATTATAAGCCCCGTCGCCGCCGAATACGTCAACAGCCTGGTCAAAAGCCCCTTCAAATTCCGACGTCAGAGAGTCATTCAACCCGCGCACGTCCCTGTAATACATCAGCCCTGCATAGTTGTTTCCGAACAGGTGCTGTTTTAACCGCAGAGCGGCAAGCACGGAAGTCCCCGCGCTCCATGCGTCTGCGCCCCACTGGGTGAGGCCTGCGGCTTTGTAGGACAGGTTTATGGGCATAATCGTGCCTGTCACGCTTGCGCCCATCAAGTTGACACCGAGGGCATAATCGTTTATAACACCGAGCGGGTCGTCAAAGATTCTTATGTTTTTTCCGCCAAAAATCTCGAGTTCATTGCCAAAGCCCCGCAGAGTTATGTCAAGATAGTTAAAAGCCAGTTCGCTGTTTTTCTCGCTATGAAGCCCTCCGCGGGCGCCGGCTTCTATCGTGACGAATTCAGCGGGGGTAATCACCATCCTGAAATCGTGCTCTGTGTAAGCTTCCGTTATCTTGTAACTCTCTTCTTTTGTTCCGAGCCTGATATTGTCAACAAAAACCGAACCTTCCGTGCCGCCGAAGAATACGAGTATAATCTGGTTTATTTTATCCCTATTGCCGATTGCACCTGTTTCAGTAAAGGAATTTATTCTGTTCTTCCAGATCTTTTCGTCCAGGCGTATTCTCACATTCCTGTTCCAGCCCGGGTTAAGCGGAACCTGCGGCGACTCGCTCCAGCTGTAGTCATTATTCAGCGAGTCTTTAAAGGCGATAGAGAATTTCATCGGCCTGCCGGGATTGTATATGTCAAGCGAGATACTGTCGTGTAAAGAAAGGTCAATATCTGACGGGGATAAATAGACCGCCCCGAATTTATTGCCTGTATCTTTATATCTCACCTGCAGTGTTTTCTTTCCGTCCGAGGCGTACCTTTCCGAAGAGTTCACGACAGCAGCGCCCCATTCTGTTTCAACCACACCGTCCCATCCTGTAACCCCGTTTTCAAAAGACTCAAAAGGAAGGTAAGAGGTCTTCTCAAGCGTCAGCCCGGACATGTTTTTCTCGGAAAAACCAATGTAATTCCCTGCGTCCCCGAGTATGTTTTTTCTTGATACCATAAAATCGGTTATGTACACAGAGGCGTCAAGCACCGCCTGCGGGTCAACTTTCAGGATAAAACTCCTTATGTCGTCACGCTTCATCAGGTATCCGTTTGTAACCCAGTTTGTCCCGGAATTCTTAAATGACGGCGACGTAAAATCAAAATAAATGTCCCTGTTCCAGCCGGGCGTTATTGACACCTGTTTCGATTCGTTCCAGTCGTCAGCGTCGCTTATTTTAAACGCGATTGAGACTTTCAATACTTTGTCAGTCGGGTTGTAAAGGTCAAACTTAACGCCGGACGCACCGGCAAAATCAATCCTGCCTGTATAGAAATATTCCGCCCTGTCCCTGACGGTAAGCGTATTAAATGACAGCTGCATCCCACGCTTTGCCTCGCCGCCGAACGAATCCGCCGGTACAGCTGCAAGAGCCGCCGACTGGGGGTCAAGTGCAAAACTAACCCCTTTTTCGAAACTCTGCCAAGGAGTAAAACTCATGGCAGACATGTCCGGCTCCTTAAGATTCACCAGTTTTGACTCGTCCGTTGTCCTGAATCTGAGGTTGTCAAACACCACGTATCCTTCACCCATTTCCGAGGGTATTACCATAAACGAAACCCTTCGCACGTCATTTATATCGTCCGGAGTGTAGGCTGCCGTCCAGCCTGTCCTTTCATT
>CAYGHG010000094.1:0-1032 GCA_964349515.1 uncultured Spirochaetia bacterium
GTTTTAACTTCTGTCTTTCGTCTTGCCCCCTTATAAAAAAAACAGAGGCTGCTTTTTAGGCAGCCCCTGTTTTTTTTATATACTACTTTACCGGAACATATCCTACGTCAAGAACGATCTTCTGCCCGGCAGGGCTTAAGATAAAGTCAATAAAATCTTTGGCTTTACCCTGGGGCTCGCCGTTTGTGTACATAAAAAGAGCCCTTGCAAGCTTATATGAACCGTTGTTAACGGTCTCATTTGAAGGGTTTACGCCTTCAACCGTAACTACCTTTAATTCAGGGGAAAGAAACGCAAGGCCCACATAACCAATCGCGCCTTTTGTATTCTTAACAGTTTCCGCGACTTCCCTGTTTGACACTGTCATTATGGAGTCTGTCCTGAGCTTTGCACCCTTTAACACGAGCTCGGCAAATACTTCGTATGTGCCTGAAGAAGTATCCCTTGATACTACAACTATCGGCTCGTCAGAACCGCCAAGCTGGCTCCACTTTGTGATTTTACCCGTATAGATGTCCTTCATCTGGCTTACTGTTATTTCCTTCATCGGGTTTGAAGGGTTAACTACAACAGCCATACCGTCGCGGGCAACCACGTTGCCTACAGGGTTTACGCCTTTCTGTTTCGCGGTCATTATCTCTTTAGTCTTGATTGACCTTGACGAATTGCCGATGTCGCAGGAACCGTCGATGATACCTGCCACTCCCACGCCTGAGCCTCCGCCTTTTATGGATATTTCAATGTCTTTGTTAATCTTCATGTAGTCTTCAGCTGCTTTCTGCGTTATGGGAAGAACTGTTGTCGATCCCTGTACAGAGAGCACCTTGCTGTCTTTCTGCTGCCAAGGCCATTTCCAGGACGCAAATCCGGAAGAGGCAAGTACAAGCGCCGTAATCGCGGTAAGAACCAGTACCTTTGAAAATCTTTTCATGTTTTTCTCCTTTTCGTTTTTTATTACTGCTGCACTTCTGTCAATCCCGTTCCAAATAATACCCGTCGCACATCTCCGATCCCGCTCGCGATAATTCCATT
>CAYGHG010000094.1:1132-10318 GCA_964349515.1 uncultured Spirochaetia bacterium
AATGATCGCTCGGGGATAGTCATCCGTAGCGCTCAAAAGTACTTCGCGCACGGCTACGATCCCGCTCGCGATAATTCCATTAATGATCGCTCGGGGATAGTCATCCGTAGCGCTCAAAAGTACTTCGCGCACGGCTGACTACCAGCTCCACTTGGTCTGGGCTATGAACTTGTTCTTGTGATCGTTGTTCGGGTGGCCTGTCAGGAACTTAGGCTGCTCAAACTCATACGACAGCTGAAGGTCAACTTTTGAGCTGATCTTATAGGTAATACCTGCCATTATGTAGTTGATCTCATTCCTTGCAATTCCTGTATCCGGGTTGTGTGCGTCATACCTCAGGCTGAGAGTAAGCGGATCCATTACTTTTGCTCCGAGATAAACACTGACGCCTTCCATTACGCCCGATCTTGTAGCTGTCGCGTTCTTTACTTCTTTCTTTACATTATACTCAACAGAAGCCTCTAACGGCCCTGTCGCATATGTAAGAACCACACCTGTTGCCGAGTAATCCTTCGTAGCCGCATTGATTGCATTTGTGATTGTCTTCAGGTAAGAACCCCTGATAGACAGCCCCGGAAGAGGTACTATTGTGCTGCTGACAAGATACATTTTTTCAGCATTGTCTTCCAGCTTTTTGTATCCGGCTCCGTTATAAATCGCAATTTCATAGTCTCCAAAGCCTTCAGGTAAAAGCCCTACCAAAGCAATGCCCTGCTCTGCGCTGGATGGAACTATTTTCTGCCTGTCGCCGTACGCCGCTGATGTGGTGATGGGGTATGACCATTTGTCAACAGAACCGAAGTAAAAGTTCTGAAGCCCTACTCTGAGCGTGGCTTCCGGTATGGGCAGCGGGAAATCGACATAGCCGTATTTTACCCATATAGCCCAGTCAATCGCGCCTGCAGCCGCCGTTGTAGCCACCTTCTGGCCGTACTGGTCGTTGTTAATGTCAAGCGTAAGTCTCCCTTTGATTCCGCTTTCTGAGTCATCCACATTTGTCCTGAGGTACGTCCTTGGAATGTAAAAAGAGTTCTTGTCCGAGGTGGAGTCCTGAGTCGCCCCTACCTGCACCACTTCATACCTTACCCACTGATAACCGTGAAACTTAACCTTGACTTCGGCAAAAGCCGCAGCCGTTAAAGCCATTACAAAAACAACCGCCAATAATACTGACTTTTTCATCCTGTTCCTCCTTTGATTTTGTATTTCTGTTTCCAAAGAACGTTAAGAGCGATATTCTTTGATTCTGTTGTCCCCGCGCTCACCTCCGTGCATCTGATATTTTTCACTCTCTTTTGTTTTCTGATGGAATATTACTTTGCCGCGATTAAACCGCAGTTAAACACAGGTTAATTTGCGGTTAATTTTCAGGCGCCTTATTGCCTTGCTTTTCAGCTGTTTTAAGCGCTCGGGCGTATAACCCAGCCTTTTCGCCGCGTCCTTTACGGTTAAGCCCTCCACCAGGCAGAGCTTAAGAACCTCCCTTTCAGCATCGGGAAAATCCTGCGGTATTCCTTCCGTGTAAAAGAACCTGCCGTTGTTTCTGAAATATATCCCGCTTTTTATGTCTTCCATGATGTCCCTTCATTTTTTTATCCCGAATAAAGGATAGACAAAGGGCGTTAAGATGTTAAAAAGGTTGTTTTAATTTTTGATTAAGAAAAAGCCGTTGTCAGGCTGTTTTTATAGGGAGTTTTACCGTAAATTTTGTGCCCCTGCCGGGCTCGCTTTCAACTTCTATAGTGCCTCCGTGCATGATGACTATGTGTTTTACTATTGAAAGCCCCAGCCCTGTGCCCCCGAGTTTTCTGGAGCGGGATTTATCGACCACGTAAAAACGTTCAAATATCCTTGAAAGATGTTCCTTTGGTATGCCGCTGCCTGTGTCCGACACCTCAATGACTGCAAAATCCCCGGACAAAGAGAGCAGCACATCCACACTGCCTTTATCACTGTATTTTACGGCATTATCAATAAGGTTAATCAGCATTTGCTCCAGTTTAAAAGCATCTGCATGCATCCCGGGAATCTCCGAAGAAACTGAAAAAGAGAGCGCAATTTTACTTTTCCTGGCCGCAGGCTCTATTATCCTGACAACCCCCTCACAAAGGCCTTTGAGGTCAACCGGGGAAAACTCCCCCTTATCCTCACGGTTTTCAAGTTTTGAAATTACAAGCAGGTCCGCCACTATGTTCATCAGCCTCTCGCTGTTTCTTATTATTATATTCAGATACTTTTTGTCCTCTTCTGACTCTGACTCCGACTCCAGTGTTTCTGCAAAACCCTTGATAGCCGTCAGCGGCGTCCTGAGTTCGTGCGAAACATTTGCCACAAAGTCTCTCTTTATTTTTTCAAACTCGTCCATCTCGGTCACATCATACAAAATGACTATTATTTCATTGGTGCCTTCCAGATATGTGGCCGAGCACAGGTAATGCCTTGAATTTATTTCAAGCTTTGTTACGTGATTTGACCTTACCCTTAGGGCATTTTCGATGACACCGTTGAATTCCCGGCCTGCCATACACTCCCAGTAACTTTTTGCTTCAGGCCTTTCAAACCCCATTATCTGCGCGGCGCTCCTGTTTGCGATTGTAATCTTTCCTTCACTGTCAATGACAAGCAGCCCTTCCTTAACCGAGGAGATTATCGTATTAAGCCTTTCTTTTTGTCCGGACAGGGCGGCAACCATCCCCTCAAGTTCTTTGGCCATTTTGTTAAATGCGACCGCAAGCCCGTACAGTTCGTCTTTGCCCTCGTAATCCACCCTAATACCGAAATCCCCCGAGGCAAGCGCGGCAGAAGCTTCACTGATTTTTTTTATCGGCACCGATATCCTGCGCGACAGAATATATGATATGGCGAGCGCGAGCAGCAGGACCGCCGCGGTTGCCTGTACGATTTTATTTTTCAGCCCGTCAAGAAAACTGTTTATGTCAGAGGCATACATGCTTGCCCTGATTATCCAGGAAACTTTTCCCCCGGAATCAAAGGATGCCAAAGCATAATAAAACATCTCCTCCCCTGTAGTGTCACTGAATCTTTTTGAAGTGTATTTCTTTTCAGCGCCGGAAATCACAGCCTCTATTTCAGGCCTGGCTGCATGATTATCCATTTGGGAAATGTCTTTATCGGAATCCGCTATAACCCTGCCGTCAGGTAATACGGCAGTAATCCTGACGTTGTTGTGCACACCGGTTTTTTTGAGGTATATATCAGCTTCTTTGTATTGCTTGGATGCTACATACTCCGACAGTACCGGCTCCGCAGTTCCGGCCACGGCTTCCAGTTTGTTGAGCAGCATGCCTGCATAAAACTCCCTGATGAGCCCGAAGGTTAAAAAAGATATCGCAAGCGCCAGAAGCGCCGCGGCTATAAAGTACCCGGAAAAAATCCTGAAAAAAATTGTGTTTCTCATTCTTCTATTTTGTACCCCGCTCCCCTTACATTAATAATCATTTTTCCCGCGCTTCCCAGTTTTTCCCTTAAGTGCTTCACATGCACGTCTATGGTCCTGTCCACTACTGTTTTTTCATTGCCCCACAGGCTGTCAAGTATCTGTTCTCTTGAAAATACCCATCCCCGTTTTGAAGAAAGTATTTTAAGAATTTTAAACTCGGTTGACGTAAGTTTTGCCTGCTTTCCCTTTACCGTTACCTCGTGCCTGTTTGAATCTATTATAATATCTCCGAGCGAGGAGACCTTTTCCTCTTCCTGCGGTTTCTTTCTTCTTAGCACCGCTTTTACCCTGGCTGTGAGCTCCCTCGGCGAAAAGGGCTTTGTGACGTAGTCATCAGCCCCCATCTCAAGCCCGAGCACCCGGTCAGCCTCCTCCGCCTTTGCCGTCAGCATTATGACCGGCAGGTCCCTGTAGCGCTCGTCAGCCCGCAAACTCCTGCACACCTCTATGCCGTCAAGCCCCGGCATCATCAGGTCAAGAATAACGGCGTCAGGAAGTGATTTTGAAAGCGACCTCAAAAACGCTTTCCCGTCAGGGTACTCTTTAGATTTGTAGCCGGCTTTTTTAAGGTTAACCGAAACGAGCTCCCGTATATCTTCTTCGTCATCCACTACCGCGATTATTTTTTCCATTTCATCCTCCGGGTTTGTTTTACCCCATAATATGAATTTTATGTTAATTCCGCCCTCTAAAACGCGTTAATTTTGTGTTAATTCTAACCCTTTCGCCTGATTTCAATGTTCCAGGATTCCAAAATATCAGAATCATTCATCATACTTCCCTTTATTCTCACCCTGCCCGCGCCTGCTTCAATGATATTTTCCATAAAAGAAACATTATTATCAGCGCCTTCGTAAGTCAATATAACCGAGCCTGTCATTATAACTGCCGCGCCGGCAAAAATCCCAAACCCTGAAGCTTCAACCGTTATAGGGGCTGACATAGAGAGCGGTCCCAACCCCTTAATTACATAGAGCCTTTTCTTCATTGCGCCGCCTGGAGTTTTAATCGAAAAATCTATCTTTATGGAATTTTCCGAAACAGCCGCTACAGCAGAAGCGGTACATTTTATCTCAGTACCGCCGGAGTCAAGAGTTCCCGAACCCTCCCAAACACCCGACTGTTTAAAAAACTCATTTTCCATTATATCGCACCCTCTCTTATCTGTTCCGGAGAGCCGAGTATTATTTCAGGTTTTCCTTTGTACATTTTAACCCTGCCCTCTGCCGTTATGTTTTTCCCGAGATAGTGTTTCTCCGGCCTGTCAGGAAACCTCTTAAAACTCGAGGAAAAAATCACGAGAGTCATGGTGTTTTTATAGTCTTTATCAAAATTAAGGAAACACACTTTGCCGGTATTTTTGGACGAAACAATCTCCCCTTTTACCCTCACATACTTTCCTGCATAATCCGGCGCGTCCTGCCATTTTATTTCAAAAATCTCCTTTGACCCGGTATCTTCTTCCCGCGGCTCATAGGCGGCTGTTTCAGCGGGAGGCACCCTTTCTTTGCCGCAGTCTTTCAGCCTCACCAGTTCATCCACTATGAGCAGCCTCGCGAAAATAATTACCGTAAGCGCGCAAAGCGTGACAGTGACCGCCCTGCGGGCAAACTCCCCGAAACCTGTTTTATTGATTTCCGCCGTCATCCCACAAGCCTGCCTTTCTTTTTTTTGCGTCAGCCTCAAGAGCATTTAACGCGAGCGAAAGATTGTCATCACTTTTCTCGTAATAGTACGCAGCCCCGAGCCTTACCATCTCTGCGTTTACGTGCACCCCGCCGCAGTGAATATGGGCGAGCACCCTTCCGTAAACGTCATACTTTCTCTTATCAGTATAACTGAAAATGCACCTTTTTCCCATAACCATACCTTTGAGTATCTGCGACGCCTCTGCGGCATAATGTTCCGCAGGCCTGTCGGGGTGGTGCAGTTCGGGCGTGTCAATGCCGAGCAGCCTTACTGTCTTGCCGGTGTCAATTACGACGGTGTCACCGTCAACCACATAAGTGATTTTTGCCTCAAACTGACCGTACCCGTACTGCGGCCCCGGAAAAATAATAAAATGAAACGCAAAGAGCAGCGCTATTAAGCCTCCCGTAATTCCAAAGGCCGCGTAATAAAAACCTTTATAATTTACCTCTTCTTTCACTCTATCCCCTCGGATGAAATTTTTTATGTATTTTCTTCAGCCCGCTCCTGTCAACGTGCGTGTAAATCTGCGTGGTGGCAATATCCGCGTGGCCGAGCATCTCCTGCACGCTTCTCAAATCAGCCCCGCCCGCAAGAAGATGCGTCGCGAAAGTGTGCCTGAAAATATGGGGATAAACATTTTTTTCTATGCCTGCTTTTTTGGCATAGTTTTTCAATATTTTCCATATTCCTTCCCTGCTGAATTTTTTTCCGAACCTGTTTACAAAAAGGTGGGGGCTGAAGGAATTTTTAAAAAAAGCCTGCCTCACATCCAGGTAATCGGCAACCGCCTCTGCCGTATAATCACCTACAGGCACCAGCCTTTCCTTTGAGCCTTTTCCAAAACAGCGCACCACCCGCTCTTCAATATTTATATCAGTAAGTTCAAGCCCGGTTAACTCACTCACCCTGATACCCGCCGAGTACAAAAGCTCCATCACCGCCTTGTCCCTTATCCCCTGTTTTTTTGAGGTGTCTGCCGCGCTTATGAGTTTCTCTATGTCAGGCTGTGAAAGCGCCTCGGGTATTTTTCTTCCTGTTTTAAACCCTTCCATCTCTTCCATCGGGCTTTTCGGTGTTTTTCCCGACCTTACCATAAACTTATAAAAATTTCTAAGCGAGACTACCGCCCTTGCTATTGTCATCGGCGAGTATTTGAGGTTTTTCATGTGGAAAATATAGTCGGTAAGCGTATCTTCAGAGGCTTTTTCAACCTTATTTTTTCCGATAAACTCCATATAGGCTGCAATATCCGCCCCGTACGCTTCCGAGGTGTTGGGGCTCAAACCCTTTTCAAATTTAATAAAATTCAGGTATCCCCCCAGATTTTCGTCAAGCAGCCTGTATTCAGCCGTCATGACCGGCCTTTTAAAAATTTCTCTGCCGCGCGGCCGGACCTCTTCAGCGCTTTTTCCCCGCTTCCCGGCAGGTCTGTTGCGCGCAGGTGCAAAACGCCCGCTGTTTGAATTCCGTTTACCGCGTACATGGCCCTTATTTCCCGCTCTGCGCCCGCAAAAACTTTTGCGGAATCAGAGCCGGCTGTAAGAATTATGAATCCCTGCATTTTTTTTGCTTTACCCTCCCTGTTCCAGAACTGCTGGTGCCTGTCAATAAACGCCTTGAAATACGACGGCACCCCCATAAAATATACCGGAGAGGCCGTGATTACTATATCCGCTTTTTTCACTCTCCGGTTGAGTTTTAAAAAATCATCGCGCAGGGCGCAGCGCCTTGTGTCACAGGAGCGGCACCCTCTGCAGCTTGATATTTTATATTTACAGACACTCATTACCCCTGCTTTTTTGGAAGATATTTTTTTTGAAAATTCAAGGGCGCACGAAAGTGACAGGCTGTCCAAAGAAGGGCTTGCGGAGAGTATAAGTACGCTAAGTTTTCCCATTTGCTGCAAGGAAATCCTCAAAGTATGACCTTAAAAGCTCGGCCACGGCCCAGGCGTGGGAAATCCTGCCTTTGGCGTTGTAGGGGAAACTGCCGTCAAACATCTCGGAGACGGTTCCCAGGCCCGCTGTTTTTAAATGCTCAAAAAACGGCTCATAAACAGTTTCTATGAATTTCAGGCTGTCTTCGCCCCTGCCGTAGGTCTTGATGTAAGCGGTCACGAAATGCCCCACGGTCCAGCTCCAGACAGTTCCCTGATGAGCAGCCTTATCCTGCGAAGCCTTGTCCCCTCCGTAAGAAGCCTTAAAATTGACATTCATATTGCTAAGAGTCCTCAGCCCGAAAGATGTGTACAGTTCCTTTATGATCACATTCATAATTTTTGCTTTTTTATGCGCTTCTCCTATCAGTTCAAAGGGCAGGCTTATTGCCGTTATCATATTGGGCCTGACAGTTATGTCTTTGTAGCCGGAATCTATGTAATCATACAGGTACCCCCCTTCCTCATACCAGAACTCAGAATTGAACGAAGCATGTATCCTGTCCGCGAGCTCCCTGTACTGTTTTTCAAGCCCTGCACTGCCGTTTTTAGCTGATATGTTTTCCATTGTCCTGACCGCGTTGTACCAAAGCGCGTTTATTTCAACTGCCATCCCCTGCCTCGGAGTTACAGGAGCACCGCTTATTGATGAATCCATCCAGGTGAGCTGCAGCCCCGGGAATCCGGCGTAGAGCAAGCCGTCTTCGGCGCAGTGTATGTTAAAATCCGTACCGTTTTTTAATTTGCTCATTATATGCACAAGTTTTTCAAAATAACCCGCCCCTGCGGCGGTAATTGAGTAATCGCCCGTGTACTCAAGGTATTTATAAAGAGCCTGAAAGTACCAAAGCGTCGAATCCACAGATGTGTACCTGATGTCATTTCTTTCCATCGTCATGCTCAGAGGAATGAGCCCGTTTTTTTCAAGCTCCACCGTATTGAGAAGGAGTTCTTTTGCCTCTTCATATTTTTTAAGCACCAAAAATAGCCCGGGGAAAGAAGCAAATGTGTCCCTCATCCAGATATAGTGAGGCCACGGAAACCCCGCAACCACAGCCGGCATACCCGCGGAATCCTTTGCCACAAACGAGCCCGCTGCAGCCACCAGGTGGCGTATGTTTACGCGGTAATCGTCATCGCGCACGCAGGCGCCTATATCTACACAGATTTTTTTCATCTTTTGTATCTGGGTATTAAACCTGTTTTCAAGCCCGGCGACTTCGCCCGGCTCCATGCTGTCGGAAGAAAATACTATGCTTTTGGTTTCATTATAATCAAGTTCATGAACAATCTTAAACGGGTTGTACAGGTCTTCGGATGCGTCAAAACCCGCATGCCCCTCCCTTATGTAATAAAAATCCCTGTACCAGACGCCGTCCTGTAATACCCTGCCGTTGTCAGGGTTGTAAATGTAGGCAGAGGGCATATTTGCAAAAGCCGATATTTTTATCCTGCCCCCTTCATCTATTATTTCGGGGTCAAAAGCCGGCATTTCCCTGATCAGGTGTTCCGCTTCCCTAAAGGCGATAAACGGCCTGATGGTAAGTTTGATGTGGCCGTTCGGAGTGAGCTGTGTGTATTTTATCACTACCGTGTTTGCGTCTTTCATTATGAATATCTCTTTTTTCAGCCTTATGTTGTCTATAAGATAGATGAACACAGCCCTCTCGTCGCGGATGTGAAAGTTTTCCATAAAAGCAAACCCGCGCGGAAATACCGTATCTTTATATTTGTGGGTGGCTATCTGGTGTATGTGCCCCGCTATTTCAACCTCTTCGTCGCAGTTCGGGAAGAGCACTATCCTGTTGTCTATGCCGGGAAGTTTTGCTGTGAGTATTCCGTGATATTTGCGGGTATTGGCAAGCAGAATGGTGGAAGAGGCAAAACTGCCCTTTTCATTAGAAAGGATCCACTCCTTTTCCACAGCTATGGAAAAATCATTGCAGATATGCCTGCCGAATGATATCACCCTCTTCTCCCTTCCGGAAAAATTTACTTCTTGTTTTTGTTCTCAGTTCTCAGTTCTCAGTTCTCAGTTCTCAGTTCTCAGTTCTCATTTCTCAGTTCTCATTTCTCAGTTCTCATTTCTCAGTTCTCA